>JAUNGW010000191.1 GCA_030524245.1 Eubacteriales bacterium
TAATCGGGGCTAATGTTAAAGATTTTTTGGGACATTTTCAAAAATGCTTGACACCGATGCCTGCTTTTCATAGCGGGCACCGGTCTGTCTTTTGTTGGTTCCGTCTGTATTTGTCATATTTTTATAAATGTCCTTCTGTGAATGGGACAGGGGCCGTATTCCCGGACAGCAGCCATATGAGCTGCCGTGCCGTATCCCTTGTGCCTGGCAAATCCGTATTCCGGGAACAGCTTGTCATACTCTGCCATCATCCGGTCCCTGGTAACCTTCGCCATAATGCTGGCTGCCGCAATGGAAACGCTTTTTGCGTCACCCTTGATGATGGGAATCTGGCTTATCTCCACCTCCGGGATCGTCACCGCGTCGTTCAAAAGAAGATCCGGCTTCACAGAAAGGCCCGCGATGGCTTCCCGCATGGCTTTATATGTGGCCTGCAGAATATTGATCTCATCAATCACATCCGGCCCCACTATGCCAACGCTCCAGGAAACCGCCTTTTCCCTGATCTCCTCGAATAACGCCTCCCGCCGCTTCTCTGACAGCTTCTTGGAATCATTCAGATAAAGAATTTCGCATTCTGCCGGAAGGATCACCGCTCCCGCTACCACAGGCCCGGCAAGAGGGCCGCGCCCTGCTTCATCGATCCCGCAGATCACTCCGCTTGCCGCGTAAGTATACTCATACTCCTTCATGGCTTCCAGCCGCTTACGCTCTGCCTCCAGCTTTTCTCCGCTCAGCCTTCTCATCCCGGTCACCTTTCTTCCGGCGGGAATTCCAGGGTAATCCGCCCCAGCTTTCCGCTTCGGAAATCATCAATCACAAGCAGCGCCGCCCGGCTGATATCCGGTTCTCCGCCCTTCATCAGGCAGCCGCGCAGCCGCGCGATGCGCTCCAGCTCTGTCAGTGCGCCATCCTCTCCCCGGGAACCCAGATCGTCTTTTCCGTCATCCGGATACCGCTCCTTCAATGTCTCCGGATAATATTTCCTAAGGAAACGAAGCAGCTCCACCGCCAGCTCCTCCCGGTTCAGAATCTCATCATTGATGGAACCGATAAAGGCCAGCAAAAGTCCGACCTGCTGATCCTCAAACCGGGGCCAGAGAATACCAGGCGTATCCAGAAGCTCCAGGCTTTTATTCAGCCGGATCCACTGATTGCCCTTGGTGACTCCGGGCTTATTTCCTGTTTTTGTGCAGGCCTTTCCCGCAAAGGAATTGATAAATGTGGACTTTCCCACATTGGGAATGCCTACCACCATGGCCCGGACCGGCCTGTTTATAATGCCGCGGCGGCGGTCCCGCTCAATTTTCTCCCGGCAGGCTTCCTGCACCACAGCGTTGATCTGCTTTAAGCCGGCACCCGTCCGGGCATTGATCTTCACCACATGGAAGCCCTGCTTTCTAAACCAGCTCATCCATGCCTCATTCTGCTGCTCGCTGGCCATATCCGACTTATTTAACAAAATCAGTCTGGCCTTTCCCTTTCCCAGCTCATCAATGTCAGGGTTTCTGCTGGCCAGGGGCACCCTCGCGTCCACCAGCTCAATGATCAGGTCGATCAGCCTGATATCTTCCTTCATGGCACGTTTTGCCTTTGTCATGTGCCCAGGATACCATTGTATATTCAAATTATTCCCTCCTGCTGCGGCAGCGGAACGCTTTTTCAGCTACCGGATCAGTTTAATGTCAATCAACGGCAGAATACGGAGCCACACCTTTCCCTGAATCTGCTCCTCCCGCACATTGCCCACATTGGCAAAGCGGCTGTCCTCGCTGCTGTCCCGGTTATCTCCCAGAAGAAAATACTCCCCTTCTCCCAGCTCCACCGGATTCTCCGCAAGCCCGGCCAGCGACACATTTCTTAAGGTCTCATCCTCCACCGGCTCTCCGTTCACATAAAGGATTCCCCCTTCAATCTGAACAGTATCGCCTGGAATTCCGATTATCCGCTTTACGTTGGTCTTCTTATCCTCCCGCTCAAATACTACCACATCCATCCGCTTTGGCTTTCCAAAATCGTAAATCAGGCGGTTTGCCAGCACCATATCGCCGGAATTAAAAAGCGGCTGCATGGACTGTCCGCTGATGGTTATCTGCCATCCGAAAAAGGTCAGGCAGAACCAGGCAAAGGAAAGAGCCACGACAATATCCACCACCCAGGAAGATATCCGTCTCACCCTGGTCGGTTCATCGCTCTGATAAAACTCCACCCGCATCCTCCTTCCCTTGTCATGGTGATTCGCCAGCGGCGAATGATGTATGTTCTTCCTGTGATATAAGACAGGTAAAACAAAGGGACAATTTTCATTGTCCCCTTATCAACGCAATTATTTTACTAACTCTTTTACCTTAGCAGCCTTACCTACTCTGTCTCTTAAGTAGTAGAGCTTTGCACGTCTTACCTTACCCCTTCTGACAACCTCGATGTTGTCAACAAACGGGGAATGTACAGGCCAGGTCTTCTCTACGCCGATACCGTTGGAGTTTTTACGAACGGTGAAGGTCTCTCTTGCGCCGCCGTTCTGTCTCTTGATAACGGTTCCTTCAAATACCTGGATTCTCTCACGGTTACCCTCTTTGATCTTGTTGTAGACCTTAACGGTATCGCCTACGGAAAACTCCGGTACGGAAGCCTTTAACTGTGCTGCTTCGATGTTCTTAATAATTTCGTTCATTTGTGTGAACCTCCTTCATACGTTTGATGTTCTATAATGCCTCTCAACGGGCAGCAGAGGACCATCTCTTTTTCTTCGTCACAACATTCGTATGATACCATAAGAATCCAGGAAATGCAAGCACTATTTTGCCGCTTCCACGATAGC
>JAUNGW010000192.1 GCA_030524245.1 Eubacteriales bacterium
TTCATGCTGCCGAACATGATTCTGCGTTCTCAGCAGGAGCGGACGCTTACCTTGTTCCAGTATGCCTTCAAGGGAGAGTATGCGGTGAACTATCCGCTGGTATTTGCGGCATTTGTGCTGGCAATGCTCCCCATGATGATTTTTTATGTATGTATGCAGAAGAATATTATTGGAGGCATGACGAGCGGAGCTGTGAAAGGATAGAAAAATGGCATTTGCGGAGGTTTATTTTTACTCGGAAATTCTGAAAATGGATACAGCGGTCAATGTGATTCTGCCGGAGGAGCGGCAGGGAATCGGCATGAGCGGAGACCGGCGCAAAAGCTGCCCTGTATTGTGGCTGCTTCATGGACGCAGCGATGATCATACCACGTGGATGCGCAGAACGTCCATTGAACGGTATGCGGCGCCTCTTGGCCTGATGGTTGTTATGCCGGATGCCGGTTACAGCAGATATCTGAATATGGCTCACGGTCAGAATTATTATGATTATATTGTACGTGAGCTGCCGGAATTCTGCCGGAGCTGTTTCCCGTTGATGAGCTGTGACAGAGAGGATAATTATATTGCGGGTCTGTCCATGGGCGGCGGCGGAGCCATGTATATTGGATTAAAGAATCCTGATAAATACAGTCATATCTGCATGCTGTCAACAGGAGGCGCGATTCCGCTGGAGCAGCTGTGGAGAGATACAAAAAAACAGAAAAAGTGGAATTTTGAAATTTATGGAACGGAAGACCAGAGTGAACTGACGGGGGGAGAATATGATATTTTAGAGCTGATCAGGAAGCTTCCGGAGAAAACGGATGAGCTGCCGCGGGTGTTTCACGCCATGGGAACAGAGGATCAGCGATATGTGGCGGGGCAGGCTGTAAAAACTGCATTTGAAAGTATACCGGGAAATCCGTATGGATATGAGTATCATGAAGGACCGGGAAATCATGAATGGGCTTTTTGGGATTTCTGGATACAGAAATTCCTTGCCACATTACCAGCGAGGTGAAGGAGAAACAGATGGCGCTTATAAGACTGAATTTTTATTCTGAAAGTCTGACAGACAGCACTGCGGCGTATATTGTGGCGCCGGTTGAAAAATGCCGCAAAGGCAGTTATCCCGTATGTGTGCTGCTGCCGCCCCTTGGAGATAACTATACGCAGTGGCAGCGGCATACAGATCTGGATCTTTTGGCGGAGCGAAGGGGCTGTATGGTTGTATGCCCGGATCTGCGGCTGAGCTGCGGGATGAATATGAAATATGGACTGCGGTTTTATGATATGCTGCAGAGAGAAATCCCGCAGCTTCTGAGAACCTATTTCCCTGCAGATACAGAGCGGATGACTGTGTGCGGTTTCCGGGAGGGGGCATATACGGCGGCGTATCTTGCCTTTTGCATGCCGCGGCAGTACCGTAAGGCGGTTATGATATCCTGCGGCTCCCTGACTGATGAGGACGTGACGGCTGACGCGCGTTTTGAGAATATCTGGGGAGATGCAGGGGAAGACGGATGGCTGGAGACGTATGATTTAAAAAGCCTTTATACGCGGAATTCCGTTCATCCGGATGTGGCGGTTATTTATGGAACAGAAGACCGGTATGCGCGGTCTGCCGGCTGCCTGGGAGAGTTTATTCAAAAGATGAATCCGGAAAATCAAAGGATTCATGTGGAAAAATTACCGGGCCGCATAGAGTGGAATGACTGCCAGGGAATTCTGGACCGGGCGTTGATTTAAAGCTTGCCGGAAAGGCGGAGAATCCTGCAGGATGACTCCGCCTTTTTTCGTGTTTTCTTTTCATGAGGGTCATAGTATCCTTCCGGTAACTATACCACAATAAAGTGCTTACTTTACGATCCGGGCAGATGGCTTTATCATAAGGGCTGTAAAAAACAAATGCAAGAAAAGGAGAGCGAATGTTATGAAAAACAAAAAAAGAATTGCGGCAGCAGGTCTTACACTTGCACTTTCAGCAGCAACATCCATGTCTGCATTTGCGGCGGATTATACCGTCCAGAAGAATGATTCTCTCTGGAAGATTGCCAGCAGGCAGCTGGGAAACGGAGAACGCTGGAACGAGATATATACGGCAAACCGGGACCGCATTCAAAACCCCAACCTGATTCAGGTGGGCCAGATCCTGAATATTCCGGGAACGGAGACTGCGGTACAGACTGGTGCGGCATCCCTGTCCCAGACCCAGAAGGCGCTGGCATTGATCAATACCTTTGCGACCGGAGATACGGAGACGGCGCGCAGTCTGCTGAAGGATGATTATATTCAGCACAATCTGGATTTCGGCAGCGGAGCGGATGCCTTTGTCAGTGCAGTGGCAGGCCTTGCTCAGGCTCCGGTTAAGACAACTGTCAGCAACATCCGTGCCTTTGAGGATGGGGACTATGTATTCCTTCAGACCGTATATAATTTTGCGGGAGCCGGCGAGCAGGTGGCATTTGATGTTTTCCGGTTTGAGGATGGAAAGGTGGCGGAGCACTGGGACAACCTGGCTGAGCTTGCGGCGCCCAATCCCTCCGGACATACACAGATTGATGGAAGCACAGAAATTAAGGATCTGGACAAGACCACAGAGAATAAAGAGCTGGTGATGAGCTTTATCCGTGATGTGCTGATGGGAAATAATCCGGATAATCTGACCAGTTACTTTGATGGCAACAACTACATCCAGCACAACACCGGAATCGCGGATGGTCTGGACGGCCTGGGAGAGGCGCTGGCAGCTTATGCCGCGCAGGGAATCAACATGGTTTACAACGAGACGCACCTGCTGCTCGGCCAGGGCAACTTTGT
>JAUNGW010000193.1 GCA_030524245.1 Eubacteriales bacterium
AGAAGCTCCTGATAGACCGGCTTCGGAGCATCCTCGTAGCGATTGACAAAGATATGGCGGCTCCACCAGGCCCAGTACTCCTCCAGAGACTGCCAGGGATAAAAGCCTCCCGCGTACATATCAGAAATATGATATTTTTCAATAAAATCTCCAAATAATCTCTCGAAACGTTCTCCGGAATAAGTAAAACCGGCAGAAGTAGAAAGGCCGGCGCCTGCTCCGATCAGAACAGCATCTGCCTGATGCAGTTCCTTTTTCAGCTCTGCGAGCTGTTCCTGATAACTGCCTGCATCTTTCTTTTTTTGTGCATTTAAAATCATATCTTCCCATCTCCTCTTGCGTCTGTTTCCGTTCTCTGGCTTTATTATAATAGAAATCGCCAAAGAGCGGGAAGCTTATTGCGCGGCGATCCATCTTCCCGCTTCCCGTCCCAGTGTCTGCGCCATGCTGATGCTCTGCCCCGGCAAAGACGTGGTGTACTGGAATCCAAACCGTCCGCCGCTGCAGTTTCCCGTGGCAAAAAGTCCCGGAATCGGCTCAAACTCCCCGTCCAGCACCTGCTGATGCTCATCCACCAAAAGACCGCTGACCGTTACCAACAGCTTCAGGGACTGTCCTCCGGGATGACGGCTGTCCTTTTTCTGTCCGCAGGCATAGAACGGGCCCTGCTCAATGGGATAAAGCAGATGGGGATCCTTCCCGAAATCCGTGTCCTTTCCCTGACGGCAAAGAGTGTTGTAGCGCTCCGTCTCCTGCAAAAACGTCTTCCGGTCTTCCGCCTTTTCAAACAGGATTTCCGCCAGCTCCGAAAGCGTATCCGCGCAGTACAGGGGGCGCCGGTATCCGGCCGCATCTTCCGTGACTGCCGCTTTCCCCTTCTGCTCACGGGCTTTTAACAGCGCCTGCTCCAGCTTTTCACAGCGCTTCGGATCCGTGTAATCGAATACGGCATGACAGGGTGCCTGGCAGGTAATCTGATCGGCAATCCTGCTGTCAAAAATGCCCCAGAGCATTCCGTTGGGCTGCTTTGCTCCCGCCAGCGCCGCTAAAATGTGCGTGCCGAACCCCTCGTCCGAATACCGCTTTCCATGGGAATTGACCCGCAGCACGGCGGTGGACCCGATGAGATCAAAGCCCGGAAAGGAATAATTACCTCCCATGGCCGCATGGGAGCGAGGCTCCAGACGTCCGCCTGCCCACATCCCCATGCGGATGCCGCTTCCATCCCAGCCGTGGCCGCTCCAGTCCCCCTCCTCAATGAGATCCGCCGCCTCTGTCAGCAGATCCTCGCACATCTCCTTATTTCTGCTGTAATCGCCTGCTGCAAGCAGCACGCCCTTTTTGGCCTCAAACAGTACATAGCTTCCGTCCTTTGCCTGACCGATGACACCGGCCGCCCGACGGCCATCCTTTTTCAGCTGGCAGGCTCTCGTTCCGAAGAAAAACCGCGCCCCCGCCTCTTTCGCAAGGCGCTGATTTTCCTTCACCGCCTTATTCTGCAGCTCCATTCCCATATTTGCTGTGCCGGGCCATGCCCGCAGCCCGTTTAAAGAGTGGGGGAAATTGGGACTGGGCGGTGTCAGCATAGGATGAATGCTGTCTTTTTCTTCTTCCGAAAGCGGTTCAATGAACCAATCAAAGCAGTCCCCGCAATTTTCCGCGTAGGTGCGTATCAGCCGGACGTTGGAGCGGTTGTTTGTGCGAAGCTGCCAGTCGTTGACAAAGGTATCCACATCCACCTTCGGAACGCCGTGCGCCGCCTGCCATCCGGAATTGATATGCCCAATCTCCCCGACGCCGAGGATCCACTGCTTTTCTTCCGCCTGCTGCTCCAGAACGATCACCGAAGCGCCTGCCTCCGCCGCAGCGCGTGCCGCACAGGTCCCTCCGTGTCCTGCGCCGATGATCACAATATCGGCTGTCTCTCTGTGTTGAATTTCCTGTTCCGAAACAGGTTCCGGTGCCTGCGCCCATGTATATGTTTTCATGAAAGGCCTCCTTTACAAACTGTGTACTCCGGATGCTTTTGAATCTGCTCCGATCGTATGTCCCACCGAAACCACAGACCGAAGCGCCGCACCGCAGCGCTTATAGATCAGGTAGGTGACGGCAGAAGTAACGCCATGCTTTAACAGGTTGAAGGGCAGGAAGGCAAAGATCATCATGGAAAACGTATCGTGAATGAAGGGATTCACTGCCGCCCCCATCTCGATAATCGTGCCAAGAGACATTCCGTACAGTCTCTCATACATCGGAAAGCCAACATAGATATTCAGATAAATGAACAGGATGCTGACCAGAACCGATGCAAAGGAAAGGCCAATGACCGCCCCTGCTTTTGTACGGCGGAATTTATAAATCAGTGAGGCAGAGAGTACAAACACACTGCTGCCCACGACATTCATAAATTCTCCCACAAACGCGGTATCTGTTCCCTCCATAACCAGTTTCAGCAGGATTTTAATGACTACTACAGCACATCCGCTCAGAGGCCCCAGGAAAAATCCCGCAAACAGCGCCGGAAGCTCCGCAATATCGAATTTCAGAAAAGCCGGTGCAAAGGGCAGCGGAAAATTGAACATCATCAGCACTGTGGAAAGTGCTCCCAGCATCCCGATCAGCGTTATGGATCTTGCATTGAATGTTTTTGTTTTCATGGTGAAATCTCTCCTCTCTATCCTTGTTCCAGAAAGGCTGTTTCACAAAAAACAGCCCCGGATTCCTTTTCCTCCAGAGCTGTTTCTTTTCTCTTCTTTCATCCGGCCTCTTACCGTCGGTACCGG
>JAUNGW010000194.1 GCA_030524245.1 Eubacteriales bacterium
AGCGTTAACGCATGGTGTTGAACGGTTCTATATGGATGATACCCGCCGGTCTTCCAAGACGCACTTTGGAATCGGATTATATACGGTCAACGCAATTATCCAGAGACACGGCGGACAGCTTATCTTAGGCAATTCAACAGAAACAGGCGGAGGAGAAGTGACAATCAAAATCCCCTGTGAGATGGAAAAATAAGGCCTGCTTTGCCACTCAAGGGAGCGCAAGACACGTTTTTCTGTTGCCGTTACAATTCCTGACAAAAGGCAAAAACGAGGCCTGCGTTGATCAACGCAGGCCTCGTAAGGTTAACTCCATTCCGTAAAGGAGTATGGCGTGCCGAACGCATTCGCCGCCGCACTTGGTTCGACAAGTCACTCCCACTTAAAACATTTCACCGCAATCCCGGTACACAGAATGGTCACAGCAACCATTACAAGAATGGGAAGCCAGACTTTGCCGACCGGCAGGCCAAGGGAGGTTTCTTTCATGAGCTGGATGCCCTGGGTCATGGGAAGAACACGGATAATTTTCTGCATCATTTCCGGCATGACTTCAAATGGTAATGTCGCGCCGGAAAAAATAAGCATGGGGAAATAGAGCACACAGGCGATCACACTCGCGGTTTTTTCGTTTTTCGCTATACCGCCCACCATCATTCCAATGCTCAAGGTGGATACCATAGTCAGCAGCCAGCTACCCAAAAACACCAGCCAAGAGCCGTGAATGGTGACGTTCCAAAACAGCCTTGCCACAGGAAACAGGGTCAGCATGGAGACAGCGGCGTAAATCACATAGATCGTAAACTCCACAGCCAGCAGCATAACGGGACTGACCGGAGTCACTTGAAAGCGTTTCAGGATTTTGCGTTCCCGGTATTCCGCCACCACCAGCGGCAGGCCCATCAAGCCCCCCGCGCAGATGGAGATGGTGCAGAGCGCACCAAAGGACTGATCCATAAAGGTATACGCCGCGCCGACGGCGGCGGGCTTTGTGCCGTAGAGAAAGCCAAGGATGATCAGGACCACCAGCGGCATGATGATGGCGAAAATCACCATGTTCATATTTCGGATGTTGAGCTTCAGCTCATTTTTCAAAAGCGTGCCAAAGGTTTTCATTCGTCTATTCCCTCCTCGCCGGAAAGCACCAGATAGGCATCTTCGAATTTTTCGCAGCCACATTGTTCTTTTGCCTGGGCCACCGTTCCGTAGAAAACAGCCCTGCCGTTTTTGAGGATGCAGATTTCATCGCACAGGGCCTCAACCTCGTCCATGAAGTGCGAGGTCAGGAAGACGGTCAGCCAGTTGCTTTTCAGCCCCTCAAGTATCTTCCAGACATCCCGCCGCGCTTTTGCGTCCAGCCCGGTGGTCAGCTCGTCAAGAAAGACAAGCTGGGGATCGGGGATTAAAGCCAGAACTATGAAAAGCCGCTGGCGCTCCCCGCCGGATAGACTTTTCACCGCCCGGCTCACCTTGTCCCCGATTCCAAATTGTTCACACAGCGATTTCCAGTCGGCAGGGCTTTTGTAGAGACAAGCCGTTTCCTCGCATAGTTCCGAAACTTTGATTTCCGGCTGATAGTCTCCCTCTTGAAATTGAACGCCGACCTCCTGGAACAAATTCCGGCGGTCTTTTTTGGGATCGCGGCCAAGGACGGAAATGATGCCGCTGTCGGCCTTTTTCGTCCCTAAAATACATTCGATGGTCGTACTCTTTCCCGCACCGTTTGCCCCCAGCAAACCGAAAACCGAATTTTGCCGGACGCATAGGTTTAAGTTGTCCAACGCAAGCTGATTGCCGTATGACTTCGACAACCGCTCGACTTTGAGTGCTTCCTGCATACGCATACCCTCCTTTTTGTGATGATAAAAGAATACCACCAATAAAAACATTGGTGGTAAGATGGAGGGTTTATGCGTATTGCTGTTTCATTTTCTTCAACATTTCCATCAGAATGACGGCGTTTTTTTCCGCCGCAGACAGGGAGCGGATCAACTGGTCACAAGCCGAGATAATATCGTCGGATGGCCTTGGCGTATTGAGCACAGTCTTAATATCCACGTTGGGATTTTTGGATAGCTGTTGGAGCATCCGTAAAATGGCCTCCAGCGAGTAATTGGCACAGCGCAGGGCGCGAATGATTTTCAGCCGTTTGATGTCGTCATCCGTATAGATGCGATAGCCGTTTTCTTTCCGCTTAACCGCCAGCAGGCCGTTCATTTCCCAATTCCGCAGGGTGTCCATGGAAACGCCTAAATACGCAGATACTTCTTTCCGCTTCATAAAAGCCCTGTTCTCTTGGGTTTCGCCGGATATGATTTGCTTCACAATGCGGATCGCATCCTCCGCATTGTCACGCTCTTGAAGCAGCCCGCTTAAATATGCCTGCGTAAGGGCAAGGGCATCATCAAACTTCCCCGCCGCCGACAATTTGACCATCTGAAATATTTTCTTTCGCAGCCCGCTTTGCAGGATTTCAATTTGGAAGGCGGTACGGGCAAGCCGGATTTGATCAATGTGAAAATCCGTAAAGACCCGATACCCATTCTCTTTCCGCTCCGGCCTTGGAATAATACCCCATTCTTCATACAGGCGCACTGTGTTTGGATGTATTCCAATCACAGCGGCGACCTGTGAAGTCTTGTATGTGTTCACGGCAAACCACCTCCAATCTCCTGTAGTATATCTCATTTTGAAAGTCTGGTGTTATAATGGAGGGTTTCTATTTTAAGGCA
>JAUNGW010000026.1 GCA_030524245.1 Eubacteriales bacterium
CTTCCGCCCAAAATGCAGATGGTACCCGTCTATCTTCATGCTGTCCAGCACCCGTACCAGCTCCTTCTGATCCGCCCCCAGATCCAGCAGTGCGCCTACGGTCATATCCCCGCTGATTCCCGAATTACATTCCAGATAAAGTATTTTTTCCATTCTATTTCACCGCCATTCTGTTAATCTGTGATGCCAGATATCCGGCACCGTATCCATTATCGATATTTACCACGGAAATCCCGTTGGCACAGGAGTTCAGCATGGTCAGCAGAGCCGACAGCCCGTGAAAGCTGGCTCCGTACCCGACCGAGGTGGGCACCGCAATCACCGGACAGTCCACCAGCCCGGCGATCACCGTTCCAAGCGCTCCCTCCATACCGGCCACCGCCACAATGCAGTTTGCCTTCATCAGCCTGTCCCGCTGTGCCAGCAGCCTGTGAATTCCCGCCACGCCCACATCATAGATCCGTTCCGTTCTGCAGCCAAAATACTCCGCCGTCCGGGCCGCCTCCTCCGCCACAGGAATGTCCGCCGTCCCGCCGGTACACACGGCCACACAGCCGGTCAGCGGCTTTTCCTCCTTTTCTGCCTTCAAAATCCTGGATACAGGATCATAAACCACCTCCGGCACCACCCTGCGCACCAGCTCATACTGCTCTGCCGAAGCCCTGGTTCCCAGCACCTCTCCGTCCCGCTCCCAGAACCTCCGGTAAATTTCCACCAGAAAGTCATCCGGCTTTCCCTGGCAGAATACGGTTTCCCCAAAGCCGGACCGAAGCTTCCGGTGATGATCCAGCTTCGCATAGCCCAGATCCTCATAGGGCAGATCCTTCAAAAGCTGCCTGGCCTCCTCCACAGCAACCTCTCCATTCTTCACCTGCAACAGCAGCTTCTCTACGTCCATGATCCCTTATCCTCCCATAAATTGATTTTTCTGCTGCATATACGATCCAAAAGCGGTTCCGAATGGCTTACAACCAAAAGCCCGATTCCCCGCCGTCTCGTTTCCTCAATCAAAAAATGCCACAGCTGGCTTTGGGTAATCAGATCCAGCATGGTGCTGATTTCATCTGCCAGCAGAAACCTGGTGCCTTCTCCCAGAGCCCGGGCGACGCAGAACCTCTGCAGCTCCCCGCCGGAAAGCTCCGATGGGAAACGGTCCAGCCACTCCTTGCGGATCCCCAGGCTCTCTATAATCCGGTCCGGAATATTTCCGCCTTCTTTCAGAACATCCCTCAGCCTCATCCGCGGATTCACCGCCAGCTCCGGATGCTGCCAGATCATCTGCACCGGGCAGTACCCTTTATACTCAGAAAGAGGCCGGCCGTCCAAAAGCACCTGGCCGGAATCCGGCTTCTCATATCCGGCCAGTATCCGGCAAAGAGTCGTTTTGCCAAAACCGCTGGGAGCTGTCAGCCCCAGCCGCTCGCCGCCCCGGATTTCCAGATCCGCATGATTGAGAATCTGCCTGTTTCCATTATCATAGCGGAAGGAAATGCCGCTGGCCTTCAGACTTCCGGATACCGGTTTTTCCTCCCGGTCCCCGGCTTCACCTGAAAAGCTGTTCTGGGGCATAGCTCGAAACAGCGCCCTCGTGTAAGGATGAGAAAGCCTGTCCTCCCTTGTAAAATCCGCCGGGACACACTCCTCGATGGTCTCCCCGTCATGGAAAACCACAATCCGGTCCGCCGTTTCCAGCGCAAGCTCCAGATCATGGGTAATCATAAGAACCGCCGCGCCGTCGTCCGCGATTTCCCGGAAATGTCCCATCACCCGCTTTGCCGCCTCCAGATGCAGTCCCGGCGTAGGCTCATCCGCAATCACCAGCCGTGGCTGCTCCTGCACGGCCGCGGCGATCAGAATCCGCCTGGTCATTCCTCCGGACAGCTCAAAGGGATACAGCGCTTCTGTTTCCGGCCCCAAGCCGTATCTGGCCAGGGCTTTCCGGCATTTTTCCCGGCTGAGTGCATCCTTTTTTCCCTTTCTCACCTGATCTCCCGCCCGCATCAGCGGATCCAGGTAGGAAACGCTCTGAGGAACCAGCACAATCTCCTGGCCTCTCAGCTTCTGCAGCCGCTTTTCATCAAGCGGCGCTCCGTCGTACCGTATGGCTCCGCCGCAGGAAGCATTGTACGGGAGCAGTCCCAAAACCGCGTGGGCCAGCAGGCTTTTTCCCGAGCCGCTGGCTCCCACCACCGCCGTCAGCTCTCCGGCCGAGAGACGGAGGCTCATATTCCGGATCGGGCATATTTTCCGCCGTTTCCAGCCCCGCTCATACTGGACGAAGGACACGGACAGATTTTCAATCTCCAAAAGAGGCGTTTTCGTCTTGTTTTTCGGTTCCATTTATCGTTTCTCCTGCCTTTTCACATCATCTCTCCTACCTGTGCGTCTGTCCCGGGTCAAGAAGCCCCTTCAGCATTTCTCCGGTCACATGAAACAGCATCACCACGAGAACCAGCAAAAGCCCAGGAAACAGCGCCAGCCACCAGCGTCCCATGGCCAGGTACTTCATGCTTTCAGATAAAATCACGCCGACAGCAGGCTGCTCCGGCGGCAGGCCGAAGCCAAGAAAGGTAATGCTGGCCTCATGAAGAATCGCATGGGGAAACAAAAGCACCATTCCTACAATCACCTGCGGAATCAGATGAGGAGCCAGATGCTTCACCGCCAGATAAAGCGGTCCCTTCCCCAGCTTCCTGGCTGTCTGCACATACTGCCCGGATTTGATCTGCAGGGCCTCCGCCCGCAAAAGCCTGGCAAGAGAAGTCCAGTGGGTCAGAGAAATACCGATCAGCACACCTTTAAATCCCTTTCCCACAGCGCAGGAAATCAGCACCAGCAGAAGCATATGCGGAATTCCCAGCACCAGATCAATCAGGCAGCCAATCGCGCTGTCCGCCCATTCTCCAAGCACCGCGCAGCTGGTGCCCAGCGCCAGAGCCACCGCGGAGCTTACCGCCGCCGTGAGAAGCCCCAGCCGGATGCTCAAAGAAAGCCCCGTAAGCGTCCGCAGAAACATATCCCTTCCCATCCAGTCGGTCCCGAATGGACAGTCCAGGCAGGGAGGCAGATTTTTTCTGGAAAAATCCACGGCTGCCGCCTGCTCCCTGCAGAGCCACCCTGCCGCCGTTACGCAGACCAGAGCGGCAAGACAGACAGCTGCAAGAAGCGCTGCCGCCCGGCGCCGGTTCCAGAAGCTCTCCTCAGAAAGCGCCGGCGCTCTGTTTTCTGTCCTTATCCGTATTTTCCTCATGATCGTTTTCTCTCCCTGCCAATTCTCGGATCCACCGCCGCGTACAGAATATCCGCCGCCAGATTCCCCGCAAATACCACAGCCGCGCTGATTACCGTAATTCCCAAAAGCAGCGGCACGTCGCTGCCAAGACCGGCCGTCACCGCCGCCTGCCCAAGACCCGGATAGGAAAAGACCTGCTCCACCAAAACAGAGCCGCCGATGATCTCGCTGACTGAGGCAAACTGAAGCGTCATGGCCGGCAGAATCATATTTCTGATTCCATGCTGCCAAACAATCCGCCTGGCAGACTCGCCGCGGGCTTTGGCAAACAGCACATAATCGCTCTCCATAACCGTAATCATCTTCTCACGGGTATGAAGAGCAATATTGGAAATGCCTGTCATGGACAGCGTAAGGGCCGGAAGAATTCCGTGGGCGATCCGGTCTGCCATCGTCACATCCGAGGTCTCCATGCCGATGGGCACGCTAAGACCGATGGGAAGCCATTTCAGCCACACGGCAAACACCATCAGGAGCACCAGCGCCAGCCAGAAGGCCGGCGTACTGGCCATAAAAAGCGCATAGCCTGATATCAGCCTGTCCGCCAGCTTTCCCTTCTTTATCCCCGCCAGGATTCCCAGGAAAAGCCCGGCAGCGCCGGAAATCACCCAGGCAGCTGCCATCAGCCACAGGGAATTCATCATTTTTACACGGATCACCTCCGCTACCGGCTGACGGTACAGCAGGGACACGCCCATATCTCCCCGGAAAAAATCTCCTGCCCAGGATAAAAAACGCTCCGTATAAGGAATGCCGGTTCCCCAGTATTCCTCCAGCCGCGCAATCTGCTCCCGGCTCATAGTCCCCAGCGCCGCCTGCCCCACATTGGCCGTCAGCGGATCCAGCGGAGACGCCGATACCAGCGCAAAGGTCGCAGCGCTGACCAGCGCCAGCAAGAACATCATACGGACCAGCTTTTTCAGAACATATCTCACCGCCGCCTGCTTTTTCATTCTCCCTTCCTTCACCTCTGTCTGCCTCCGGTTTTATTATTCCATTTCGTCCCAGCTCCACTGGTCCACGTTGTTCACAATGGACCAGCCGTGGCCGTGGGGATGAAGCTTCTGCTCCGCCACCTTTAAATGATCCTTTGCCCAGTACAAATGATCGATATTCACCAGCCAGATCCAGGGGATATCTCCCTGCTGGGTAACGCCGGTCTGCCCGTCCCACTGAGCCGTTTTCCAGAGCTCATAGGACGCCTCCAGATCGCTGCTGGCCAGAGCCTCATCCATGTACGCGTCCACAGCCGGATTCCCATAGGGCGAGTATCCTGCCAGACTGCTGTCCGGCGCCGTGTGATAGATGTTGTAAAGCTCCATCGGCGTGTGCGCTCCCCATCCCCACATCAGAGGCTCGCTCTGTGCCCGGTCATAGGCCTCGTCCCAGCCGACTCCTTCTATGGCCACATTCAGCCCAATCTGCTTTAACTGGTTTGCTGTGTCTGCTGCCAGAGCCTGACGGACCGAATCTCCTGCCGGATACATCAGGGTAAATGCTGCCTGAACCCCGTCTTTTTCCCGGATGCCGTCTGTCCCTTCCAGCCAGCCGGCCTCCTCAAGGATCGTCTTTGCCTGCTCCGGATCAAACTCCACCTGGGCCGCTTCATTGTACCAAGGCATTTTGTCGCAGACGCTGTAGGCCGGCGTCCCATAGCCGTTCAGTACATTCTGAATCATTTCCTCCCGGTTGACGGCCAGATTTATGGCCCGCCGGACAGCAATATCGCTGGTTACTTCATTTCCAAGCGGCAGCCCTTCCCTGTCTTCCGGCTCCACTGCCGGCAGGTTAAATCCACGGTTGTCCACAGTCTCAAAGCTGAGCAGCTGATACCCATCCACCTCCTGGTCTGAATACTGCGCCGCCGTATAGGCCAGATCCACCTGTCCTGACCGGACAGCCGCAAACGCCGCGTCCTCATCCATGAACAGAATCGTCACCTTTTTCATAGCCGGCGCCTCTCCATAATAATCCGGATTTGCCTCCAGAATCACCTGCTGGCCTCTGTCCCACTGCTTCAGCATATACCGGCCGGAGCCAACCGGATTCTGCCCGTAATCCGGCCCGTAAGCATGCTCCGGTACGATCCCCACCGTAGCCATGGTGTACGGCCAGATGGAATACGGCCGCTCCATATGAAACACCACCGTATCCTCATCCACCGCCTCCGCCTCCTTCAGCATGGTAAAATCATTGACAGAGCTTGTATCCCGCATGGTGTTGTAGGTAAATGCCACATCCTCCGCCGTCAGCGGCTCTCCGTCCGTAAACCGCACGTCCCCGCGGATGTCCACAGTCCAGGTCAGTCCGTCCTCACTGGCTTCCATGGACGTGGCCAGATCATAATCAATCTTTAAGTCCGGCGTCGTCACCGTCAGCGTACTCTGAATCAGCGGCTCATGGACATGCTCTCCCGCGCCCCAGCCGTAGGCCGGATCAAAGCCCGCCTCCGGCTCCGAGGTCGGTCCCATAACCACAATCACATCATCCCTCACAGCTTCCTGACTTCCCTCCTGGCCGCCTTCCTGACCAGTTTCCTGATCAGCTTCCTGACCGCTGCTCCGGGTCTCCGCCTTCTGCCCGCAGGCCGCCATGAAAGCTGCCGCTGCACATGCCATCCACAAAACCATCTGCTTCTTCTTCACGTCTTTTCCTCCATTTTTTACGAAACAGCAAAAGAAATACGCCAGAAAATGCTCCGGAATCCCTTGAGGAATCCCCGGCACCTTCCTGGCGCTGTCTGTCTGTTTTTCTGTTGTACTTCTCTTATGCTGCTCTTCTTATCTTGTCAGCTCCGTGGAGCATCAAGGCGCTTCTGCACCTGCAGACGGCTTGTGCCGCCCGAAATTCTATGGATCAGTATAATATAATCCGCTGTTTCCGTCAAGAGCAGACGCCGGGCAGTTTTTCACGGAGGTTTTATTTTTTTCCGATGTTCTCCGTCTCCTCCACAATATAAATGGGCCGGTCCTTCAGCTCGCTGAACAGAATCGCAATGTACTCCCCGATGATCCCCACAATCACAAATAAAATCGCGAACATGAAGCAGTTCAAAATCACAATCGTAGCATATCCGCTGGGCGCTCCCTGACGGGTCAGCAGCGTGTAGACCATCACCGCGACGCCCATAAGAGCCGCAAATATTCCGGCGTAAATTCCGAGCTTCAGGGGCAGGTTGGAAAAGCACATAATCGTGTTCATGGAAAAGGCGAACAGCTTTTTGATGCTGTACTTACTCTCCCCCGCCGCCCGGTCCTGAGCCTCATACTGGATGCAGATTCTGGGAAAGCCGATGCTCTGCACATAGCCGCGCAGAAACCTCACCTTTTCCCTGTAGCTTCTCCGCAGCACCTCCGCCGCCTGACTGGAAACCGCAAAAAAATCCGAGGCGTTTGCCTCAAATTTCACATCTGACAGCAGATTGATCATCGCGTAAAAGCCTGCGGAGGTGATGTTTTTTATCAGGCCTGCCGACCTGTTGCGGGTGCGGACCATATTGATGACGCCAAAGCCCTCCTCCAGCTTTTCCACAATCGGCTGCAGACACTGGGGCGGATGCTGCAGATCCGCGTCCATGCAGACAATCCCATCTCCGGAGGCATAATCAATGCCGGCTATCATGGCCGCCTCATGGCCGAAGTTACGGGAAAAGGCCACCACCTTTACCCGTTCGTCCTTTTCCGCCAGCTTCCTTAAAAGCTCCAGGCTCCCGTCACTGCTGCCGTCATTGACAAACACCAGCTCATAGTCCCAGGAAAGCTCCTCCAGAATCGGCTTTGTCGTCTCGTAAAACAGCGGAAGCGCCTCCTCTTCATTGTATACAGACACCACCACCGAAAGTAATTTATCCATCCTACACTTCCTCATCGTACACCTGAATCTCTATGGTTGAATGAGCCGGAACCCGCTTTTCCTTCGGGGGCAGAGTCATGTAATCCCCATAAAGCCAGGTTAAAAGCTCATGCCAGTGCTTCGGCGCCATCAGCTTTGTACCGCAGAAATCCATGTCTATGATCTCCTCGCACCATTCCCGCTGAATTGTCACGTACATGAAATCCGGCTGGTAATTGCTGTAATACCGAAGATTGCTGCGGCCGCAGCCATCCTTTTTTGATACCAGCAGCTGCATCCGGAATATGGCCTTTAAGGGAATCAGCCGTCCCACATTGCAGCAGATTCCCATGGCAAGCCGGCAGGGAAGGCTGTGCCTGCTGTAATCCAGCCTGTATCTGTGGCCCATGGCCAGAGAATAAATCCCCACCTGGAGAAGCTTTGTAAGTGCCGCAGAGACTCTTCCCGCAGGAAGCTCGTCGATTGTAAACAAATCCACCCACAAGTGATTCAGCTTTCCCCCGTAAAACTGCGTTTCCGGCGAATCCTCATGCACCCGGCTGTTTTTGTAAATAATCCTGGCCGTAAAATCATAAAAGCCTCTGCCGCCCTGAAAATCCGACGGCAGCACCAGCTCCATGCTCTCCGGAAGCTCCCGTCTTACAACCTTGATAAAGGCCTCATAATTCTTTCTGGTAAATGCCACGTCCACATCATCGTCCCAGGGAATAAAGCCCTGATGGCGGACCGCCCCCAAAAGGGTGCCCGACTCCAGCATATAGCGGATTTTATATTTCCGGCAGATCCTGTCGATCTCCTTTAGCATTTTCAGGTTTGCTTCGTGAACCCTTGTCAGATCATACTGCTCCATATTACGCCTCTTTTCCAGCCTTCAGCGCCTGGCGGACTGTCCCGGCCATGTAATCGATCATTTCATCCGTCATGCCCGGATACACGCCGATCCAGAAGGTATCCCGCATAATCCGGTCCGTGTTTTCAAGGCTTCCCGCAATCCGGTAGCCTCTCTTCTCCTCCCGCAGCTGGTCAAAGCAGGGGTGCTTGATTAAATTGCCCGCAAACAGCATCCTCGTCTGAACGCCTCTGCTCTCAATAAACGGAACAACGGTATTCCGGTCTGTCCCCGGCCTGCAGGTAATCAGAAATCCAAACCAGCTGGGTCTGGAATTTGCACAGGGCTCCGGAAGAATCAGCTGATCCTGCACGTCCTCCAGGGCCTTTCGCAGACGGTCAAAGTTATGGCGGCGGCGCTCCACAAAGCCCGGGAATTTTTCCAGCTGGGCGCAGCCGATGGCCGCCTGCATGTCCGTAGCCTTTAAGTTGTAGCCGAAATGAGAGTACACATACTTGTGGTCATAGCCTAAGGGCAGCTCCCCGTACTGCCTGTCAAACCGGTGGCCGCAGAGATTGTCTCTGCCGGAAGGACATATGCAGTCCCGTCCCCAGTCCCGGAAGGAGCGGATGATCTTGTGAAGCAGGGGATTGTCCGTATAAACGGCGCCGCCCTCTCCCATGGTCATGTGATGAGGCGGATAAAAGCTGGAGGTCCCGATATCTCCAATCGTCCCCGTAAACCGTTCCTCTCCGTCCAGCGTATAACGGCTTCCCAAAGCATCGCAGTTATCCTCAATCAGCCACAGCCCATGTCTGTCGCAAAATGCCTTCACCGCCTTTAAATCAAAGGGATTTCCCAGGGTGTGGGCGATCATCACCGCCTTTGTCTTCTCCGAATACGCCTCCTCCAGCCGGGTCACATCAATGTTGTACTGGGGAATCGTCACATCCACAAATACCGGCACCGCCCCGTACTGAATCACAGGCGTTACCGTAGTGGGAAATCCCGCCGCCACGGTGATCACCTCATCTCCCGGACGCACCTGCCGCTCCCCAAGAAGCGGGGAGGTCAGCGCCATAAAGGCATTCAGATTGGCGGAGGAGCCGGAATTTACCAGGGAGCAGAACTTCACGCCCAGATATTCCGCCAGCTTCCGCTCAAACTCCTCCGTATACCGGCCGGAGGTCAGCCAGAACTCCAGGGCGCTGTCCACCAGATTTACCATCTCATCGGCGTCGTAAACACGGGAGGCATAGGGAATCCGGTCCCCCGGCTCATATGGCTTTTTATTTTTTATGTGATACGTCTCGCAGTAATCCGCAACCAGATCAAGAATCTCCCTGCGCGCCTGCTCCTGTGATTTTTCCATTCCGATTCGTCTCCATTTCTCTCATTTTCTCCAGCAGTTCAGGATATCGTCCCGAACTGCCGCTGGTTTCCAAACTCCAGAATCTGCCTTTCGGCCACGGCCGCCGCATCCTCTCCGTTCAGATATGCTTTCGACCACTCCACAGTCTTTTCCAGCGCCTCCTCAATATGCCAGCAGGGCTTCCAGCCAAAGACTGTTTTCAGTCTGGAGCAGTCCAGCTTCAGAAAGTTCGCCTCGTGAGGCCCCTCCTGAGACTGATTCTCCCAGGAGGCATCCCCGCCCCAGAGCCGGCAGAACAGCTCCACCAGCTGCCCCGTGGTCACGCAGTCGCAGTCATCCGGCCCTACGTTGTAATATCCCTGAAACCGCTTTTCCTCATACTGGCGCTGCGCGATCATCAGATAGGCGAACAGCGGCTCCAGCACATGCTGAAACGGCCTTGTGGAATATGGATTCCTGACGCCGATGGCTTTTCCTGACGCCACAGCGCGCACACAGTCCGGCACAATCCTGTCATTGGCGAAATCGCCGCCGCCGATCACATTGCCGGCCCTTGCCGTGGAAATGGCGCAGTCCCGGTCCTGGAAAAAGGATTTCTGATAGCTGTGGGTCACCAGCTCCGAACAGGACTTGCTGTTGGAATACGGATCATAGCCGTCCAGCGGATCGCATTCCCGGTAGCCGTACTCCCACTCCCGGTTTTCATAAACCTTGTCGGTGGTCACATTGACCAGAGACCGTACCGAAGAAGTCAGACGCACACACTCCAGCAGATTCACCGTCCCCATTACATTGGTCTCATAGGTGTAAACCGGATCCTTATAGGAATCCCGCACAATCGGCTGAGCCGCCAGATGAAACACGATCTCCGGCTGCACCTTCTCAAACACCTGCCGCAGATGGCTTAAATCCCGCACATCGCCGGTCACCGGTTCCATGGAGTCCTCTCTGATCAGCAGAGGAAACAGAGCCGGATCCGTAGGAGGCTTTAAGGCATAGCCGGTTACCCTGGCTCCCGCCATGGTCAGAATCCGGCAGAGCCATGCCCCCTTAAATCCGGTGTGCCCGGTCACAAGCACCCGCTTTCCCTCGTAAAATTTTCTGCATTCCTCCAGATTATACATGAACGCTCTCCTATCCTGCCCTAACCGCTTTATTTCCAGATCTTCCAGGGCGCCTTGCCTGACTGCCAGAATTCCTCCAGCTTTTTCATCTCCCGTTCGGTATCCATGCACTGCCAGAAATCATCGTGATAAAAGGACATCAGCTGCCCGTCCGCCGCCAGCTGCTGCATGGGCCCCTGCTCCAGCACCGTACTGTCGTCCTTCAGATAGCTGAAAATATCCGGGTTCATCATCATAAAGCCTCCGTTTATGATGGCTCCGTCTGTGGCGGACTTCTCCCGGAAGGACCGGATCACATTGTCGGATCCCACATCCAGAACGCCCTTTTGCTGGCCGATATTCACCGTCGTCAAAGTAGCCGTCCGTCCATGGCTCCTGTGGAATTTCACAAGAGCGTCCAGATCCACATTGCTCACCGCATCCCCATAGGTCAGGAGAAACGGCTCATCCTTCACATAATCCCGGATCCGCAGCACCCGTCCGCCGGTCATGGTATAAAGCCCCGTATCCACCAGAGTCACCCGCCATGGCTCCGAATAATTGTTGTGAACCTCCATCTTATTATTTGCCAGATCAAAGGTCACATCCGAGGTATGCAGGAAATAATCCGCAAAAAACTCCTTCACCACATACTGCTTATACCCCAGGCAAATGATAAACTCGTGGAAGCCGAACTCCGAGTAATATTTCATAATATGCCATAATATGGGCCGCCCGCCAATCTCAATCATCGGCTTCGGCTTTAAATGGCTCTGTTCGCTGATCCGCGTTCCCAGCCCTCCGGCCAGAATCACAACCTTCATCGGTATTCCTCCTTATCCGTCCCCGTCCTGCGCCATGTCAGTCCGCAGTAATCGTCAGTAAAAATGCAAGCCGTGTTGTTCCCCGCTTTTCCTGGGCATCCGGCACAAAGAAATTCGTCTCAAACCGCAGCGTTGCCACCTCATAGGGTCTTACATTCAGCGTCACCTCTTTGACATTGGTGTCAAAGTTTATATATTCTGACGCTTCCCCATTCAGGTAGACCGTCAGCCACTGATCCTCCTGAAGCTCCAGCGGATAATCACAATGAAGTACAATCTGCCCCGTGCTGCCCGCCATAACCTGGATCTCAGCCCGCTCATCAGTCCAGCCGTCCGCATCGTAATAGCCGTAGACAGGGCGGCATTTTATGGTCTTTACCGCTCTCGTAACGTCTGCGTAGCCATCGTGATCCGGCTCCTCCTGAAGCACCAGCATGGCATCCGTGATCTGCCCGATCTGGCGTACATCGTCAATATGGACAATCTTCGTGCTGTCAGCCCGCAGAAGCGGATCAAACACCTTGAAGAAATTGTCCTCCACAAACTCATCCTGCTCCCATTTATCACCTACGATGTAAACGGTCTTGTCAAAGATCTCGTCTCCGTATTTCCAGTAGGTCTGCTCCGCCAGCGAATTGTATCTCTGCTGATCCCTCCAGTAATACAGATTCGGATAGGTTCCACGGTAATACAGCTCCACGGGAAGCATCAGCACCGCATAGGCCGTAATCATGGCCAGAAACGGCACGCCCCACACCCAGCGTCCTTTTTCCGCGCACCGCTCCACCAGCACGCCGTACATCCATGCCATAAACAGCAGGCAGGCAGTAAAGGAAACGTACACCCACCGCATCTCCAGACGGAAGGTCACGCTGGAGCAGGCAACGCAGGCGCCAATAAAGGCCACAAACAGCGCCGCCGTCTGCAGATGCCTTACACAGGTTTTTCTGCACTGAATCATGCGGATCACCCAGGCTGTCACCAGCAAAAGCAGCATCAGATCCGCCATGCCGATCAGAAGCATAATATAAATCGGCGCATCCGTGAAGGTCTCTCCGTTTAAATACCCGGGTCCCGCGTTGATGCCGAATATATACCCGATCTGGCACATCACAAAGCGGAACACCGTGCCGATTTTAAAAGTATCCACCACCTCCGTGCCGCCTGTTCCCGCAGGAAGCACCGTGCCGATGGTCAGAAAACGGATGGCCTGTACCAGCAGAAAGCCTCCTGCCGGCGCTGCCCACAGCTGCCATCTTTTCGCCCTTTTCATCAGCAGCGCCAGAAAAATCACCGGCAGAAGAACCATGTACCGCTCGTGGACAAAGCAGACAATCACATACAGCGCCGCCGCCAGGTAAATTCTTCTGCTTTCCTTTCCGTCCTGCTCATTCAGGTATAAATACAGCAGAAACAGGATCATGACAGCCAGCCACAGGGCCATGGCTTCCATCAGCCCCAGCACCTGGCTGATCTGATAGTAGGCCATTCTGGAGGCCAGATACATAACCGGACAGATGACGCCCACATAGACGGAACGGCTCAGCCTCCTCGCCATAAAATAAAGCGTAAAGGCAATCCCCGTATTCACCAGAATGTTAAACGGAACATACCAGTTTACATGAGGCCCGAACAGCCACATCTGCGCCCAGGAAACAAAATTATGCACAAACCGGAACCGGCTGCTGCCAATGGGAAACACCGCTTCCATAAACGGCTGCCTCCTGTTGGCATACCACAGGTTCAGATCATCCATAAACAGGCCCTTCAGCTCAATTCCATGGTTAACCAGTACCGCAAAGCCCAGCAGGAAAGCCAGCACCAGCAGATCTGTTTTCCACATCAGCTGCCACCGCAGCCATCTGCGGTCCTTCAGTTTTTCCACGTATTCCTTCTGTCTTTCCATTCCAAAAAAATGTCTCCTTTTATCTGTATCTATGCTCCGTAAGCTTTGTAAGCCTTCCGGTAAAAAAACATCATCATCCTCACCACCGGCTCCGGCCAGATCTTCCGAAACATCGCCGCCTCATCCGCCGCTCTCTCGTGGCTCACAATGCATGCCTTGGTCGTGGCCGCATCGTGAATTCTGTACTGGATAAGCGGCCGCTCCTCGCAGATAAACCGCCCGGGAAGCCCCGCCAGGCGCCACAGATTGTCCCAGTCCAGGGCAAACTTGTACGGCGACTGAAAGAGCGGCTCCCCCACCGCCTCCTTATCATACGTACAGGAGGGGCAGATTACCGGATTTCCAAACAAAAAGGCCGCCCGCTTCACCCAGGTCCGGTCTGCCAGGCTGCGAAGCCGCAGCGGAAACCGCAGCACATGCTTGACAAACTGCACCATTCCCGGCTTTCCCGGCTCAGCGCCATATAAAACAGCGCAGTCCGTGGAAAACACCGTCGTGTCCGGATATTTCTCCCAGCATTCCTGAACCGCCTTCGCATAGTCCTTATGATAGCGGTCATCCTGATGGGCAATGGTCACCAGCCTCGTTCCTGCCATGGCGCAGGCGAAATTCCAGTCGTCCCGGATATCGCTCTCCCCCTCCCTCACATAAAGGGGAATTCCGAACAAATCCGCCATCCCGCGGATATACCGGCTGGGAGTGGAGGTGCACAGAATAATCTCCGACTCCACCGACTGCCGTTTCAGAGACCGGATGCACTCCTCCAGCCATGGAGAATCCTTATAGGCACAGATTGCAAATGTGTGGCTTATCATGATTGTTTCCTCGTCTCACCTGCGGATTATTCCGCAAAAAATTTTTCTTCCAGCATCAGACACAGAGCGTGGTAAACCGGCAGATGCAGCTCCTGAATCTTAAAGGTTTCCTGCTCCGGCACGATCACCGCCGCGTCCGCCCGCTGTCCAAGGATTCCGCCGTCCCGGCCGGTCAGGCCGATAACAGAAAGCCCGGCAGCCTTCGCCGCCGTCACCGCGTAATCCACATTTTTTGAATTCCCGGAGGTGGATATCCCCAGAAACACATCTCCCGGCCGCCCGTAGCCCATCACCTGCTGGGCAAAGACCATATCCCCATCCACATCATTTAAAAATGCTGTGGACAGTCCCGGATGTCCTGTAAGGGCTATCGCCCGCAGGCTGCCCTGAAGCTTCTCTGCCAGCTGTACTCCATGCCCCCGCCCGTCATCGCAGGCCGCAAGCCGCTGCCGCAGCTCCGGCGAAAGGGGCCGCCTTTTCACAAAGCCCTTCATCAGCTCGCCTACAATATGCTCCGCATCCGCGCAGCTGCCGCCGTTTCCGGCAACGAAAAGAGTCCCGCCGCCCTCAAAGCACCGCTCCAAAATCCCGTAAGCCCTTAAAATCGCCGGACTCACAGCCAGCAGCTTCGGGTATCGCTCCAGCAGCTCATCAAAAATCTCCTGCTGCTTTTCCGTCAGATTTATGTTCATATTCAAATCCTCTCAAATATACGCCCTTATTCCCGGCGTCCCCGGCGAAGAATCTCTTCTGCCACATCCATCAGCGTTGCTCCGTAAAGATCAAAGGGGCGCGCCCCGTCCTTATGCAGATACTCCTCGTAAACACCGGCCCCGTAGCCGGTTCCCACAAGCGCCGTCCTGACACCGTAATTCCTCCCTGCCGCCAGGTCCGTCTCCTTGTCTCCGACCATCCAGGACGCCGCCTTGTCCACATCAAACAGCCGCTCCGCCATCTCAAACATCCCCACGTCCGGCTTCCTGCAGCGGCAGACCTGCTTATACGCTCCGATTCCGTAAACCGGATGATGAGGGCAGTAGAAAAAACCATCGATTTCCGCTCCCTCCGCCTGCAAAAGCTCATTCATATAAAGATGAAGATCCTTTACGTCTTCCTCCCGGTAATACCCCCGGCCCACACCGGCCTGGTTCGTCACCACAACCAGCCGGTAGCCCTGCTCCTTCAATCTGCGCAGCGCAGCCGGTACTCCGGGAATGATCCGCAGATCCTCTCTCCGGAACAGATAATGAACCTCCTCATTGATGGTTCCATCCCTGTCAAGAAATATTACTTTTTCCATAACCGTCCTCTTTGTTTTGCAGGCCGTCTGTTCCCATGACGCAGAAAAATCAAAGCCTGAACTCATAATCTCCCCGCGGCAGATGCACCTTCACGCTGTCATAATCCCAGCGGTTTTCATCGGCGATCCACGCCTGGGCGCCGCGCAGCTCAAAGTTCCAGTCCGCCAGCTGGCCGCCTGCCTGCTCCATTCTGGCCGCCACCCTATGCTTCACATTATAAGGGCAGTACATCAGCAGATATCCGCCGCCGCCTGCTCCGAGAAGCTTTCCGCCCAGAGCGCCTGCCTTTAAGGCCTCCTCATAAAGCTCGTCAATCTGCGGATTCGTAATCTTGCTGCTCATCCGCTTCTTGCTCTGCCAGCCATAGTCCAGAAGCTTGCCGAAGCTGTGCAGGTTTCCCCGCAGAAGCTCGTCCTTCATGGCGTAAGCCAGCGCCTTCACCTCGCACATGGCGTCAAAGGCGTCCTTCTTTTCATAGTTCTGCACCTGATCTTTAATGATATTGGCAGACACATGGATATTGCCCGTATAGCATAAAAGCAGGTTGTACTGCAGCTCATGGATAATGTCCTTCTTGATCCGCAGCGGATTCACCACCACATTGTTCCGTCCGTGAAACTCGATAAAATTAAAGCCGCCGAAGGTTGCCGCGTACTGATCCTGATAGCCTCCGTCAATCTTTAAATCCTCCCGTTCCACCTGGTAGGCCAGATCCGCCAGCCTGTAGCCGTCCATCTCCACGCCCTTCCACCGGGCCATGGCGATCAGAAGCGCCACCATCACCGTGGAAGAGGGGCCAAGACCAGATCCCGGCGGCGCGTCACACTGCAGATACACCTCGCAGCCCTGATGGATATCCATGGCTTTTAAGGCCGCCGTCACAAGATCCAGCTTCCCGTCGTAAACGTAGTTTTCCTTTGTATTGTATTTTACCGTCATATCGAAGTCAAGAGAATGAACGATAATCTGATCGTCCTGCCTGGGAACAATCGAACAGTAAGCGTACTTATTGATCGTGCTGCCGATAATGGCTCCGCCCTGCTCCACGCAGAACGGGGCCACATCCGTTCCGCCGCCGCCAAAGCTGACCCGCAGCGGAGCCCGTCCTCTGATCACCATACGACCACCCCTTTCCGCACATCCTCCATAAACTGATAATACGCCTCCGGTATTCCGATATCGATAAAATAGCCGTCATTGACAAAGCCGCCCAACGGCCGCTTCTCCATAAGCCATCTGGGAATCATCTCCTG
Source organism: Eubacteriales bacterium (assembly GCA_030524245.1). GTDB lineage: Bacteria > Bacillota > Clostridia > Lachnospirales > Lachnospiraceae > Brotaphodocola. The sequence continues at coordinate 16,548 of JAUNGW010000026.1, forward strand.
CTCCAGAGAAACCCTTCCCTCCGGGATCTCCGCCAGCAGCCGCCGGTCCATCAGATAAACGCCGCCGTTGATGGCGCCGGCCTTCGGCTCCGGGCTTTTTTCATTAAAGCCTGTCAGCCGCCCGTCCGTCAGAACCGCCTCTCCGTACCGGGACACATCCGGCACCTCCCTGAGCACCAGCGCCATATCAAGGCCCGCATCCCGCTTCAGCTTCACCAGCCTGCCGTAATCAATCTGGTAAAAGGTGTCCGCGTTCAACACGAAAAATTCATCCTCCGTCACCAGCTGTCCGGCATTTTTGATGGCGCCGGCCGTTCCCAAAAGCTCCTTCTCGTAAGCGTACCGCATCCGCAGCGGCGTCCCGTCAGGCGCCGTAAACCTGCTTCCGTCCCCGAAATGCTCCTCCACCATGGAACCCTTATACCCCACGGCAAAAATAATATCCGTGACGCCATGACGGGAAAGTCCCCGCACCACATACTCCATAAACGGCCGCCCCTCAATCAGCGCCATTGGCTTCGGCCTGTCGCTGACCACACTGCGGAGCCTTGTTCCCAGGCCTCCCGCCAGTAAAATTGCCTGCATCGCGTTCTCCTCTCAACAGCTTTTATCTTTCCCGGGGCTTAAAATCCTCCTCGATCCGTCTCCATGCCGCATCCACGCTGAAATACCTGCGGATATAGTCCTGCGTTCTCTCACACAGAGCACGGCACTGCTCTGTATCCCCGTAAAGCTCCATAACGGTCCGGGCAAACTGCTCCGGCTCATCCTCCGTCTTCAGCACCGACTCCACATGGGGGATTCCCTCGGCTCCGATGGATGTGGTCACAATGGGAGCGCCGTTGTAAATGGCCTCCACCACCTTGCCCTTGACGCCGGCTCCGTACCGCAGCGGCACCACCACAATCCGGCAGGAAGCGTAAAGCGCCTCCAGCTCCTCCTCGCTCACAAAGCCCCTGATCACAATGCCATTGCCCGGCTGCTCCAGCGCCCTGATCTCATCGGTCACCTTGGAACCGACCACATTAAACTCCGGCGGAATCTGTCCCGCCTCCTCCATCCTGCTGCGGATCAGCGGATAAATATCCTTTGCGAACCACAAAACCGCGTCCGCATTCGGCGGATGGGCAAAACCGCCCACAAACAAAAGTCCTTCCCGCTTTTCAAAGTCCTTCCGGATATCCGTCTTAAACGATTCAAATACATAAGCCGTAATATCCTTCACCCGGATGGACGGATCAATCTCATGAATCGCGTCCCGCTCAATATACGACGGATAGTAGGAAACCGCCGCCTTGCTCATCAGGGACAGCTCCACCGACTTCCAGTACTCCGCGTCCTCCCGGATCTTCGGATCCCCGGTCACCTCATACTCCCGCATCTCCCTCAGAAAATGCAGGTCATGGCCATAATAGATCACCTTAATATCCGTATTATCCAGAATATAATCAATATACTTTGACGCGATATGAGGCCGGTTTAAGTAAGCCACGTCAATATCATCCCCGTGGTCCCGCAGCCAGTCCCAGATCTTCACCTGGTACTCCGCTCCGTATAAAATCTCGATGCCCATCTGCTGCAGCTGGGTGGAATATGGCTCCTCGTGCATAAAATTGTCGCCTAAAAACTTCACCACATATCCCTTTTTCAGGAACATCTTCAGATACTGATATGTGGTTTTGGAGCCTGCATCCTTATCATAGGTCGGAACATAATGATCCACCACCAGAATCATCGGCTTTCCCATACTCCGCTCCCTGGCCCGGAAGGGGTCCGGATTGCCGTTGTTCTCGCACTGCTCCGCCAGCTGTGCCGCCCACTTTTCCTTCAGCTTCTTTGCGTTGACCGCCTGATAGCGCTTCAGGCCCGTTCCCTGCACATCCGTTCCATTGGAAATTCCCTCAAAATGGATTACCCGGGAAAGTGGCTGGTACACCACCCGGTAGCCGGCCTTTCTGACCTCAAAGGCAAGATCCGAATCCTCGCAGTATGCCGGCGCAAACCGCGTGTCAAAGCCGCCGATCTGCTCCCACAGCGCCCTGGAAAGAAGGATTGCCGCCCCGGAAATATAGTCCACGTCTTTTACATAGTTATACTCCGGCTTGTCCGGATCATCCAGCCGGCCATAATTCCATCCGGAGCCGTCGCTCCAGATAATGCCGCCGGCCTCCTGCAGCCGGCCGTCCGGATACACCAGCTTGGAGCCAACCATGCCGATGGTCTCATCCGACTCAATCAGGTTCACCAGCGAGCTCAGCCAGCCCGGCGTCACCTGGGTGTCGTTATTTAAAAACATAATATATCTGCCCCGGGCATGGCGGGCCGCATTGTTGCAGTTGCGAAGAAAGCCCTGATTGGTGGTATTCCTGCAGACCACAAGTCCCCCGGCAAATTCAGAAATCCGCTCCGTGGCATCCGTAGACACATCATCGGCAATGATCACTTCATAGGACACGTCCTTCGTATGCTCCAAAATGGATACCAGACAGGCATACGTATAATGAATCTGATTATACACAGGAATCACAATGGAAACCGTCGGATTGTCCGCCTGCGGAAAATGAAGCTGCCCGTGCTGTCTGTAAATATCTCCGATATTAAAATCTCCGTCCCTCAGATTTTTTCCCTCCGGCGTGGAGTAAAGCTTCATGGAACGGACCGGATGAAGCAGATATTCCTTTTTATAAGCCAGCTCCTTCCGCTGCCTGGAGCCTCTGGGATATTTTTTATTGAAGGCGTCTCCCAGCTTTCTTCTGCACCGGAAGGCCAGCGCCTCGTGCTTGTCCAGATAAGCCAGGGTCTTTCCCATCTCATCGATCTCATGACGAAGATCCCGGATGATAATCTCCAGGTTCGTCACATGATTGTTGGTCAGCCGCTGCACCTCCGTGATCTTGCGGATCTCCGCATCCCGATCCTTCACCAGGCTCTTTGTCCGCTCCAGGCGCTCTCTGGTCCGGCGAAGCTCCTGCTCCGTCCGGCGCACATACTGCAGATCCTTGGAATCCACCAGATAATTGCCCAGATAAAGCTGCTGGTTCTCTCCGTGCACATAAAGCTGGAAGCTGTATTCCATTTTCCGGTATACGGAAGCCAGCTCACTCCGGATATCGAAGGCCTCCAGAATCTGTTCCAGGGACATATAGGGCATCACGCTGCTGTACTGCTCGTAAAAATAATACAGAATCCTGTATTTCACAAAATGCTCCGGCACCGGGAACAAAAACACCCACTCGTAATCCAGACAGTAAATTCCATCCTCCGTCAGCAGCATGTTTTCAAAAAGCGCGTCGATATTGGACACCCGGCAGGCTGTATCCTCCGTCAGCAGAGAAAGCTCCTCCTCCGACAGCCCATATCCGAACACCTCGTCAAATTCCTCTGTCCGCTGAAAAACGCCTCTGCAGTCTTCATCCACATCATAAATCTGATCCATGGCCGCCCTAAGCGCCTCCACCGGCACCTGTCCGCCGGAAATCTCCGCTCCCAGCTTCTCCGCCCAGGTCTCCCCCTCCAGATAGGGGAAAAATACTGCGTTCACTCCGTCCCGGAACTCTGGCTTCGCCACCTTCAGAGTCCTGTGCTGCTGAACCAGATCCCGGTACTTTTCCTGAAAGGACTCAATATGAGCAGAGCCGGCCAGGCTTAAAGCCGCCTTCTCCACATACCGGCCCTTCTCATTCTCACAAATACAGGTGCGAATCTGAAAATTCTCCCGTCTCGTTTTATTATATTTCATGAAGATCCGTTCGCCGGACGCTTCCAGGCCGGATGCCTCACGGCTCCAGAACACCAGATAGGAATTGGCGTACAGCGGAAACACCCCTGCCTCACAGGCCTGGTCAAACTTCTCTCCCTGGTCAATCATATGAAGCGGCGGATAATCATAGGCCGGCGTTACTCTGGTCAGATCTCCCTTTTTCGGCAGATACCGGTCCGAATAAATACTCACCGGCGTCCGGTAATCCGGCATGGGATAATAAAACCGCAGCGCTCCTCCGTCCCTGCCCAAAAGCTCCGTCAGCTGATTTTTCGTCAGAGAATACTCCTCCTCCTGACTGCCTGCCAGATACTTGATGCCGAGCGTGTTGGACACAGCCGCCATCAAAACGCCGTCTCTTTTCAGAAGCGCCTTCGCCGCGCGGATATTCTCCTCAAAGGGCGCCTCCAGGGTTCCTGCAAAAACCACATAATCATACAGCCCCTCTTCCCCCTGCTCCGCCGCGCGCCTGGCAAGCTCCGGCAAAGACGCCTGCTCCAGCCGCACATTGGCCGCTCCCGGGAAACGCAGCTCCACAGTTTTCAAGGCATCCGCATCCGGATCCGCCACTGTCACCTCCGCCACGCTGGTACGGAAAAGCCCGGTCATGGTGCCGTAATCCGCCCCCACCTGCAAAAGCCTTGCCTGAGGCCTGAAATCATACCACTCAAGAAGCGTCTCCCTCTGTCCGGAAAGGGCGTAGAGACAGTCCAGCCTTGTATTGTCCTTCAGGATTTCCCGGATATCGCCCTTATGCTCCAGCCAAAGCCTCTGTATCTCGTCATCGATTCTTCTCATATTCCTGTCCTTTTACCCCTGTCTCTGTCTGTCGGGCGCCGGCGTAAACACCGCGCTGACCTCCGACTCCATGTCATACACACCCACCGTGTTCTTATTGGAAATAACCGTAATGCTCGCTACATCATACAGCCTGTGATATACCGTATGCTCCCCCTGCTCAAAGCCTGTACAGCTCATGGAAAGCAGATACTCCCCGCCCTGAAGCGTCATCTTCTGGCGGAAGGTCACCTCATACTCATCCCCCCGCTTCACCGGCTTGATCTGGGTTCCCTCGTACATCGTATTCGTGCCGGTCAGGTCCGCCCCCTTCTTGTCCTTTATGGTATAGGTGAAAATCGGCGCCTGCACCGGCTCCGCAAACCGAATTTTTTCCCTGATCTCAAAATACTCGCCCTTTAACAGCAGATTGGTCAGATTACCCCGCTCGTCAAAAAGTCCCAGATCATAGATCTCTGCCTTGCCGTTGCCGTACTCCGTACGCTCCGGATTGATGGACAGCTTATCCTTCATCAGTCCCCCATGCATCTGATGCTGCGGCTTCTGCGTTTTCTGCTGCTTCTCGCCGCTTCCGGCTCCCCCGGAGAAGTCGTTCATCTCATCCAGCTCCTCCTCCAGCGCGTCCATCTGGTTGGCCAGGATCTTCTTGTAAAGATCCACCATCTTTCCGGCCTCTCCCTCCGCGACATAATGTCCCTTGTTCAGGAGAACCACCCGGTCGCAGTACTTGATCACGCTTCCCATATCATGCGTCACCATCAGGATCGTAGTACCGTTCTTCCGGATCTCCTCCATCCTACGGTAGCACTTGGACTGGAAAAATACATCTCCCACAGACAGCGCCTCATCCACAATCAAAATCTCCGGCTCCACATTAATCGCCAGCGCAAAAGCCAGCCGCACGAACATACCGCTGGAATAGGTTTTCACCGGCTGATATACGAAATCGCCGATATCGGCGAACTCCAGAATATCCGGCAGCTTCTTTTCCATCTGGCTGCGGGTAAATCCCATCATCGTGCCGTTCATATATACATTCTCAATACCAGTGTAGTCCATATTGAACCCTGCGCCCAGCTCCAGCAGAGCCGAAATCACGCCGCTGACCCGCACCGAGCCTGAGCTGGGCGTCAGCACACCGGTAATAATCTTTAAAATCGTGGATTTCCCGGAACCGTTGGTTCCGATAATCCCCACCGTCTCTCCCTTTTTCACCTGAAAAGAAATATCATTCAGAGCAAAAAAATCCCGGTGGTAGCTTTTATGTGTCAGGCTTAAGGACTCCTTCAGCCGGTCGATGGGCTTTTCGTAAAGCCGGTAGACCTTGCTTACATCCTGTACCTGGATAGCATATTCACTGTTTGAAGACATGGCAGTTTCCTTCCTTTGTCATTCACGGCCCTTTCCGTCAAACAGCTGGGAAAAGGACATTTTACCACGACAGTATACCATTATTTTTCCCATGGCGCAAGGAGGGGTTTCTTCATGCATGCCAGACTGGTTTGTTTCCGTTAAATCAATTCTTTAAGCAGCCAATGGGCACTATATATACGCCATCCTGCCGACGATATGCATAATCTCCGGTTCCTGTCAAAACCATAAGAAATGATGGTGCGTTCATCTTATCAATATCAATTTTAGCCTCCATTGATTTCAGACTTTTGACTCCCTCTTCAATGAGTTTGTCGCCCCCGAGTTTGATTTCAATAAGACAATATTTTCCATTTTTCAAATGGATAACCGCATCACATTCCTGCCCGTCTTTGTCCCGGTAATGATAAACCTCCCCGTTCAAAGCATCTGCAAAAACACGAAGGTCTCTGATACAGAGAGTTTCAAACAGAAAACCGAAAGTCTTTAAGTCGTTTATCAGATCATTCGGACCGATCCCCAATGCCGCTGCCGCAATAGAGGGGTCGATATAATAGCGGGTATCGGATGAGCGAATCGCGCTTTTAGACCGTAGGTTGGGATTCCATGCAGGCAGATCCTCTACAACAAAGATTTTTCGCAGCGCACTCACATAAGATGCAACCGTTTCTTCACTGATAAGTGTTTCATCATTTGCAGAAATATCCCTTGCCAGCACAGTATTTGGAACCTGACCACCTTGATTTCTTGCATAGGAACGCATAAGCCGTTTCACTCTTTCGGAATTCTTCTGCACGTTGTCCGCACGGTTAATATCGGAGTGAACAACGGCATCGTAGTAGTCCATCGCCTGATCCAAAGCAATTTCATCACGCATATCCACCGCTTGCGGCCACCCTCCGCGGCACACAAGGAACGCCAGGCGGTCAATACTTAAATTGGAATCTCCATCAATCTCCGGCACACCGGAAAACAGGTCTTTCAAACTGACCTCACCTGTCGAATCTCCTGATTCATACAGGCTCATCGGCCTCATTGTCAGCCAGGAGAACCGTCCTGTGCCAGAGTGGGTAATTTCCCTGGTATCAGCTGGAACAGCAGAGCCAGTAAGCAGAAACTGCCCAGGCTCACCACGATGATCGACTTCAAACCGGATCGCATCCCAAAGCTTTGGAGCCAGCTGCCATTCATCGATCAGCCTCGGCGCTGCCCCCCTTAGCAATCGTTTGGGATTCAATTCAGACATAGCGATGTTCTGTTCTTTCTTTTCCGGATCGTCCATATACAAAATACTGGCAGCAAGCTGTTCAGCAGTCGTTGTTTTACCGCACCATTTGGGACCTTCAATCAGCACTGCACCTTTTCCTTCCAGTTTCCGTATCAAAATATCGTCAGCAATTCTTTTCCTGTAACTTTTCATTCGGAACACCTCGTCTCCATTCACATTGCCTATATTATACCTCATAACAATAACCCTTACAACATTTTTCAGATGATTGGCGTGATATTTTTCCGACGATTAGCGTAA
>JAUNGW010000195.1 GCA_030524245.1 Eubacteriales bacterium
TGCCTCCGGCGTCCTGGCGAACCGGCGGATTCTTATGGAGCGGGAGGGCGTCTCCACTTACATGCAGCTGGAGTATTATCTGCCGGGGGTTATGGTCTGTCAGATCGATTCGGGCTGTGAAATGGAGGCGCTAAAGTGCCAGGCGGTGATTGCCCGCACGTATATTTACCGTCTGATGGACGGCCGGGCGGAGATTCGCGAGGAGGAGCTGGACCTGGATTATATCGGCGGCGAAAGCGGCGCCGGGAGTGTGAAAGCAGCCGGGATGACCATACGGGAAAAGGAGCGGCTGGCCACGGAGCTGGGGCGGTGCCGGCAGGCTGCTGAGGAAACGGCCGGTCAGGTGATGAAGTATGAGGACCGGTACGTGCTTCCCCTGTTTCATGCCGTCAGCGCCGGGCGCACGAGAAAGGGAGATGAGGACTATCCCTACCTTCAGCCGGTGGAAAGCAGATGGGACCGGGAACGGAAGGATTACAGGCAGAGCTTTTCCTGGTCTGCCGCGGAATTTGCCGGTCTGGTAAATCAGATATCCGGAGGGACGCCGGCAGACCCAGAGAAGATAGCCGGACAGCTGCAGGCTGTGAAAAAGGATGATTCCGGATATATGCTGCAGGTGAAGGCGGGAGCTTCGGTCTTTTCCGGAGAACAGCTGCAGCATGCCCTGGGGCTTCCCTCCAGCTGCTTTTCCCTGGAGGGAGCAGACAGCAGAATCCAGGCCGTGACGCTTGGAAGGGGACACGGCTACGGCTTGAGCCAGGCGGGGGCGGATGCCATGGCGGCGGAGGGCTGGGGCTTCCAGGATATCCTTCATTACTATTATAAAAATATTTCTCTTGTCGCTGAATAACTTCAATCCCTTTGGTAAGAATAGTACCGAGGTGATAAACGGTGAAAGAGAAAATGAATCAGATGTTCAAGGACAAATTATTCCTTGTAATGCTGGTGCTGGGCCTGCTGACTATAGTAGCTGCGGCAGGAGTGGCCACCATGCGAAACGGCGGCGGGCAGGAACAGAATCCATATGTGGATATGCAGGGGCAGGGCGATTTTCTTGCGGAAAATCAGCTTCCCACAGCCGGTCCATCCAATGAGCCGGAGCCCGCGCCGCCGGTTATCCGGGAGCAGCTGGCGGAGAACAATCAGGATACGGTGATTGCGGAGGAGATTTACGGGGCGGCAGACAACAGGACTAAGATACCGGAGACGCCGGAGGAGGCAAAAGCGGTGGATTCCGGCCTGGACGCGGCCGCATCCCTGGTGCTGAATTTTTCTGACTCCAGCAAAATGCTGTGGCCTGTAAGGGGAAATGTGGTGCTGGATTATAATATGGAATCCACCATATATTTTCCAACTCTGGATCAGTACAAGTGCAATCCTGGCCTGGTAATCCAGGGAGAGATCAGCGATCCGGTGTACGCTCCGGCCAACGCCAGAGTTCTGGAGGCGGGAACCAATGAGGAAATCGGAAATTACCTGGTGCTGGATCTGGGCAACGATTATTCCGTCGTCTGCGGTCAGTTAAAAGAGGTGGCAGCCGTGGCGGGAGAGTACCTGGAGAAGGGACAGCTGATGGGGTATGTGGCTGAGCCCACGAAGTATTACACGATCGAAGGCAGCAATATTTTTCTGGAAATGAAACACAGGGACGCTCCGGTGGATCCGCTGGATTATCTTGAGTGAGCGAAAAAACGGAAAAGAGACATCGGAGGCTCCTCCGATGGTGGAAATCAGACCTGGAATGTGCTTACAGGCAGGCTTGACGCGCATTTTAGGTTTGATTTCCCCGCCGTCCTGAACAATTACTATTATTTTAAGAAAAAGTTTACAGTATATTTGGAAGAAACATGCTATAATAGGGAAAAATACAGAAGGGGCGTGAAAGCTTTTCCATGAATATCTTGTTTTTTCTTACTCCGAAAAGTGAAGTTGCTTACATAAACGAGGATGATTCCATCCGCCAGACACTGGAGAAGATGGAGTATCATAAATTTTCAGCGGTACCGCTTCTGACCAGAGACGGACGTTATGTGGGAACAATTACGGAAGGCGATATGCTTTGGGGTATCAAGAACCAGTATAATCTGAATTTAAAGGAGGCTGAGGGGATTCCTGTAACCACCATAAAGCGCAGGATGGACTACCGGCCGGTGCATGTGAAGTCCAACATGGAGGACATGATAGACAGGGCTCTGAACCAGAATTTCGTTCCTGTGGTAGATGACAGGGATATGTTCATCGGGATGATCACGAGGAAGGATATTATCAAATATTATTACAAGCAGGCAGAGGCGTCAGAGAAGGCCTCGGAGTATGCGGCAGGCAGGATTTAAAATCCGGCCTGCCGTTTTCATATCATAGGGTGCGCCCTATGATATGAAAACGCTCCGCGGGAACCGCGCTGCGGCGGGGGGAATTATGACGCTGACGCCCCGCCGCAGGCAAAGAAGCCTGTATGGCAGGATTCTTTTCGGCCTGACAGTCAGGAATTGCAGCCGCAGCCGTTATAGTCAACGGAAATGGAATCTGCGCCGGTCAGGGGCATGATATCCACATTGCCGCCGCCTGCCGTCCGAAAACCGTCCCGGTAGCCGGCATGGTAGCCGTCCCGGTAACCGGCGTTGTAACCGCTGCGGTATGCCTGCCGGATCCGCCTGTTGGAGCCGCAGCCGCAGGAGCCGCCGGAAGAGC
>JAUNGW010000196.1 GCA_030524245.1 Eubacteriales bacterium
TCTGCCGCTCCAGCTCCAGAAGCTGCTCCAGCTGCCGGCCTGCCGCCCGGATGCCTTCCTCCAGCTCCGGACAGCGCTCCGCCTGCTTTCTGCAGTCCTCCTCCCGCCCGGCTGCATCGGAAATACTGCCGGAAAGCCGCGCAAGCTCCTCCTGCTTTTCAGCCAGACTCCGCTCCAGCTCCCTTCGCTGCTGCACCCCGTTCAGACGTCCGTTTTCCGTCTCTATGGCCTTATCCAGCTCCAGAAGCTGCCCCTCCAGCTCCGAAACCTGTTTTCCGTCCAGCTCCAGAAGCCGCTCCAGAATCTCCATCCCCCGGACAGCCCTGCCGTCAAAATGCTCCTTTTTCAGCTCCTCAAACTCCTGGCAAAGGGCCGGGTCCTGCCCGGCGTCCACGCCGTCGAGAAACTGGCTGATGCTCCGGCGCAGCTCATCGTACTGCTGCCATTTGTCCCGGGCCGCGTCCTTAAGCCTTTTCTGAATTTCCTGATATAAGCCGGTGTGGAAAATCTGCCGGAAAATCTCCCCCCGCTCCGCGGTGCCCGCCAGAAGAAGCTTCTGAAAATCCCCCTGGGCAATCATGGCAATCTGGGTAAACTGCCGGTAATCCAGCCCCGTCAGCTCTGTGACCGCCCTGGTCACCTCCCTGGCCTTTGTCACCGGCGGCCGTCCGTCCGGAAACAGAAGCTCCGCCTCCGCCTTCTGAACCGTGGTGCCCGTCCCCCGGCCCTTTGGCCTTATGTATTCCGGATTTCTCCGCACCGTGTAAGATCTCCCCTGGTAGGCAAAGCGCAGCTCCACATAGGTCGGCGTCTCCGGCGCCGCGTACTTGCTCCGGAACATGCCGGGATCCCGCACCTGTCCGCTGGCCTCCCCGTACAGCGCATAGGAAATGGCGTCGAAAATCGTGGTTTTTCCCGCTCCCGTATCTCCGGTGATCAGATACAGGCCGCTCTCCCCCAGCTTTCCAAAATCGATCTCAGTTTTTCCCGCATAGGGGCCGAACCCGCTCATAATCAGATATTCCGGTCTCATCTGCCCTCTCCCTCCAGCACTCTGTCAATCAGCTTCCCTGCAAATTCCCGCTGCTCCCCGCTCATCGGGCCGTTATTCTGCAGCTCATAAAATTCCTCAAACAGCTGCAGGCCGGATTTCTCCTCCACAGCCTCCGCCGCCTGGATCTGCTGCCCCTGTCTCGTCCTCCGGTTGTCGTACTCCAGCCGCATCAGATTTGGATAAATCACCCGCAGCTTCTGCATCCCGTCCGGAATATCCTCCTCATCCGTCAGCGTGATCTGTACATAATCCTCCCGGTTCGTCCCCTCGTAGAAGGATTTTGCCGTCACCTCCAGATAGGTTCCGCGAAGCTTCCTCATGTCGCGAAGAGGCTTTAAGGGAATGGTTCTCACTAAAACCTCCCCCTTGGGCCCCAGCTCCGCCACGGTCACCGACTTTTCCTGTCCCGCCTCGGAAAATGAGTATTTCAGCGGAGTGCCGCAGTAGCGGACCGTCTCCCGTCCCACCCACTGCGGCCCGTGAATATGCCCCAGCGCCACATAATCAAAGTCCGCGAATACCGATGCGCTTATCTGATCCAGCCCGCCTACCGCCAGCTCCTCCGACTCGCTTAAAGACGCGCCGGTGACAAACTGATGGGCCGCCAGCACGTTCCGCTTATCCGTGTCTATATCCAAATGGCTCAGGGCTGTTTTCACTGCCTCCTCACTGGTTTCCGCCGACTCGCCGGGAAATGCATGGCGCACCAGGGCCGGCTTTAAAAACGGCAGAAGGTGCACCTGCACCTCTCCCCACGCATCCTCCATGGCTACCGTGGTGATCCGTCCGTCATAAACCGGCGTCACGTACACCCGGCTGCCGCTCATAAGACCTGCGCCAAAGGCCAGACGCTCCGCCGAATCATGGTTCCCGCTGACAACAAAGACCGCCGTATGAAGAGCGGCAAGCCCGGTCAGAAAGCTGTCAAAGACCTGCACCGCCTCCGCCGGCGGCACCGCCTTATCATAGACGTCCCCGGCCAGGATCACCCCGTCCGGCTGCTCCGCCTTCACGATGGAAAGAATCTGTCCAAGGATATATTTCTGGTCCTCCAGCATGGAAAACTCATTGACACGCTTTCCCATGTGCAGGTCTGAGAGATGGATGAATTTCATAATACCGCTCCTGACTGTCATATTCTGCACCATCAAGTATACTATATCCCCGCCTGTTTTCCAAGGCTGTCCATTCACTTTGAAAACAAATTGCCCTTTTTACGCTTTCATGTTAAAATATACGCACATTTATCACGAAAGGACCCACCGATGAAACACATTTATACGAACGTCACCGACGCAATGAACTTTTTCGAGGGCAATGACCCCACCGCCCTCGCCAGGCAGTACGGTACTCCCCTGTATGTCTGTAACGAACGGATCCTGCGGCAGCGCTGCCGGGATTTGAAAAATATGGTCACCTATCCAAACTTTGTAGTGGACTACTCCGCCAAGGCCAACTGCGGCCTGGCGTTTTTACAGATCGTCCGCTCCGAGGGCCTGGAGGCGGACGCCATGTCTCCCGGCGAGATTTACATGGAGCGGATGGCCGGATTTGCCCCGGAGGAGATTTTCTACATCTGCAACAACGTGTCTGAGGAGGAGATGCGCTACGCCATCGACGCGGGCATCCGGG
>JAUNGW010000197.1 GCA_030524245.1 Eubacteriales bacterium
AACACACCGAAACCTAAAAAGGAGGATCCGGAAAATAGATGCCCGAAGTTGGATGCATATAAGCCATTGATCGACCAGTGGCTCCTGGATGACCGTAAGGCCCCTAGGAAGCAGCGCCATACTGCAAAAAGAGTGTTTAAGCGGCTTCAGACGGAAACCGAGGACTTCGACTGCTCTTACCGGTTGGTTGCGCAGTATGTGGCCTACAGGAAATCGCAGATGCATCTTGACAGCAAGAAGTCTTACCTTCCGCTCATCCACTATCCAGGCGAGGGGCAGGCTGATTTCGGCGCCGCACAGTTCTTTGAAAACAGTTTTTCCATTGAAGGAAAGTATCTGGTGCTTTCTTTCCCGTTCAGCAATGCTGGGTATCTCCAGCTGATGTATGGTGAAAATGCCGAGTGCTTCATGGAGGGCATGACCGCCATGTTTACGCATCTTGGAGGCGTTCCCACGGAAATCTGGTTTGATAACACATCAACCCTTGTCACGAAGATCCTAAAAGACGGGGGACGTCAGCTGACGGATAAGTTTCTTCGGTTTAGTGAGCATTATGGATTCCGCTATAAATTCATGAATCCCGAATCCGGGTGGGAAAAGGGAAATGTGGAAAACAAGGTAGGGTACAGCCTTTCTTGTGCCGCCGCCAAGGTTCATGGAACTGTCCGAATACAACAGACGTCTTCTTACAGAGGCTGACAGAGACATGGATCGGGAGCATTACCACTACGACCAGACGATACTGGAACGCTTTGGCGAGGACAAGAAGGCGCTTCTCCCATTGCCGGATGTTGCGTTTGATCCGGCCAGGTATGAGACGGTACTTACGGACAAATGGGGCAGATTCACTCTGAAAAAAGGGAAGCATGAATATTCAACCTCTCCAGATCACGTCTGTACGAACGTGTGGCTTAAGATCACCTCACGGCAGGTACAGGTCATGGACATGCAGCATCGCCCTATTGTGACACACAGGCGGCTCTACGGAGACCAGAAACAATCAAGCATGGAATGGCTGCCGTACCTGACGGCCATCTCCAGGAAGCCCCGTTCCCTGTTCAACAGCGGCATCTACGATATGATGCCGAAGAACATGCAGCGATACATGAAGAGCTGTGGCAGCACGGATCGGGGAGCTATCCTGAAAGTCCTTGCAGAACTGACCGGTCGAACTGGATTTGACAGCGCCCTTCAGACAGTCAACCAGGCCATTCTCTATCAGGTAAAGGATCCGGACAGCCTGAAGAATCTGTACCGGAGACTGTATGCGGATGTGCCGGAGCTCCCACCGATGCCATTCCAGAGCGGTGTCCCCACATTGGAACAGATGCCGGTGGATCTGGCTTCCTATGACATTCTCCTGCAAAAAGGAGGTGTCGCAAATGGCTGATTACAGAGATGCCATTGTTTCCTGCTGCAGACAGCTGCGCCTGTCGGCCAACCTGGCTGATAATGCGTTTGCCATACAGGGCGAAACTCATCAGGAATACCTGTACAATCTGTTAAGCGAGGAGATCAAATGTCGGAAAGAAGCACGGATCGGAAAACTGATCAACGCTGCAGGTTTCCCCGTCCAGCATAACTTTTCCGCATTTCAACCTGATGAAGTGCAGTTCCCCTCGGGTGTTACACCGGAAAGCCTGAAAGCATTGGAATTTTTCCATGCAGGGAATAACCTGGTAATGTACGGCAGCACAGGCACCGGCAAAACCATGCTGTCCATCTGCATCGGGATGGAAGCATGCAGGAGTGGGATCCCTGTGAAGTTCTTCCGGACCGCCTCGCTCATCAACCAGCTTTCAGAGGCTCAGGAGAGATGCAGCCTTGCGCAGCTTCACAAGAAGCTGGATAAGGCAGATATCCTCATTCTGGACGAATTCGGGTATGTCCCGTACAACCGGACCGGCGCCCAGCTGTTGTTTGACTATCTTTCTGAGATCCATGAAAAGAAAGTCATTATCCTTAATACAAACCTAGAGTTTTCCAGATGGGTAAACGTCCTGTATGATGAGCAGATGACCGCCGCACTTGTAGGACGGCTGATGCACCACTGCCATCTGATACTCTTCCCCGGTGAAAACAACCGGCTGCGGGAGTCCAGCATCAACGATATGTTTGCGTCCCAACAGAAGGGAGGTGCCCGGAATGCCTGATCATGAAATTTTCAAGGAGCATGATTCAGAAGATTGCTTCTACGGCTGCAGAACCGTGCAAGATTTCATGCGTCTCACCGACGAGATGGTACATACCATCATCGGTCTGGAAGAAGAACTCGTCCGGTGGCGCCAGGCTCTCATCAAATATCTTCCGCCCGAATGGGCAGAAGGGCTGCGGTCAGACATTTTAAACAACATCTCCCGTGATTTTGAAGGAGATCCGGCTTATGATCTATATGTCAGTATGGTATGTAACGGTATCGATCCTCAACAGGAAAAAGAGAAACTGGCTCGTATGAGGAGGCTTGTCAACGGCACCGATGAAACCAGCATCAAGTATCTGTAACTAATAAACTTTGTATGCCTGCAACGGCTCCTCGCCGGCACATGAAAGAGTGCCGGCGGAGGAAATGCAATACTGGGGAAATTCCCCATGCAACTTTGAGGAAAATAATCTGCATTTTTAAGGAAAAAGTGCTTGCAAAAAACAGTCACATACTGATTAACTCCCTCCA
>JAUNGW010000198.1 GCA_030524245.1 Eubacteriales bacterium
TGAGCACGGCGGCACGGTGCTGAACGCGGCGGCGAAGCTGAACGGCATCCTGCCTGTGGTGGTGACCGTGAAGCGGATAGAGAAGCCCTGCATCGCCCTGGCCAGCACCGATTCCGGCGCCTACGATGAATTTACGGATGTAAGGCGGCTTCAGAGCTGCCGGGATCCCTTTGATACCTATGCCCTTCACAAGGCGGCGCTTCTGGCCTGCGGTATCATTCCGCTGGAGGGAGAGACGCCCCTTTCGGAGATCTTAGAGAAGCTTGGCGGCGGACTTTACCTGTCCACGGCCGTTATGGGTATTCCCAGAGGCTCCGGCCTTGGCACCAGCAGCATCCTGGCGGGAGCCTGCGTGAAGGCGATCTTCCAGTATATTGGAAAAGAAGTGACGGAAAATCAGCTCTATACGCATGTACTCTGCATGGAGCAGCTGATGAGCACGGGAGGCGGCTGGCAGGATCAGGTGGGCGGCCTCACAGAGGGCGTGAAGCTTGTGACCACGAAGCCGGGGCTTATGCAGGATATCCAGGTGCAGCACCTGCATATTCCGGCAGAGGCAGCACAGGAGCTGAAGGATCGCTTCGTGCTGATCTATACGGGCCAGCGCCGCCTGGCCAGAAATCTGCTCCGCGAGGTGGTGGGCGGCTACATCGGCTCCAATCCCAATTCCATCGAGGTCTTATACGAGATCCAGCGGGTGGCCGTGCTCATGAAGTTTGAGCTGGAAAAGGGCAATATCGACGGCTTCGCGGAGCTTCTGGAGCGCCACTGGGAGCTGTCGAAGCGGCTTGACGGAGGCAGCACAAACACCTGTATCGATCAGATCTTCCTCTCCTGCGAGGATCTGCTCTCAGCCCGGATGATCTGCGGGGCGGGCGGCGGCGGCTTCCTGCAGGCGGTTCTGAAAAAGGGCTGCACGAAGGAGGAGCTGAGGGAGCGCATCCGCAGCGTATTCCAGGACAGCGGCGTGGATGTCTGGGACTGCGAGCTGGTGTTTTAGCAGTGTTCTGAGCAGCTGCGCATTTTGAATAAAAGGGGACAGACTTTGAAGGTTTTGCAGATTAACACGATTTGCGGCAGCGGAAGCGTGGGCCGCATCACCGTGGACATTGTACGGGCGCTGGAGGCGGAGGGCAGCGAGGGCATGATTGCCTTTGGCCGCCGCGCGGCCCCGGAGGGCGTAGACGCCTGGAGATTCGGCACGAATCTGGATATGGGCGTCCATGTGCTACACACCTTTTTTAAGGGAGAGCATGGCTTCGCCTCCTCCGGGCAGACGGCGCGTCTGATTGAGCGGATCCGGGCATACGATCCGGACATCATTCATCTTCACAATATCCACGGCTTCTATCTGGATGTGGAGCAGCTTTTCCGGTACCTGAAGCAGGCGGGAAAGCCTGTGGTCTGGACGCTTCACGACTGCTGGAGCTTCACGGGCCACTGCGCCCATTTCGACTATATCGGCTGCATGAAGTGGAAGACGGGCTGCGGGGACTGCCCCCAGTATCGGAGCGTCTATCCTTACGCCCTGTTTAAGGACAATTCCGCAAAAAATTACCGGCGGAAAAAGGCGGCCTTTACCGGCGTGCCCTCTCTCACGGTAGTGACGCCGTCCCGCTGGCTGGCGGGCTACGTGCGGGAGTCCTATCTGGGCGCCTATCCGGTGGAGGTGATTCCAAACGGCATCGCCCTCGATAAATTTCATCCGGTGGACAAGGGCCTTCGCGAAAGGCTTCAGCTGCAGGGGAAATACATTCTTCTGGGCGTGGCCAGTATGTGGGAGGAGCGAAAGGGTTATGCTTATTTTGAGGAGCTGGCGGATCGGCTGGACGATTCCTATCAGATCATTCTTATCGGCCTCTCAAAGCGGAAGCTGAAAACCCTTCACCCGAAGATCCGCGGCGTCATGCGGACGAACAGCATGGAGGAGCTTGCGGAGTATTATTCCATGGCGGACGCCTATGTGAACACGACGCTGGAGGATACCTTTCCCACCACGAACCTGGAGGCGCTGGCCTGCGGGACGCCGGTCATCACCTTTGCCACCGGCGGAAGCGTGGAGTCTGTGGACGCCTCCTGCGGAAAAATCGTGCCAAAGGGCGACACGGACGCTCTTGTCAGAGCCATAGAGGAGCTGCGAAGGGAGCCGGACAAGAGGGAAGCCTGTCTTTCTCGGGCCTCCCATTACGATAAAAATGACAGATTCCGGGAGTATCTCGCCCTTTACCGGAAGCTTTTGGAGGAGTAAGCATGAAAAAGCCAAAGGTCTCGATCATCACGGCCACCTACAATGACCGGGAGAATTTAAGACGGATCATCCGCCAGGTGCAGAGGCAGGATTATGAAAACATCGAATACATCATTGTGGACGGAGGCTCCACAGACGGCACGGCGGAGGTGATCGCGGAGGCGGAGGCCATTTTTTCCAATCGCCTGAAATGGATTTCCGAGCCGGATAAGGGCATCTACGACGCCATCAATAAGGGCATCCGTCTGTCCACCGGGGAAATCCTGGGCTGCTGCTTCGACGAGTTCGAGGACGCTTCTGTCATCTCGAAAATGGTGGAGATCATCGAGCGCGAAGGCACGGACGGCGTCCACGGCGATCTTTATTATATGGAAGGAGAGCGCGTCGTCCGCCGCTGGCACCAGGGCCAGGGGAGC
>JAUNGW010000199.1 GCA_030524245.1 Eubacteriales bacterium
GGCCCGGCCTGCCCCTGCTCCGGGCATTTTCCCATCGTCATTGGGGCTTCCGTCCGTAAGGATGATCAGAAGCCGCTTTTCACAGGGAGACTGCTCCATCAGCTTTCCCGCTGTTCTGACGGCCAGACCATCCCGGTTCCAGCCTGACGCGGAATACCGGAAAATATTATCCTCCCGCCCTTTCTCCCCGTAGGTCTGAAACAGGCGGAAAACGGTGTAATTTTCCTCGGTGCAGAAGGAGCTGATCTGGGTGGGAATCCTGCACTGTCCAAGGGCTCTGGCCAGAATATAGCCCTGGGCCGCAATGATTTCCTGACGGTGGATCTGGGAGGATGAGGCGTCCAGCAGAATATCCACGGAAAACGGCTGATCTGCCTCCCAGTTTGTTTTCACAAACACGCGGCTGTCGCGAAGAACGGGATACCGCCACACCAGTCCGCCGTCCAGACGGCCCTCCCGGGCGGTCAGCTGCTCCGGCTGCCGCTCTGTAAGCAGCGTGTTTTCGATCTGCGCCTTCAGACGTCTGACAGAGGTCTGCACCATATCCCGGTGTTCCCGGTACCAGGCCCGGTTGGACTCCTCCTGCCGGCGGGCAAGGGTCTGGCTGGCGCTCTCCGCCCCGGCTTCTGATCCTGCTCCGTTCCCTGCCCCGGCTGCCGCTCCGGTCCCTTCCGCGGACGCAAAATACAGCCGGCAGCCGGCGTGGTTTCCCGTGCACAGCTCCTCCTCCAGCCTCCTGCTTCTCTCCTCCGTGCAGGCAGGCTTTCCGAAGCATTCCTCCACATATTCCCGCTGCCTGCTTTCCTTTTGCCCGGACATGGACGCAAAAAAGAGCGCCAGTCTGGCAAGAAAGCCCGCAAGCCCTCCTCTGCGTCCCTGAGGCGCTTCGTCCGCCTCTTTTCCGGTCTGCGCATCTTCCCCGGAAGCCGCAGACAGGCCTCCGCCGGAAAGCCGGAGCATCAGCGGCCGTTTCCGCCGCGCCTTCCCACGGCCCAGAAACCACAGGCCCAGACCGCCGTACAGCCGGATATGCATGCCCTCCCGTCCGGCATACTGATTCCCCCGCGGCCCCTTTCGGAACCGGAAATACCTTCCGAGTATGTCCCGGATCCGGTCCGCCGCCTGCTGCTCTGTCAGCTCTGCCGGAAAATCCATTTCTGCCAGCAGCCTCTTCTCCCAGGGAGCCGTCACGGCGTGATGGCCCAGCACCTCCATAAAATGTCCGCACTGCAGCGTCCAGGCCAGGCTGTTTTCCGTTCCCAGCCGGTAACGCTCCTCCAGCCTTAAGGCATATTCCCGCCGCAGCGCCTCAAGGGCCGGGCGGCAGGGCAGCTCCTTTTTATAAATGCAGGACTCCAGGCACAGCCAGAATACCGTGCTGTATACCTCCTCCAGCGCGGCGCCTTCAAAGGACTTCTCCAGTCCGCCAAGCGCTTCTCCGGGGAACCACTTTTTCGTGCAGCCGACAATCAGGTTTAAGTAAAGCTCGGCTCTGCCAGTCTGATCAAAGGCCATAAAATCCGGCTGCCAGCCATAAGCTCCCGCGCCGGTCCAGATGATATTCCGCGCTCTGTTTTCTTCTCTCTCCCTGTCGATTTCCATAACCGCTCCATCACCGCCCGTCCCAGAGGTTCAGCTTTTTCGGGATCCGCCCCCGGATCATGTCCCTGACCAGCCCCTGCTCATAGGGATCAAAGGATTTGTTGGTCAGTCCCATATCCAGCGCACTGTGCAGGTCCAGGCCGCGCTGCGCCAGGCTTAACGCGTCCAGAAGCCCCCGAAGATCCAGCGGCCGGCTTGATATTTCCCCGTTTTCACATTTTGCGCGGATGTCCGCAAACAGCTGCACCAGCTGGCCTGCGTATCTGCCGTTCAGCCGGGGAAATCTGCTTTTTAAAAGCCTCTCTAAGTTTTCCCCGGAAATCACCGGCATGCTGATCACCGCGAACCGGGAGGTCAGCGCCTCGTTCAGCTCCCTGGTTCCTGCGTATCCGTAGTTCATGGTGCCGATAAATCTGGTTTCCTCCTTAAGCGGAATCCTGTCGTAGCCCGGCACATCGACAGACCGGCGGAAATCCAGAGCGCTGTGCAGCACTGCCAGCGCCTCGTTTTTTGCCATATTGACCTCGTCCAGAATTCCGAAGCCGCCCTCCACGGCGCAGCAGGCCACCGGCCCCTGCCGAAAGCTTACGGCTCCGTCCCGGAAGGTGTCCGTTCCGATCAGGGAGGCCGCGTCCATATTGATATGGAAAGAAATATTCCACACCGGCCGCCCGAATACTGCCGCCAGATTCTCCGCCAGCAGATTTTTCCCCGAAGCCTTCGGGCCGGACAAAAGCAGGTTCTGCCCGCACAGAAGCGCCGCCAGCGCCTGCTCCCAGATCTCCTTTCCATAGTAATGCCCCTCCGGCACCGGGATCCGCTCTGCGTCTCTCGGATTCACCGGATATCTGGCCGCGAAATCCTCCGCCGCCTCAATCAGCTCCGGGCTGACCTTTTCCTCTTTTAAAAATTCTATCATAGCTGTTTTCCTCTGAAATATAAAGTGATCAAAGAATCCTGCTGCGCAGGATTCTCCGCCTGCGGCAGGTCGCGTCAGCGGCATGATTCCATTCCGCCGCAGTGCGATCCTTTGCGGAGCGTTTTTGTATCATAGGACGT
>JAUNGW010000027.1 GCA_030524245.1 Eubacteriales bacterium
CGGGACATTTTCATATGTGGTATACTGAGACATTATCATAAATGGCTTATAATGGTGGAAAGAACCGCAACAAAATGATTGCGAAGATGAAAAAAGTGGAGTAAAATCAGATACAGCGGCAGGCGTTTTTGTATGCCTGAAAATTAAGCAAAGGAAGGTATTTTGTGATGAAGGATGTGAATTGCGCATATTGTATGCAGGGAGAACTGGTGGCAAAGTTTGCGTATCCGGTCTGCAAGATGGATACGGGGTTTCTGTATGTGTTTAAGGAGCAGAGCCATCCGGGCCGTCTGATTCTGGCCCACGACAAACATATCAGCGAGATGATCGAGCTGACGGATGAGGAGCGGAACGCGTTTTTTGCCGATGTGGCAAAGGCTGCCCGGGCGATCCATAAGGTTTTCCATCCGAAGAAGGTAAACTACGGCGCATATGGTGATACCGGCTGCCATCTGCATATGCACCTGGTGCCGAAGTATGAGGGCGAGTACGAGTGGGGCGGCACCTTCGAGATGAATCCGGGACGGGTTGTGTACGATGACGCGCAGTGCGAGGAGATCGCGCAGAAGATCCGGGAAGCGCTGTAAGAGAAAAAAGGGAGCGGGGAGGCTGTTAAATCAGCTTCCCCGCTCCCTTTTTTCTTATATCACAGCCACTGCTTGGGGGCCGCAGTCATCCAGACCGCGATTCCGGCAGATACGGCCAGAGCCGCAAGCCATGGAATAAGAAGGAGGAGACGGGCTGTGAGGCGCGGGAGCACCTGGCGGAGACGTGGGCGCCGGCAGGGCGGAAGCTCCAGCAGATCCCGGGAGCGGCAAAAGAGGACGGCGGCCCGGGGGAGAAGACCGGCAGCCTCCGCAAGACCGAACAGGAAAAGAAAAACAGCCGCAGCCGGCAGCAGGACGGAAAAAGCCCAGGCCAGACAGAAAAAGACGCTCTGGAAAAGAAGGGTTCCGGGGGATGGCCCGGCTGCTCCGGGGGACGGCTGGACAAAAGCGCAGACGGGACGGTATGCCATGTCTGCGCAGTAAGCAGCCGCTGCCGCAGCCGCGGTCATGACGGCTCCGAGCAGGAAAAACAGAGACCGCCCAAGTACCGGCTCCAGAATCATGCGGTCAAGGGCTTCGCCGGACCCGGAGCCGGCGAAGCGGCCGTCGGTGGGAAAGACAGCCTCCCTGGCCAGCTGGGCAGGGGAGAAATCCAGGCAGTCGTAGGATATCCGTGTTCCGGCAGTTTCCTGAAGCACCTGCCGCAGCCGCTCTATGTATACGGGCTTTAAGGCACAGCAGCAGACAACGGGGAGCTGCAGCACATCCTGCAGAAGCTCTGCATCCAGCGCTGTCTGCCGCCGTTCCATTTCATCGCAGAAATTAATGCACAGAACGACCGGTATCTCGCGTTCCTTTACAGAGTCGGCACAGAGAAGCTGACGGAGCAGGGAAAGTCCGCGCTCCAGACAGACCCCGTCGCAGACGAACAGGATGATATCTGTGCGGCCGGATAAAAGAAAATCCCTGGCTGTCCGTTCCTCGGGAGAATGGGCAGCCAGGGAGTAAAGGCCGGGCAGATCCGTAATATGAAATATCTGGTTTCGGATGGTAAAGGTACCGGAAACCGGTTTGTCTGTGGGGACCTGATGATGTCCGGCAGGCCCTGACGCGCGTGAAAGTCCGTGAAAAACAGTTGTTTTTCCGGAACCAGGACTTCCGGCCAGCGTCACGAAGACAGGGCGGCTGTCCGTCAGAGCGGCAGCTTCTGCAGAATTTGCGTGGAAGGTTGTCATATAAAAGGCTCCAATGGAAGGAATCGTTACTTTTTTATATGATAACCGGACGGAGCAGGTGCCTGTATGGGGGAAATGAAAGCCTGTGCGGACAATCCTGCCGGATTAATCGGTCAGCGGAATGCCCAGCCTGATTTTGCGGTAAATCTTCCAGACAATAATTCCGGGAATTCCAACGACCAAAGCCAATGTGGACAAGCCGCCAATAATCGCATATACAATGGTAATCAGCCAAATCATGACAAGTTCTCCTCTCTGCTGTGCCGGACAGCGCCGGAAAATAAATTCTGCATGTAGTATATACGCGGACAGCAGAAGAGAAAAGAGGTTTTGTTTACCCTTAACAGAACCTGTGCATTGTCTTAACAAAATCTTATCGATACAGCGGAAAAACTTAATAATATCTTTGCGGCTGGACACATGGCAGGATTTCTGTGACCTTTACAGATCCAGCTTCAGATCGCCAGGCCTGATCCATCCGGCTTTCCTGAGAATTTCGCCGAAGATCATGGTGAGAACGGCCGGCAGCAAAAAGCAGATGAACAGGATCCCCAGCCACATGGAGGCGCCGCCGTCCATGGCCGTATATACGCCGATAGGGCCTACCAGGCCGCAGGTGCCCATGCCGGAGCCGGCGGCAATATTTTTCATCTGGAATACGCAGGTGGCCAGCGGTCCGGTGACCATGGAAGCCAGGGTTGGGGGAAGCCAGATCCGCGGATTCCGGACAATATTTCCCATCTGCAGCATGGAGGTGCCGAGCCCCTGGGCCAGCAGGCCGCCGACTCCGTTTTCACGGAAGCTTAAGACGGCGAAGCCGATCATCTGAGCGCAGCAGCCGGCAGTGGCGGCGCCTCCGGCCAGACCGTCAAGGCTGAGCATGATGCAGATAGCCGCGCTGCTGATCGGCAGGGTCAGGGCGATGCCGATCAGGGCGGAAACCAGGATGCCCATGAAAAACGGCTGCATCTCCGTGGCTGTTTTTACCAGGTTTCCGAAGGCGGTCATGAACGCGGAGACTCCGGGGCCCGCAAACTGCGCGGTAAGCACGCCGGAGATAATCGTAACGCCGGGGGTGACGAGAATGTCGACCCGCGTCTCCCTGGAGACGATTTTACCGAGCTCCGTGCTGATGACAGTGGAAACAAGGGCGCCTACCGGGCCTCCGAGGGCGTTTCCGGCGATGCCGACCGTGGCGGCGGAAAACAGCACAAGCTGCGGCGCCTGCAGCGCGTGGGCAATGGACACGCCAAGAGCAGCGCCGGTAGCGCTTTTACAGTATTCTGAAATGGTGTTGAAAAGCTCCACATGGGTTTTCTCGCCCAGAGTTCCGAAGATGGTTCCGATGAGGAGAGACGCGAAAAGGCCGAAGGCCATGGCTCCCAGTGCATCGATTAAGTAGGTTTTGACGGTGATGTTGACATTTTTTCGTTTTAGAAATGCTTTTACGCCTGTCTGTTCCATAATAAGTTCTCCTTACAGTTGGTATTGTGGGACATAAAGGCACACATTTGACTTCCCGGGTCAAAGCAGTTAGGCATTATCTTAGCACAGATTTACAGAAAAGCAAAGGAAAAAGAAGAAAAAAGACCGGCCTGGTTAAAAAATTAACATAATGTGTCGTGGAAAACAAAGAAAAGTTATGCTATACTTGACGTAATCTGAAAGCCTGCCTGGAACCGGAGAACGCTGTAAGGGGGACCGGGAGGCTTCAGTCAGATGACTTATGCAGAGAAATCATGTACGAAGGAGGCTGTCCTATGCAGAAACGAATCTGTCCAGTGTGTGATCAGGTGATGCGTTCGGCGCATTACTGCCGGAACTGCCGCTCTTGGGTGAAAAATCCATGGATCCGCGACGTGACCTATTATCTGAATGAACGCCATCCGGAGGATGAGACCTCGTGCAGCTATCACGGCAGCGCAGGCGAGGTCATGCGCACAGAGACCGTGCCAACCGGCGGATGGACCAGGACAGGCGGAGCGGCGGAGAAAAAGGCGCAGCCGAAGCGGAGCGCGGTTCCAAATCAGCCGCGCAGCCAGACCCGCAGCAATCCGCAGAGGATGCGGCAGGAAGCAGGACCGGTTCGCGAGGCGCAGAGAAGCGCTCCGGCAGGGAAGTATCCGGGCCGCCCGGCGGCGGATATGTTTCCTGCACGTAAAAAAGGCAGCCCTGGAACCGCATGGGGAATTGTGGTGGTCATCCTCTTCTCCCTGGCGGTAAAGTCCTGCGGCGTGTGACAGAATAACAAACAACGAGGAGAAGACTATGAAGATTAAAGACATTCTGGCGAAGGGTCAGCCGACCCTGTCCTTTGAAGTGTTTCCTCCGAAGACGGAGGACAAATTCGATTCCGTGGAGGCGGCGGCGCTTGCCATTGCGCAGCTGAAGCCGGCATTTATGAGCGTTACCTACGGAGCAGGCGGAGGAACCAGCCGCTATACGGTTGACATCGCATCGGCCATTATGGCTCACGGAGTGACGCCGCTGGCGCATCTGACCTGCGTTTCCTCTACCAGAGAGAAGGTCCGCCAGGTTCTGGACGAGCTGAAGGCCCGGGGCATTGAGAATGTGCTGGCGCTGCGGGGAGATATCCCGGCGGACGGCAGGGTGGAGAAGGATTACCGCTACGCGTCGGAGCTGATCGCGGAGATCAAGGCGTCCGGAGATTTCTGCATCGGCGCAGCCTGCTATCCCGAGGGGCATGTGGAGTCAGAGAATAAAACCGCCGATATTCTCCATCTGAAGGAGAAGGTGGAGGCGGGGTGTGATTTTGTTACCACTCAGATGTTTTTCGATAACAATATTCTGTATAATTATCTGTACAGGATCCGGGAGCAGGGGATTACGGTTCCGGTGATCGCCGGAATCATGCCGGTGACCAACGCCGCCCAGATCAAACGGATCTGTTCCATGTCCGGCACGTATCTGCCGTCCAGATTCAAGGCTATCGTGGACCGGTTCGGGGATAATCCGGCGGCGATGAAGCAGGCGGGAATCGCCTACGCCACGGAGCAGATCATTGATCTGATTGCAAACCGTGTAAATGGTATCCATATATATTCCATGAATAAGCCGGACGTGGCTGCGCAGATTCAGTCCAGCCTGTCCGAGATTGTCCGTTAGGAGAGAGAAGGAAGCAGCTGATGGAGACTTGCAGCTGGAATGACAGGGAGATTTTGCGGTATCTTGGCTTTAAGCGGAATCAGGCTCCGGATGAGAACGTCCGGAGCCTGATTGAGGGCTGTAAGGCAGAGCTGGAGCGCAGCGCTGCGCCGAAGGCGGTGTGGAGGGAATTTCCTCTGACGCTGGATGGAGATAAGATTGATATGGAATGCCTGCAGACGGTCAGTAAAAGCCTTGCCCGGAATCTAAAGGACTGTCACAGGGTTATTTTGTTCGGCGCCACGCTGGGAGCCGGCGTGGACATGCTGCTGCAGCGGTACGGCCGGCTGCAGATGAGCAGGGCCGTGGTGATTCAGGCGGCTTCGGCGGCTATGCTGGAGACCTTCTGTGATGAAAAAAACAGACAGCTTAAGGAAGAATACCTGAAGGAGGGGCTGTATTTAAGACCGCGGTTCAGCCCTGGCTACGGGGATTTCCCTCTGGGCTGTCAAAAGCAGCTGGTTCCGGCGCTGGATTTGAACAGGCGGATCGGCGTGACGCTGACGGAGAGCCTTCTGATGGCGCCGTCCAAGTCGGTGACGGCGGTGATCGGAGTCAGCCGGATTCCGGTGAGCTGCCGGGTGCAGGGCTGCGAGGCCTGCGGGAAAAAGGACTGCGCTTACAGACGAAATGCGTAGCTGCAAAATTACAGGGCAGCCTGCGCGGACAGGTAAGGCGGCGGAAAACAAAGGAGACAGCATGAATATTTTACAGGAATTGCAGAAACGGATCCTGTTTTGCGACGGCGGAATGGGAAGCCTTCTGCAGGAGGCAGGATTAAAGGCGGGAGAGCTGCCGGGAACCTGGAATATCACCCACCGGTCGGAGCTGGTACGGATCCACAGGGCCTATCTGGAGGCAGGGGCAGATATTGTGACGACAAATACCTTCGGCGTGGACCGGCTGAAGTACAACGAAAATACGGAGTATCAGCTGGAGCCGGTGATCGCAGCTGCCGTGAGCAACGCGAAAAAGGCCGTTTCACTCAGCGGACGCCAGGCCTGGATCGGCCTGGATATGGGCCCTACCGGCAAGCTGTTAAAGCCGCTGGGAGATCTTGACTTTGAGGACGCGGTGGATATTTACAGAGAAGTGGCCTCGGTCGGCGCCAGGGAAGGCGCTGATTTTATTCTCATTGAAACCATGAGCGACAGCTATGAGACGAAGGCGGCGGTGCTGGGCGCCAGGGAGGCCTGCGACCTGCCGGTGTTTGTAACAGTGACCTTTGACGAGCGGGGCAAGCTTCTGACAGGCGGAAATCCAGCTTCGGTGGTGGCCCTGCTGGAAGGTCTGGGCGTGGATGTGCTGGGTATGAACTGCGGTCTGGGACCGGCTCAGATGCGGGATATTTTAAAGGAGATTCTGGCGGAGTCCTCCATTCCGGTGATGATCAATCCCAATGCCGGACTGCCCCGCAGCGAGAACGGCAGGACAGTTTACGATATCGACGCGGAGGAATTCGCGGAAATCATGGAAGAAATCGTGGACATGGGCGCGCGGATTGTGGGAGGCTGCTGCGGCACAACGCCGGAGCATATCCGGAAGGTGGTTTCCCGCTGCAAAAACAAGCTTCCTGCTGCGGTGGAGAAAAAGAACAGAACCGTGGTGACCTCCTTTGCCCAGGCGGTGGAGATCGGAAAGAGTCCGGTGATCATCGGCGAGCGGATCAATCCTACGGGGAAATCCAAATTCAAGCAGGCGCTGCGGGATCATAATCTGGAGTATATTCTGCAGGAGGGCGTAACCCAGCAGGAACACGGCGCACATATTCTGGATGTGAATGTGGGTCTGCCTGAGATCGACGAGCCGTCCATGATGGAGGAGGTGGTACGGGAGCTGCAGAGCATTATCGATCTGCCGCTGCAGCTGGACACCTCTGATCCGGAGGCTATGGAACGCGCCATGCGTATCTATAACGGAAAGCCGCTGATCAATTCGGTAAACGGAAAAGCGGAGTCCATGAAGGCGATCTTCCCGCTGGTGAAAAAATACGGCGGCGTGGTTGTGGCCCTGTGTTTGGATGAAAGCGGCATCCCTGATACGGCGGAGGGCCGGGTAAGTATCGCGGAAAAGATTTACAGGACGGCGGCGGAGTACGGCATCGGTCCGGAAAATATCCTGATCGACGCCCTGTGCCTGACAGTCAGCTCAGACAGCAGGGGGGCGCTGACCACGCTGGAGACTCTGCGGCGGGTGAAGGATGAGCTTGGAGGAAAGACGGTCCTCGGTGTGTCCAATATTTCCTTCGGGCTTCCGCAGCGTGAGATCATCAACGGAGCTTTTTTCACCATGGCCATGGAGTGCGGACTGAGCGCGGCGATCATCAATCCGAATTCGGAGATTATGATGCGGGCTTATTACAGCTTCCGGGCGCTGATGGATCTGGATCCCCAGTGCGGGGAATATATTTCCGTTTATGGCGGGCAGACGGGCGTGTCCGCGGCAGGAGGAGTGAGCTCTTTTGCCGCCGGAGGAGGAAGCGCGGCAGGCCCTGGAGCGGAGACAGGAGACGGCGGCCCGGAGAGCCGTCTGGAAGCCAGCATTGAAAAGGGGCTGCGGGAACAGGCGGCTGCCGCGGTGAAGGAGCTTCTCGGGGCAAAGGATGCCCTGGACATCATCAACGGGCAGATGATTCCGGCTCTGGACCGGGTTGGAAAGGGCTTTGAGAAGGGAACCCTGTTCCTGCCCCAGCTGCTTATGAGCGCGGAGGCGGCCCGCGCGGCGTTTGATATCATCAAGGAGTCCATGGCGGCAAGCGGCGTGAAGCAGGAGAAAAGGGGGACAATTATTCTGGCAACGGTGAAGGGCGATATTCATGATATCGGCAAGAATATTGTGAAGGTGCTGTTGGAAAATTACAGCTATGAGGTGCTGGATCTGGGCAAGGATGTGCCGCCGGAGCTGATTGTGGAGACGGCGGTGGAGCGCCATGTTCCGCTGGTAGGCTTAAGCGCTCTGATGACGACTACGGTGCCCAGCATGGAAGAGACGATCCGCCAGCTGCGGATAAAGGCGCCCTGGGCAAAAGTGATGGTCGGCGGCGCGGTGCTCACCCAGGAATATGCGGATACCATGGGCGCCGACCGGTACTGCCGGGACGCCATGGCGTCGGTGGGATATGCAGAGGAGGTATTCGGCTAGGCCGTCTACCGGTCCGTCTCCTGTTCCAGGGCCTGCACCCGCTCCAGAGTGTGAATCCAGTTGTTCCGCATGGCGTCCTTGGCGGCGGGCAGATCCTGACGCTCCAGAGCCGCGATGATGTCATGGTGGGACTCGAAGGAGACAGAATCGCTTTTCTTATAATAGATATTCTCAATTCTCTGGATATGACTTAAGAGAATGTTTGTAAACTCGGACAGGAAATAATCACCTGCCAGGCGCAGGAAAATATCGTGGAAGAACTGGTCATACTGGCTGGCTTCTTCCACATTTTTTCGTTTTTCCGCATTGCAGAAAAGCAGGTCGGCGCGCTTCATCTCTTCAAAGGTTTCCTTTGTGAGCTTTGGGTAGGCAAGCTCCACCGCCAGGGCGTGGAGCTCTGCCATAATCCGGTAGGTGGAAACGGCTTCGTCCGTGTTTAAGGGGGCGACCCGCGTCTCCTTTCCCGGGAAAATGTCCACCAGCTTCTGGTCAGAGAGCATCTGTATGGCCTCCCGCACCGGCGTCCTGCTGACGGAAAAATACTGGGAGATTTCCTGATCGGAAATTTTTTCTCCCGGCTGGAGTGTTCCGTTTACGATCCATTCCCGGACCTCTGTGTAGACGCGCTCCCTTGCTGTTTTCGGCTGTTCTTTTGTTTTCTTCTGCGGTATTGGCATAATCATGTTCCTTTCTGATCAAGTTCTTTTTAGTATACATCCTTTTTGAACATTTTGCAATATATTGCATATTTCTTGGGCGTATTCTCCAAAAACAGAAATGAGAAATTGGAGAAATGCGCAGAAAAACACGGAAAATTGAAGATGATGATTGACAAAACAGATACATCATGACATAATGCAATATATCAAGTGCGATATATTACAAAGCACAAAGGTCAGGAAGAAATGAAGAGAGGAGAACAGAAACTATGAGAGAAGCATTTAAAATCGTCCATTATGACAGGAAAACCGGAGAGGGGCTGTATTCCACCGGCCGCTTTGGCAAAGAGAATGCAGAGAAGGTGCATGCCTATCACAAAAGCTTTCCGGAATATCAGGAGACGCCGCTTGTAGGCCTGCCGGGGCTGGCAGGTCAGCTGGGAGTAAAGAGCATCCATGTAAAGGACGAGAGCTACCGGTTTGGTCTGAATGCCTTTAAGGTGCTGGGGGGCAGCTATTCCATCGGCCGATATATTGCAAAACGGCTGGGCGTGGATATTTCGGAGCTGCCTTATGAAAGGATTACCAGCAGCGAAGTGCAGGAGAAGCTGGGACAGCTGACATTTGTAACCGCCACCGATGGAAACCACGGCCGGGGCGTGGCCTGGACCGCCAACCGGCTGAATCAGAAGAGCGTGGTATTTATGCCGAAGGGAAGCGCCGAGGAGCGTCTTCAGAATATTCAGGCGCTGGGGGCGGATGCCTCCATCACGGAGTTTAATTATGATGACGCGGTGCGCCATGCCAATGAGTGCGCGGAAAAGTACGGCTGGGTGATGGTGCAGGATACGTCCTGGGAGGGCTATGAGGATATTCCGGGCTGGATTATGGAGGGCTATACCACCATGGCTCTTGAAGCGGTGAAGCAGCTTGGCGGCGAGAAACCGACCCATATTTTCCTGCAGGCGGGCGTGGGAGCCATGGCCGGGGCTGTGACGGGATTTTTCTCCAGCTATTACGGAGACGAGGACCGGCCGATTATCACGATTGTGGAGCCCAACAAGGCGGACTGTATTTACCGGACGGCGAAGGCGGCGGACGGAAAGCTGCATTTTGTCGGAGGCGAGATGAATACGATCATGGCAGGCCTGGCCTGCGGCGAGCCCTGTACCATCGGCTGGCGGGTTCTTAAGGATCACGCGGACAACTTTATCTCCATGCCGGACTGGGTGGCCGCAAAGGGCATGCGGGTTCTGGGCAATCCCATGGCGGGAGATACGAAGATCGTTTCCGGTGAGAGCGGAGCGGCCACGGCCGGCTTTGTGGCGGAGGTGATGCAGAATCCGGCGCTTGACGAGCTGCGGGCACAGCTTAAGCTGGATGAGAATTCCAGAATTCTCTGCTTCTCCACGGAGGGAGATACAGACCGGGAGAATTACAGAAGGATTGTGTGGGACGGGCTGTTCCCCAGCTTTTAAGAGCTATGTGGCAGAATGCAGAAAGAAATAACTGAAAGAATAATGTAATGGAATTTTAAGCGAATTCTGGTTGAATCCGCCGACCCAATGCTTTATAGTTAAATTGTTCAGGACGGCAGGAAAATAAGAGCAAAAACGAGCATCAAGCTTGCTTGTAAGCTCGTTTTTGCTCTTATTTTCTTATCGGATGAATCTCCGAGGCTTCTTGTCCGGCTTTGCCGGGCAAGAAGATATGCCGTCCTGAACGATTACTATAGTCGGGTTACATCAGACTGAAAAAAACATGGGACGGCGGATTTTATTCCGGCCGCTTTTCCCGGAGAGGGGATTTGTTGATGAAAGGAAAGAAAGCAGCGGCGGCGCTGCTCTGCGGCATACTGATGCTTCAGGCGGGAGCCATGACGGCCCAGGCGCGGCTGGAGGAGCATCTGACTGTTCAGAACGGACAGTTTATCCGGGCAAATGGAACGGCTGTAGAGGGAGCGCTTGCCAAAGGAGTGACGGTTTCCAAGTATCAGAACAGAGCCGGAGATATTGATTGGGCGGCGGCGGCCGGGGACGGCGTGACCTTCGCCATGATCCGCCTGGGATATTTTAATGACCTGGATCCGTATTTTGCAGAGAACATGCAGAATGCAGCGGCGGCAGGCATCCATACCGGCGTGTTTTTCTACACTCAGGCCCTTGATGAGGAGACAGCCCGCCAGGAGGCGGAATTTGTGCTTGACCAGATCAAGGACTACCCGGTGTCCTATCCGGTGGCTTATGATGTGGAGTCTCAGCATCTTCTGGATATGGGCAGGACGCCCCAGGAGATTACAGCCCAGGTCAACGCCTTTTGCCAGGTGATTGCTGATGCGGGATACCGGCCGGTTGTGTATGCCAACAATCTGTGGCTGACCACCTATATGGATACTACGCAGATTCCGTATGATATCTGGTATTCCAGATATGAGACTTCGGTGAATGAATATCCGAACAGAACCATCTGGCAGTATACGGATGCCGGCTCTGTGGCGGGGATTACCGGAGACGTCTGCATTGAGATCGCCTTTGCAGATTACAGCCAGCTGTTTCCCGGGACCGGATGGCGGCTGATCAATGGAAGCTGGTATTATTATAAGGATTATCAGAAACAGACGGGCTGGCTGCCTCAGGGCGGCAGCTGGTATTATCTGAAGCCGGACGGCCGGATGGCGGCCGGAGAGAGCTGCGAGATAGACGGAAGCGTTTACAGCTTTGGGGCGGACGGGCTTTGGATTCCGCAGGCATAGGAGAGCGAACCGGGAAAATATGATAAGAAAACAGAGCGGCTGTCATGCATATCTGCTGCATGACAGC
Organism: Eubacteriales bacterium; assembly: GCA_030524245.1. Classification (GTDB taxonomy): domain Bacteria; phylum Bacillota; class Clostridia; order Lachnospirales; family Lachnospiraceae; genus Brotaphodocola. Next base: position 11,568 of record JAUNGW010000027.1, read on the forward strand.
CGTTTTGCCGTCTTGTATTGCTGCGAAAAGCCGCTTTTACAGAAATCCTATTCCTGCGCCAGAGTCTTAATCTGTGCCAGCCCCTTCTTTACCGGCGGCAGGGAGATGACGATCAGGGTCAGGATTCCTTCAGCCAGTATGTAGGAGTAGTTGTAGATAATGGGGTAAAACATAGCCAGCTGCCGGGGAAAGTTTTCCGGCATGTAGTCCATCCAGTACAGGTATCCGCCGATGGTGTGAAACAGGCCGCGGGCCAGAATGCCGAGGATGTAGCCCTTTACCAGGCCGTTTTTGGATTTGGCGAACAGGCCGGCCAGTCCCAGAGCGGCAAAGGCGAATACGTAGTCGCAGCAGACCTGAAACAGGGACAATACAAAGGGCTCCTGGATAAACTGCAGAATGCCGTAGGCCAGCCCGGTCATGATGCCAGTCCGGACGCCGTACCAATAGCCGATCAGACAGATAAACAGCATGCTGAACAGGGTGACGGAGCCGCCGAAGGGCATCCGGGGAACCAGCTTGATGTAGGACGTCAGATAGGCCAGGGCCATGGCTGCGCCGCAGAATACCAGCTGTTTGGTGGAAAGACGCGTCTTCTGGCTGCGGGAAACCATTCCGGCAACCAGGAATAAAAGCAGGGCGGCCAGGACGCAGAGCCCGTAGCCAAGGGCGGTCAGGCCGCCGTCAGGTGTAACAACAGACATAAAAAAACCTCCTTTGTGAGAACACAACAGGAGGGGCCACTACAGTAAGTGATATTGCTTCCTTACGCCGGTATAATCCGGATCAAGTAGTGAGGGTCAGGCAAAGCTGCCATTCTCAGCCGGTGAAGGCTCCCCTAGCGTGTTGTATGTATTTGTTTTACGGTGTGAAGTATACTGCAATGGAAGACGGCTGTCAAGCCGTACAGCAGAAAAGGAAAATTCATCGGGAAATCACGACAAATATCGCGGACAGAGACAGCGCTTTTTTCTTGACGGAAAAGAAAATATCACTTGTATTTAAGTTCGTATTTCGGTAGAATAGGGATAGGCTGAATTTGGGATTCTCTCCGGAAAAGGAGAGGAGAACATGAAGACAAAGAGCATTGGCGCCAGGCTGATTTTGGCCGGAAGATGGGCGGCCCTCGGCGTGCTTGTGCTGGCGGCGGGCTGTTTTTACAGCTGCGGGAGCGGCCAGGCGCAGCCGGTTCTGACAGGAATGGCGGAAGCGGCCCGGGACGCGGGGGAAGCGGATCAGAGCGGCGCCGGGGATGGGCAGGAAGCGGAGCCGGTTATGACAGAACCGGGGCAGCCGGCAGAACCGGAGACAGAACAGGAAGAGCCGGGGAGGATGCCGGAGGAGCCGCGGGCAGTTTTTTATGTTTATGTCTGCGGAGAGGTGGCTTCGCCGGGCGTTTATGAGCTGACGGAGGGGCAGCGGGTATATGAGGCTGTTTCTCTGGCGGGCGGATTTACGGATTCTGCGGCGGAGGACTGGCTGAATCTGGCGGAGCCGGTTTATGACGGCATGAAGATTCAGATTCCGGATCAGAAGCAGATTGCGGAAGGCGCCGTTTACGGGATGGATGCAGGCGGCGCAGGGGGCGCTGCTGACCGGACAGAGCAGAAGATAAACCTGAATACGGCCAGCAGAGAAGAACTGATGACCCTGACAGGGATTGGACAGTCCCGGGCAGAGGATATTATCCGTTACCGGACAAAGCAGGGGGGCTTCCGGAGGATTGAGGATATTATGGAGGTATCCGGCATCAAGGAAGCGTCCTTTGAGAAGATAAAAGACCGTATTACGGTGTGAGCAGTATCGGACAGACCGGTGATGGCGCATCGCGGGTTGAGACAGAGGAGAGGTTATGGCAAAGATTCTGGTAGTAGATGACGAGAAATTGATTGTAAAAGGGATTCGCTTCAGCCTGGAGCAGGACGGCATGGAGGTAGACTGTGCCTACGATGGGGAGGAAGCGATTAATCTGGCAAAGCAGAAGGAATATGACGTGGTGCTTCTGGATGTGATGCTGCCGAAGTTTGACGGCTTTGAGGTATGCCAGGCTATCCGGGAGTTTTCGGAGATGCCGATTATTATGCTGACGGCGAAGGGCGGAGATATGGACAAGATCCTGGGCCTGGAGTACGGCGCAGACGATTATATTACGAAGCCGTTTAATATTCTGGAGGTCAAGGCGCGGATCAAGGCGATCATGCGGCGGAACAGCAGACGTTCCAGACACGGCGGACAGCCGGAGAATAAGATGATCACAGCCGGCGATCTGAAGCTTGACAGAGAGGGACGCCGCGTGTTCATCGGGGAGCGGGAGATCAATCTGACGGCGAGAGAGTTTGATCTTCTGGAGCTTTTGGTATGCAATCCGAACAAGGTCTACAGCCGGGAGAGCCTGCTGAATTTTGTCTGGGGAAACAAGGCTTCGGAATCCGGCGACGTGCGTACGGTGGACGTGCATGTGCGCCGCCTGCGGGAGAAGATTGAGCCAAGCCCCAGCGATCCGAAGTATGTGCATACAAAATGGGGCGTAGGATATTATTTCCGCGCATAGAAGCACCGGCCCGGGCGAAGAAGGGGCTGCCGATGAGCAGCGTCTTTGCCGCCCGGGCCGGATTGCGGATTATTATTTTCACAGAGACAGGAGCAGGAGAAATGGGAGAACGGATGTGGAAGGGACGCTGGCGCCGTTTGGACAATACAGCGAAGATATTTCCGGTTATAGCAAATGAACAGATGAGCCAGGTATTCCGGCTTTCGGTAACCTTAAAGGAGACGGTGGATCCGGAGCTTCTGCAGCAGGCGGTGGAGCGGATCCTTCCATCGGTCCGGAACTTCCGGGTGAAGCTCCGGCGCGGGCTGTTCTGGTATTATTTTGAAGAGAATACCAGGATCCCCCAGGTACAGAGGGAGAACACATATCCCTGCCGTTACCTGGATCCTCATGGGAGCCAGAAGTTTTTATTCCGGATCAGCTATTATGAAAAACGGATCAATCTGGAGATGTTCCATGCCCTGACAGACGGGCTGGGCGCGGTGAATTTTTTGAAGCGGCTGACGAAGCAGTATCTGCAGCTGAAGAACGGCGCATGGACGGAGTACTGGACGGCGGAGGATGAAAAAACGGCCGGAGATATGGTGTTCCATACGGAGGACAGCTATCTGGCAAACTACCGGGAGATGGAGCCGCGCAGCTACAGCTCCAGACCGGCATACCGTCTGGAGGGCGACTATCTGCCGCTGGGGACGGCGCAGGTGCTTCACGGATATATTTCGGTGAGCAGCTTAAAGCAGCTTTGCCGCCGGCACGAGGTCAGCATTACAAAATATCTGGCGGCTGCCCTGATCTGGTCCATCTGGAAGGAATACCGGGACGGCGGGATCTGCCGTCTGCCCATCGTGCTGAACCTGCCGATCAATCTGAGGGCTATTTTCGGTTCCGACACCATGTCCAACTTTTTTGCGGTGACCATGATCGGGTATCTGTTCCGGAACCCGGAGCTGTCCTTTGAGACGCTTCTTTCGGCGGTCAGCCGGCAGATGGACAAGCGGATCGACAAAAAGCGGCTGGAGGAGAGCATCTCTTATAACGTGTCCAATGAAAAAAAGTGGTATCTGCGGAGCATTCCGCTGTTTATCAAGGCGCCGGTGCTGCGCATGATTTTCCGGATGAAGGACCGGGCCTATACGATGACCCTTTCCAATATCGGCCCCATCTCCATGGAGCCGGAGTATGAAAAGGATATTGAGCGGTTTCATCTGATGATCGGCGTTTCCAGAAGCCAGCCGGTGAAATGCGCCGTCTGCGCATGGAAGGATGAGATGGTGATAACCTTCACCTCTGTGTTTGCGGACAGCCGGCTGCAGAGGCGGTTTTTTGGAAAGCTTAAGGAGGACGGGATTTTCGTGCGCCTGGAGGGCAACGACCTCTGCGGAGCAAAAAAACGGGATATGTATCCCAGAATCCGCAGGATCCTGGTTCTGCGCCGGGGCGGGGAGGAGAAGGCAGCCCGGCTGGCGAAGCAGGTGGGGCATACCGGAGGAAGCGCCGCGAAGGGACTGTTTGCCTACGTGAGCGGAAGGAAGAATTTAAAGGAAGAATGCAGACGGCGGCTTCACATTTAGGAGGCGCTGAGGCAGAGAAGACAGACCAGGAGGAAGCATGAGAAATGAGACGGTGAGCCTGCGCGGCAAGCTGGTGCGGGATATGATGAAGAATATGATGGATTCCGCCATGGGACACAAATTTCAGACAGGAGAGTACCGCGCCAATCCGGTGGAGCCGGCCTGGATCTGCCCGCCGGATTATGAGTATGAGATTATTGAGACAAGCACCTGCAAGCTGGAATACCTGCGCCCTTCCGGCGTATTTACCGGACGGGTGATTCTGCAGCTCCACGGCGGCGGATATATCGGCCCCATGAAAAATACCTACCGGGATTTTGCCATGCAGTATTCCAGGCGGAGCATGGGCGGGGACGTGCTGACGGTGGATTACCGGGTGGCGCCGGAGCACCCGTTTCCGGCGGCTCTGGGAGACGCGGTGGCGGCTTACGGCTGGCTTCTGACGGAAAAGCATTATGCGGCGGAGAAAATCGTGGTGGCGGGAGATTCGGCGGGCGGAGGCCTGGCGCTGGCTTTGACCCTTTATCTGCGGGATCACGGGCTTCCGCTTCCGGCGGGCCTGGTGCTGATGTCTCCGTGGACGGATCTGACCTGCAGCGGCGAGTCCCACAAATACAATTACGAAAATGATCCCCAGTTTGGCGGAACAAGGGACAATATGCTGTACAACAGCCCGTATATAGGCCAGGCGGATCCGAAGAATCCTTATATTTCCCCTGCCTTTGGCGAATATGACGGGTTTCCGCCGGTGCTTCTGCAGGTGGGGAGCGAGGAGGTGCTTTTGTCCGACAGCCTGACGGTTGCGGAAAAGCTGAGGAGAGCCCGCAGAAAGCTGCGGCTGTCGGTGTATGACGGAATGTTTCATGTATTCCAGATGGCGCTGCGGCTGATTCCGGAAAGCAGGGAGGCCTGGGATGAGGTGAGCCGTTTTCTGGAGATCATATACGGAATTGAGCGGAATACAGACGGAAAGGTGGTCCGGATCGTGCGGTCCGGACGGAAGCGGTCGGGGAAAAAGTGAAGCTTACACTGGTGACAGTCGGAAAAATCAAAGAAAAATTTTATACAGACGCCATTGCGGAGTACAGCAAGCGGTTAAGCCGCTACTGCAGGCTGGAGATTCTGCAGGTAGCCGATGAAAAGACGCCGGACGGGGCCAGCCAGGCCCAGGAGCGTCAGATCAGGGAGCGGGAGGGGCAGAGGATCCTGGCCCACATCAGGGACGGAGCCTATGTGATTGCCCTGGCCATCGACGGGGAGATGCTGGATTCCGAGGGCCTGGCAAAGAAGATTGAGGGACTTAAAACAGGCGGACAGAGCCAGATTGTGATGATTATCGGCGGTTCTCTGGGACTTTCTGACGAGGTGCTGAGGAGGGCCGATTACCGGCTCAGCTTTTCCAGGATGACATTTCCCCATCAGCTGATGCGGGTGATTTTGCTGGAGCAGATTTACCGGAGCTGCAGAATTATCAGCGGAGAGCCCTACCACAAATAGAGCCGCAGCCGTGCGCGGGATGGGATGGAAACAGAAATTATATAATATGCACAAAGAAAATCCGGACAGCTCAGCAGAATGCTTGATAATTAATAAACGAATTTTCGGTAATTACACAAAATAAATATTATTTCAACAATATTTCTATCAATAATGGACAAATGAAAAAACATTGGTTATAATAAATAGAAGCGTGCGCAGGCGCAGAAATACAAAGCTGCTGCGGACGTCTGAAGAAAAGAGGTGGGTGCGATCCATTATAAAAAAAGTGTGTTCCGCAGCCTGGCCATGGTCACACAGCTTGGATTGTGCGTGGTGACGCCGGTGCTTCTGTGTGTGTTTCTGGGCTATCAGCTGAGTCCTGAGTTTGGCAGATGGATTATCCTTCCGCTGCTGATTCTTGGCGTGCTTGGCGGCGGGCGAGGCGCATGGATGATGGCGCAAAGGACTCTGGCGGATGAGCAGAAGGAGGACGAACGCCTGCAGGCAGAGCAGAGAGCTTCCCGGAAAGCGCGGGAGGGGATCAGCAGGCCGAAGCGGCCGGGGCGGATCCACTCTGCAGATGATACGGGAAAGCAGAAGGAGGCGGACTAGATATGGAATGGCTCAGCAGGCCAACAAAACGGCTGCTTCTGGAGATGTCCGTGGGAGTGATCCTGTGGAATCTTGTCCTGGCGGTGCTTGCCGCAGTATTTTTGCCCGGCTTTTCTTATCCTGTAAAGCCGGTGATCCTGGGCCTCATTACGGGGGCGGCGGGAGCGATGCTTATGCTGGTGCATATGGCTGTCATAACAGAGCGGGCCCTGGACAGCCAGAGCGAATCCTATGCCAACAAGTTTACCGTGGCCGCCAGCCTTCTCCGGAAGGTGGTTTTCGTGGCGGCGCTTGCGTTTTTATGGCGGATTGTAAAGATCGATCTGCTGGCTGCGGTAATCGGAGCTATGGGGATGAAAGCGGGGGCTTATCTGCAGCCGCTGGTCCGCAGGGTATCAGGAGGAGGGGAAAAGAACGAGCCTTTTCCCGGCCAGCCGGATACCTGTATGAAAGCATTGGAAAATGAAAGAAAGGAGGACAGTGTATGAGAACTGGAATGGGAATGCTGGTTTCCAATGAACCGGATTTTATGATACACGGAGTTCTGAAATACGAGATGTTCGGACAGGAATTCTGGATCACCACAACCGTAGTCGGGATGTGGATCGTTTCTCTTATCATTCTGCTGGTCGCATTTTTGGCGAACCGCGCATTGAAAAAAGCCACGGACGTGCCTGGCATGTTTCAAAATGCGCTGGAGATGGGATACGAAGCTTTATCCGGTATGGCGGGCGGCATTCTGGGCGGCAACGCGAAGCGGTTTATCAACTATATCGGGACGATATTTTTGTTTATTCTGTTTTGCAATTTAAGCGGCCTTTTGGGACTTCGGGCGCCGACGGCAGATTATGGCGTGACGTTTCTGCTTGGTATGTTCACCTTCTTCATTGTGAATTATCAGGGTATCAAAAACCATGGAGTGCATCATTTTACCAGCCTGTTTGAGCCGACTCCCATATTGTTCCCCATCAACCTGATCGGAGAACTGGCGAATCCGCTTTCCATATCCCTGCGTTTGTTTGCGAACCTGCTTTCGGGCGTAATCATTATGGGACTCTGGTATGGGATGATGCCGATTTTCGTAAATATCGGTATTCCGGCGGCGCTTCACGTTTACTGCGATGTGTTTTCAGGATGCATTCAGACATATGTATTCTGTATGCTGACCATGGTATATGTGAATGACAAAATGTAGCAGGAAAAAACCTGCACCATATTCAACAAATTTTATATTACAGGAGGATCTATTCTATGAATATTTCAGGACAGGACTTTATCTTTGGTTGTTCCGCAATCGGCGCAGGTCTGGCGATGATCGCCGGTATCGGACCTGGTGTTGGACAGGGAATCGCGGCAGGACACGGCGCTTCTGCAGTAGGACGTAATCCGGGCGCAAAGTCCGACATCACCTCTACCATGCTGTTGGGACAGGCAGTAGCAGAGACAACCGGTCTGTACGGTCTGGTTGTGGCCATTATCCTGATGTTCGTTAAGCCCTTCGGCGCTTAAATAACCGGGAGAAAAGGCGCTGGACGAAAAGGAGGCTTAGAACTTGGACAGATTGATAGGATTTGATCCGCAGCTGCTGCATGACGCGGTGCTGACGGGCATCAACGTCTTTATATTGTTTTTCCTTTTGTCCTATCTGCTCTTTAATCCGGTCCGCGACGTGCTGGAAAAGCGGCGTCAGAAAATAGCCGGAGAGCTTGCGCAGGCTGCGCAGGATCAGGGCACGGCGGCTGCGCTGAAAGAGGAGTATGAGGCAAAGTTAAAGGACATCAACAAAGAGGCGGAGAGCATTCTGGAGACCGCGCGCAGAAAGGCAAAGGCACGCGAGGAGGAGATGCTTGAGGAGGCCAGGGCCGAGGCGGCCAGAATCATTGAGCGGGCGAACCGCGAGGTTGAGCTTGAGCGGAAGAAGGCCGTGGACGATATGAAGCAGGAGGTTGTGGCCATCGCTGCCATGATGGCGGAGAAGGTTGTTGGAAGTTCCATGAATCTGCAGCTTCAGGATGCCCTGATTGATGAGACATTGAAGGAGATGGGTGAGAGCACATGGCAAAGTTAGTGTCAAAGGTGTACGGCGACGCACTGTTTGAAGCTGCCATGGATAAGGGACGGCTGGAGACTGTTTACGCGGAGGCGGTCAGTCTGGTGCCGATCCTGCAGGCAAACCCGGAGCTTATGTCCCTGCTTGGCAATCCGCAGATTGTGAAGGAAGAAAAGACAGCTGTGATCCGGCAGGTATTTAAGGGCAGGGTGACAGACGAGCTGATGGGGCTTCTGGAAGTGATCGTCGAGAAAGACAGACAGAGCGACATGATCCCGGTTTTTGAGTATTTCATCGGTCTGGTGAAGGAATACAAAAAGATCGGCGCCGCCTATGTGACAAGCGCGGTGGAGCTGAAGGCAGAGCAGAGGGCGGAGCTGGAAAAACGTCTTCTGGAAACGACTCCCTATGTGGAGTTTGAGATGCATTACGCCACAGATCCGTCCCTTCTCGGGGGCATGGTCATCCGTATCGGAGATCATGTGGTGGATTCCAGCATTAAAACACGGCTTTACGAACTGAAAAAAGAACTTTCCAGTATTCAGTTAGCATAGAGAGTCAGAAAGGAAACTGCAAAATGAATTTGAGACCTGAAGAAATCAGTTCGGTAATTAAAGAACAGATTGAAAAATATTCTACCAAACTGGAAGTCTCGGATGTAGGCACCGTTATCACGGTGGCAGACGGCATTGCCCGGGTTCACGGACTGGAAAAGGCCATGCAGGGCGAGCTTTTAGAGTTCCCCGGTGAAATTTACGGCATGGTGCAGAACCTGGAGGAGGACAATGTGGGCGTGGTTCTGCTGGGAGATACCAGCAGCATCAGCGAGGGTGATCTGGTAAAGACCACCGGCCGCGTTGTTGAGGTTCCGGTAGGCGATGCCATGACAGGACGGGTAGTCAACGCCCTGGGACAGCCCATTGACGGCAAGGGGCCCATCGAGACGGACAGATTCCGCCGGGTAGAGCGGGTTGCTCACGGCGTTATTGAGAGAAAATCCGTAGATACGCCGCTTCAGACAGGCATCAAGGCGATTGACGCCATGATTCCTATCGGAAGAGGACAGCGTGAGCTGATTATCGGCGACCGTCAGACAGGAAAGACGGCAATCGCCATCGATACGATTATCAACCAGAAGGGCCAGGGCGTGCACTGTATCTATGTGGCCATCGGCCAGAAGGCGTCCACCGTGGCCAATATTGTGAGAACTCTGGACGAGTTCGGCGCCATGGACTATACGACAATCGTAGTGTCCACCGCATCGGATCTGGCGCCTCTGCAGTATATTGCTCCTTACGCGGGCTGCGCCATCGGCGAGGAGTGGATGGAAAACGGCGAGGACGTGCTGGTGGTTTATGACGACCTGACAAAGCACGCGGCGGCTTACCGTACCCTGTCCTTGCTGCTTAAAAGACCGCCGGGACGTGAGGCTTATCCGGGCGATGTATTCTATCTGCATTCCAGACTGCTGGAGCGCGCTTCCCGTCTTTCCGATGACCTGGGCGGCGGCTCCCTGACTGCCCTGCCGATCATTGAGACCCAGGCGGGCGACGTATCCGCGTATATTCCGACCAACGTCATTTCCATTACAGACGGTCAGATTTACCTGGAGACAGAGATGTTCAACTCCGGCTTCCGTCCGGCTATCAACGCAGGTCTGTCCGTATCCCGTGTAGGCGGCGCGGCGCAGATCAAGGCAATCAAAAAGATCGCCGCTCCCATCCGTGTGGAGCTGGCTCAGTACCGTGAGCTGGCAAGCTTTGCCCAGTTTGGCTCAGAGCTTGACGCGGCCACTACGGAGCAGCTGGCACAGGGCGAGCGGATCCGCGAGGTGCTTAAGCAGCCTCAGTACCAGCCCATGGCGGTTGAGTACCAGGTGATCATTATCTATGCGGCCACAAAGAAATACCTTCTGGATATTCCGGTGGCAGAGGTGCTGGATTTTGAGAAGGAGCTGTTTAAGTATGTGGACTCAAAATATCCGGAGATTCCCGCGTCCATCCGTGACACAAAGGTGCTGACGGAGGAGACGGAGGAGCTTTTAGTGAAGGCAATCAAGGAGTGCAAGGCGCAGAGAGGCTGATGCCGGGCGTGAAAGTGAGGTAGACAATCATGGCATCCATGAGAGATATTAAACGCAGAAAAGCCAGCATCCAGAGCACCGGGCAGATCACGAAGGCCATGAAACTGGTTTCCACAGTCAAGCTGCAGAAATCAAGACAGAAGGCAGAGAGCTCAAAGCCGTATTTCGACATGATGTATGAGACCATCTCATCCATGCTTAAGAAATCAGGAAACCTTGACCATAAGTATTTAAAAGCCGGAGCGAACGGAAAGAAGGCGGTCATCGCCATCACCTCCAACCGCGGCCTGGCAGGCGGCTACAACAATAACATTGTAAAGCTGATTCTGGGAAGCGCGGAGCTTCCGGCGGAGGATACTGTGGTGTATGCCATCGGGCGCAAGGGACGCGACGGCCTGGCCAGAAAGGGCTATGAGATCAAGGCGGACTGCTCCGAGGTGATCAACGAGCCGCTTTACGAGGATGCTGCCGGCCTGACAAAGGAGCTTCTGGCGGCCTTCGGGCGGGGAGAGGTTTCAGAGATTTATCTGGCCTACACCTCCTTTAAGAACACGGTTGTCCATACTCCGAAGCTGATTCGCCTGCTCCCGTTTACGATGGAGACAGATCAGGAGGACGGCCGGGACGGGGCAAAGGCTCAGGCACTGATGAACTACGAGCCCAACGAAGAGGCGGTGCTGGATATGATTATTCCAAAATATATGAGCAGCCTGATTTTTGGTGCGCTGCAGGAGGCTGTGGCCAGTGAAAACGGCGCCCGTATGACCGCTATGGATTCGGCGACCAACAATGCCGAGGAGATGCTGGGCAAGCTGGAGCTGCAGTATAACCGCGCCCGTCAGGGCTCCATTACGCAGGAGCTGACGGAGATTATCGCGGGAGCCAACGCCATAGGCTAGGACGGCATGACAATAGCAAGATAGAAGGAGAAGCAAGATGGCAGAACAAAATACTGGTAAAATCACACAGATTATCGGTGCGGTTATGGACATCCGGTTCTCCCAGGGCAAGATTCCGGAGATCAACGAGGCGATCAGGATTCCGCTGGAGGCAGGCGGGGAGCTGACCGTTGAGGTGGCTCAGGATCTGGGCGATGATACCGTAAGATGCATCGCCATGGGAACCACCGATGGATTAAGACGTGGGATGGAAGCCATTGCTACCGGTGCGCCGATTACGGTGCCGGTAGGCGAGAATACCCTTGGCCGTATTTTCAACGTGCTGGGGGATCCCATTGACAATAAAGAAAAACCGCAGGTGGAGGAGTATCTTCCGATCCACAGAAAGGCGCCGACCTTTGAGGAGCAGTCTACAGAGACAGAGATTCTGGAGACCGGAATCAAGGTGGTTGATCTGCTCTGCCCCTACCAGAAGGGCGGAAAGATCGGTCTGTTCGGCGGCGCGGGCGTAGGAAAGACCGTGCTGATTCAGGAGCTGATCAGAAACATCGCCACGGAGCACGGCGGATATTCCGTATTTACCGGCGTAGGCGAGCGCACCCGTGAGGGAAATGACCTGTATTACGAGATGACAGAGTCCGGCGTTATCAATAAGACCACCATGGTATTCGGTCAGATGAACGAGCCGCCGGGAGCGCGTATGAGAGTAGGCCTGACCGGACTTACCATGGCGGAGTATTTCCGTGACAAGGGCGGCAAGGACGTGCTTTTATTCATTGACAATATCTTCCGTTTTACCCAGGCGGGTTCCGAGGTTTCGGCTCTGCTGGG
>JAUNGW010000028.1 GCA_030524245.1 Eubacteriales bacterium
CTCTGCGTCCCGAACGCAGCGCTCTACCAAACTGAGCCACGCCTCGATACCTTTGATAGTATAATATGAGTTGTACTAATTGTCAAGACAAATTTTACAATTTCTCTCAGAAAAATTTTCCTGAAATTCCCGGGAGTTTCCTGCCTTACCGGAAGGAATACAGCGGATCCATCACATCCACCCGACCGGCTGCCGGCTCGCTCATCTCTCCCAGCTCGGCGGCATTAGACGCAAGCACCATGGTTGTAGTCTTAAAGCCCGCGCCGATGATCTTTTGGCAGTCAAATTCCACCAGAAGATCGCCGGCCTTCACGTGATCGCCCTGCTTTACCCGGGCTGAAAATCCGTCTCCGTTCATCTGCACCGTATCGATTCCAATGTGGATCAGAAGCTCGATACCGCTCTTTGTCCTCATGCCGACCGCATGACCTGTGGGAAATACCGCCGCAATTTCGCCGTCAGCCGGCGCAAACAGCTTACCCTCCGCCGGCTCGATGCCTACCCCCGGTCCCATGATCCCCTGGGAAAAGGCAGGATCCTCCACCTGGCTTAAAGGAATCACCGTTCCCTTAAGCGGACTGCAGACCGTTTTCCCGCCATCTTTGCCGAACAGTTTACCAAATAACCCCATATCATTCTCCTTCTCTGACAATATGATGCTTCTTCCCGTCTTCGGGAATCGCGAAATCCCCTATGCGATAGAAACCACCTTGTAATCCTGATCCTCCACTGCCTTTTTCAGCACATCATCCGCCACCGGGCTGCTTAAAACCACCACGGCAGTTCCCTTCTCATGGCTTACCTCCGCAGACGCCACCCCTTCCAGGGCTTCCAGCGTTTTCTTTACCCGCGCCTCGCAGTGGCCGCACATCATCCCCTCAATGTTCATGGTTTTTGTCATGTTCTTCTCCTCCTTTATGGACTGAATTTGTTTTATCTGTACTGCGTGCTTCAGCTTTCTGTCCCTGGCCGCATTGTACATCTGGAACAGGTTCAAACGCAGGGCGTTTGTCACCACGCAGAAACTGGACAGGCTCATAGCCGCCGCTCCGAACATGGGATTTAATTTCCACCCAAATACAGGATACCATATTCCGGCCGCCAGCGGAATACCTATTACATTATAAAAGAACGCCCAGAATAAGTTTTCATGGATATTTCTCAGGGTGGCGCGGCTTAACCGGATGGCCGCCGGCACATCGCTTAACCGGCTTTTCATCAGAACCACGTCCGCCGCATCAATGGCAATATCGGTTCCTGCACCGATGGCGATTCCCAGATCTGCTCTTGTAAGCGCCGGAGCATCGTTGATGCCGTCTCCCACCATAGCCACCTTTCCCTGCTCCTTCAGCGCCCGGATCACGCTTTCCTTGCCGTCCGGCAGGACGCCGGCAATCACCTGGTCCACGCCGGCCTGTGCGCCGATGGCTCTTGCTGTCCGTTCATTGTCTCCGGTCAGCATCACAACCTGGATTCCCATGTTCTGAAGCTCTCTGACTGCCTGCGGACTGTCTTCCTTAATTACATCTGCCACAGCAATGATGCCTGCCAGCCTTCCGTCCTTCGCAAAAAACAGCGGCGTCTTTCCCGCCTCAGCCAGCCGCTCAGCCTGCGCCTTCATCGCATCCGGCACCTGCGCCTTTCCGGAAATAAACGTATGATTACCGCCATACAGGGAGATTCCCTGCAGAGACGCCTCAAGTCCATTGCCCGGCAGAGCCCGGAAGCCGCTCACCTCCTCCGGCGTAATCCGAAGGGCTCCAGCCCTCTCCATAACTGCTCTTGCCAGCGGATGCTCGCTTTTCGCCTCCAGGGCTGCCGCCAGCTTCAGAAGACTTTCCTCACTCTCTCCCTCGCCAGGCAGAATATCCGTCACCTGAGGCTGCCCGCTGGTAATGGTGCCGGTCTTGTCAAGCGCTACAATCTGAACTTTTCCTGCCTCTTCCAGAGAAACGGCGGTTTTGAACATGATGCCGTTCTTTGCGCCCATACCGTTGCCCACCATAATGGCCACCGGCGTTGCCAGACCCAGGGCGCAGGGACAGCTGATTACCAGCACAGAAATACCTCTGGCCAGGGCAAAGCCCAGACTCTCTCCCGCCAGCAGCCAGATTACCGTCGTTACAATGGCGATGCCGATCACCGCCGGCACAAACACGCCGGAGACCCGGTCCGCCACCTTGGCGATAGGCGCCTTTGTCGCCGCCGCATCGCTGACCATCTGAATGATCTGGGAAAGGGTCGTATCCTCTCCCACCCTGGTTGCCTGACAGCGGATAAATCCGGACTGATTTAAGGTAGCGGCAGAAACACGGTCTCCCTCCGTCTTGTCCACAGGAATGCTCTCGCCGGTAAGCGCCGACTCATTGACCGCGCTGTTTCCCTCCAGCACAATGCCGTCCACCGGAATATTCTCTCCGGGACGCACCACGAAAATATCTCCCTTCGCCACCTGGTCTATGGACACCTGCACCTGCTGGCCGTTCCGCTCCACGGTTGCGGTCTTCGGCGCCAGCTTCATCAGGCTTTTCAGCGCGTCTGTGGTTCTTCCCTTCGACCGCGCCTCCAGCATCTTTCCAACGGTAATCAACGTCAGAATCATGGCGGCGGATTCAAAATAAAACTCGTGCATATAGCTCATCACGCCGGCCATATCTCCCTTTACCTGGGCGTCAGTCATGGCAAACAGGGCGTAGGTGCTGTACACAAATGCCGCCGTGGAGCCCAGGGCCACCAGCGTATCCATATTGGGCGCCCGGTGGAACAGGCTCTTAAAGCCGCTGATGAAAAACTTCTGGTTGATCACCATGACCACAACGGTCAAAAGCAGCTGCAGAAGCCCCATGGCGACATGATTGCCGTTAAAAAATCCCGGCAGCGGCCATCCCCACATCATATGTCCCATGGACACATACATAAGCACTGCCAGAAATCCAACGGAATACCAGAGCCTCCGCTTTAAAACCGGCGTTTCCCGGTCCTTCAGCATCTCCTCCGCCTCCGCGGCAGGATTATAGGAGCCGGATTTTCTCTCACCGTCTCCGCCTTCCTTCGGATGCCCCTTTAAGGACGCTCCATATCCTGCATTCTCCACAGCTGCGATAATATCTGCCGTGGATGCTGTTCCCTCTACGCCCATGGAATTTGTCAAAAGGCTTACCGAGCAGGACGTCACTCCCGGCACCTTAGACACGGCCTTTTCCACCCGCGAACTGCAGGCGGCGCAGCTCATGCCCGTCACTGCATATTGTTCCATGATTTCTGCCTCCTTGTCTTTTTATTTCATAAGCTTCTGAAGTATGGCCACCAGCTCATCCACGGTCTCATCCTTCCCCTCGTGGAGATCACGAACCACGCAGGTCCGGATATGGCTGGCCAGAAGAGCTTTGTTGAAGCTGTTGAGCGCCGCGTTTGCAGCGGCTACCTGCATCAGAATCTCCGGGCAGTAGCAGTCCTTTTCCACCATGCCGCGAATCCCTCTGATCTGTCCCTCGATCCGGTTCAGACGGTTAATCAGATCTCTGTACTCCTTCTCAGAACGCTCCTTTGTCTTGTGACAGCAGCACTCATCCTTCGCTTCCTTCTTGTTTTCTTCCATCCTCTTCTCCATCCGCTCATTCCTTTCATATACCCCTATGGGGTATTTTCATTATAAGGAGGCATCCGAAAAATGTCAAGCGCTCTTTTCATTTCTCTGCTCACGTGCTATACTTGGTAATCATTACAAGGAGGTATTTATCATGCTTGAAATTGGATCAAAAGCCCCGGACTTTCGCCTGCCGGATCAGAATGGAACCATACATACATTAAGCCAGTACCGCGGCAGGAAGGTCATTCTTTATTTCTACCCGAAGGACAATACCCCCGGCTGCACCAAACAGGCCTGCGGCTTCGCCGGTCTTTACCCGCAGTTTCAGGAGAAGGACGCGGTAATTCTCGGCGTCAGCAGAGACTCTGCAGCCTCCCACAAGCGCTTTGAAGAAAAGTATTCCCTGCCCTTCACCATCTTATCCGATCCGGAGCTGTCCGTGATCCAGGCATACGATGTATGGCAGGAAAAAATGATGTACGGAAAAAAGACCATGGGCGTGGTCCGCACCACTTATTTAATTGATGAAAATGGGATGATTGCAAAGGTTTTTCATAAAGTAAAGGCCGCGGAAAATCCGCAGCAGATGCTGGAGGCGCTTTCATGAGAATTATTATTTCTCCGGCAAAGAAGATGAACGTCCAGACCGATATTCTGACAGCAGATTACATGCCGCGTTATATTGACCGTACGGAAAAACTGCTTCAATGGATGCAGGGGCTGAGCCTGCAGGAGCTCAAAACGCTCTGGGGCTGCAACGACAAAATAGCTTTACAGAATTATGAGCGGATCCGCCACATGGATCTGCGCCGGGGACTGACTCCCTCCCTGCTTGCCTACGAGGGTATCCAGTATCAGTATATGGCGCCCCAGATATTCTCTCAGGATGAGCTTGATTATGTTCAGGATCATCTGCAGATTCTTTCCGGTTTTTACGGTGTATTAAAACCCATGGACAGCGTGGTTCCCTACCGCCTGGAGATGCAGGCCAGGATTCATATGAACGGCTGCAGCAGCCTGTATGACTTCTGGGGCGACGCCCTGTACCGCGCTGTGATGGATGGAAACGATGACCGGCTGATCATCAATCTTGCCTCAAAGGAATACTCCAGGACCATCCTGCCCTGGCTGACGCCGCAGGACAGGATGATTACCTGCATATTCGGTGAATTAAAGGATGGAAAGATTCTGCAGAAAGGCACCATGGCCAAAATGGCCCGCGGGGAAATGGTCCGCTTCATGGCCTCTCAGTGGGTATGTGAGGCCGATGAGCTGAAGGAGTTCGACGGCCTTGGGTACGCCTTTGACCAGGAGCGGTCCGATGAGCATAGCTTTGTATTCCTGAAATAAATGTTCAGGCAAAATCAAACAGCGACAGCTGATTGCTTTCCGGCAGCTCGCCCAGAAGCCCCAGATCCGCCATCAGGTCGCAGATGGTCTTGCTGACCTTCGTCCTGTTTCTGAAGTCCTCCCTGGACAAAAACGGGCCGTCCTGCGCGGCGTAGACCACTCCCTCCGCCGCCGTCAGGCCAAGTCCTGCAATGCTGCTCAAGGAAGGCATCAGCTTCCCGTCGATAATCTGGAACCGGTCTGCCTGAGCGCGGTAAATATCGATGGGCATGAAATCAAAGCCTCTGGCGTACATTTCCTGAACAATCCGCATATCCCGCAGCGTATCCTGCTCTGCCTTGGAAAGGGAATCCGCCCGCTTCTTAAAATCGGCCAGATGATACTCCAGCTTATCCCGTCCCTGGCACATCAGCTCATAGGAAAAGCCGTTTGCCCGGATACTGAAAAATGCCGCATAATAGGCCAGCGGGAAAAACACCTTGCAGTAGGCCACGCGCCAGGCCATCATAACGTAAGCCGCCGCGTGAGCCTTGGGGAACATGTACTTGATCTTCAGGCAGGAATCAATGTACCACTGGGGCACATCGTGCGCCTTCATCTCTTCGATCCACTCCGGCTTTAACCCCTTTCCCTTACGGACGCTCTCCATGATGGTAAAGGAAAGTCCCTCTTCAAGCCCCATCTGAATCAGATAAACCATAATATCGTCACGACAGCAGATCGCCGTCTGAATGGTGGCCTGTCCGCTTAAAATCAGATCCTTCGCGTTGCCCAGCCATACGTCTGTTCCATGAGCCAGTCCGGCAATGCGGACCAGGTCAGAGAAATACTTCGGCTTGGCGTCAATCAGCATCTGCATGGCAAAGTCTGTGCCGAACTCCGGAATCCCAAGAGCGCCCAGCTTACAGCCGCCGATGTCCTCCGGCGTAATTTTAAGCGCCGAGGTGTTCTGGAACAGAGACATAACCTCCGGGCAGTCCAGGGGAATATCCTGAACCGGATCAAGACCTGTCAGATCCTGCAGCATACGGATCATGGTCGGATCCTGATGGCCCAGAATATCAAGCTTCAGCAGGTTATGGTCGATGGAATGGTAATCAAAATGGGTGGTCACGGTGGAGGTGGTCATATCGTTGGCCGGCCGCTGTACCGGCGTGAAGGAATAAATTTCCTCGCCGATGGGCAGCACCACAATACCGCCCGGATGCTGTCCGGTTGTCCGCCGCACGCCGACACACCCCTGGACGATCCGGTCAATCTCACAATTTCTCTTGTGAATGCCCCGTTCCTCATAATACCGCTTTACAAAGCCAAAGGCCGTCTTATCCGCCAGGGTGCCGATGGTACCCGCCCGGAAGGTCTGTCCCTTTCCGAAGATAACCTCTGTGTAATCGTGAGCCTTACTCTGGTACTCACCGGAGAAGTTCAGGTCGATATCCGGCTCCTTGTCTCCCTTAAATCCCAGGAACGTCTCAAAGGGGATGTCAAAGCCCTGCTTCGTCATATTCGCGCCGCATCTGGGGCAGGCCTTGTCCGGCATATCGCAGCCGGCCATGCCGGAGAACTTTTTCACATCCTCCGAATCAAAATCGCTGTAGTGGCACTCCGGGCACAGATAATGGGGACTTAAGGAGTTTACCTCCGTAATTCCGGCCATGTTCGCCACAAAGGAGGAACCGACAGAGCCCCGGGAGCCAACCAGATAGCCGTCCTCATTGGACTTCCACACCAGCTTCTGGGCAATGATATACATCACCGCGAAACCGTTGGAAATGATAGAGTTCAGCTCCTTTTCAAGCCTTGCGGTTACAATATCCGGCAGATTTTCCCCATACATTTCATGGGCTTTATCATAGCAGATCTTCCGCAGGGTTTCATCGGAATTCTCAATGACCGGCGGGCACTTGTCCGGCCGCACCGGGGAAATCCGTTCGCACATGTCGGCAATCATCCTGGTGTTGGTGATCACCACCTCCTCGGCCTTATCCGGGCCGAGGTACTCAAACTCCTTCAGCATCTCCTCCGTGGTGCGAAGATACAGGGGCGCCTGCTGATCTGCATCAGAGAAGCCCTGTCCGGCCATCAGAATCCGCCGGTACACCTCGTCCTCCGGATTTAGAAAATGCACGTCGCAGGTGGCGCAGACCGGCTTTCCAAGCTCCTCGCCCATCTCCACAATGCGCCGGTTCAAATCCTCCAGATCCTCCATGGTCTTTACGGTGCTTTTTTCATCCCGCAGCATGAAGGCATTATTTCCCAGCGGCTGAATCTCCAGAAAGTCATAAAATGCCGCCGTTTTCATAAGCTCTGCCCGGGGAAGTCCGCGCAGCAGCGCCTGGTAAAGCTCTCCAGCCTCGCAGGCGGAGCCGATGATCAGGCCTTCCCGGTATTTATGAAGCAGGCTTTTTGGAATTCTGGGCCTCTTGGCAAAGTAATCAATGTGGGACCAGGACACCAGCCGGTACAGGTTGATGCGCCCCACCTCATTTTTCGCCAGAATAATCACATGATGGGTGGCCAGCTTCTTGATCGTGTCGGCGCTTAAGGCGCTCAGCTCGTTCAGCTGATCCAGATTCTCCACGCCTCTGGCCCGCAGCATCTCCACAAATTTTACAAAGATCTCCGCTGTGGCTCCGGCATCGTCCACGGCGCGGTGATGATTCTCCAGGGAAATATTAAGAGCCTTCGCCACCGTATCCAGCTTAAATCTGTTCAGGTTCGGCAGCAGCTGTCTTGCGATAGCCACGGTATCCAGAACAGTCGGCTCGAAAGGAAGCCCCTGCTTCTGCGCCTGGAAGCTGATGAAGCTCACATCAAAGGAGGCGTTGTGGGCCACAAGAGCGCAGCCCTGGCAAAATTCCAGAAACTGCGGAAGAACCACATCGATGCGGGGAGCCGGAAGCACCATATTGTCATTGATGCCGGTCAGCTGCTCAATCTCAAAGGGAATGGGCACATCCGGATTTACAAATGTGCTGAATTTGTCCACAATCTGCCCGTCCGACACCTTCACGGCGCCAATCTCAATGATCATGTTCTTCTCCGGGCTGAAGCCGGTGGTCTCGATATCGAATACCACATAGGAATCCGCAAAGCTCTGTCCTCTGGAATTGCCCACCAGCTCCTTCATATCGTCAACCAGATAGCCCTCCACGCCGTAGATGACCTTAAACTCATCTCCCTTGTCCAGGGCATGGCTGGCGTCCGGGAACGCCTGGACGCAGCCGTGATCTGTAACGGCGATAGCCGGCATCCCCCAGCTTTTGGCCCGCCTGACAATATCCTTCACCTCTGAGACACCGTCCATGTCGCTCATCTTCGTATGGCAGTGGAGCTCTACCCGCTTGACCGGGCTGTTGTCCATCCGCCTGCTGGTAAAGTCCTCGGCCTTTTTGATGCCGCGTACAGAGCCAATGGTCAGCTCTCCGTCAAACCGGTCGATGGTGGTCATGCCGCAGAGCCGGATAAAGCTGCCGGGCTTCGTGGCGTTATTCAAATCCTCAAGAGTGTCCTCGTTGGCAAACAGCTTCACCGTAATGGTGTCCGTAAAGTCCGTAATATGAAAAATAATGATGGTCTTTCCGCTGCGCAGAAGACGGCTGTCCTTGTCCAGAATCTTTCCCCGGATGGTCACCTCGCCCATCTCGCCTTCAATCTTGTCAAGCTCCGTAAAGTCATCCTCGAAATCGCGGCCGTAAAGCACATCCGGATTGTCTGCTTTCTTTTTATAGCCTCCGCGGCTCCAGTCATTTTTCTTAAAATCCCTGCGCCCGCCGGATTTCAGGGCGCCTGCATGAGAGCCGTCTCCCTTTGTCACTCCGCCCTTGGCCGCGCCGTTTCCTGCGGACGATCCCGCTCCGGCGCCGTCTTCTGAAGCCGCCGGACTGCTGCTGACTGCGGGAGCATTTCCAGCACCGTCAGACGCGTTCAGCTCCTCTGCCTGCCGTTTCGCCTGCAGCTCCGGAGCGCTCTTTGCGTGGACAGGCTCCACATAGGTATACTCCACCTCCACAGGAAGGCCGCAGCGCTCGTGGAACACCTTTTCCAGAATCCGCTTCAGCTCCCCGGCCTTTTCCTTGTTGACCATGGTGTTTTCCACTGTCATGCGCAGAAGATCCTGTCTTGGAAAGCTGCACTCCGCCTTTCTCAGGATGGAATACTCAATGATGCTGTAGTTTTTTAATTCCTGGAGCAGACTGTCTCTGTACACAGACAGCAGCTTCTCCGGCGTATACTGCTCCGACAGCCGGAATTTTTCAAAAATACGGATCTGGATCTGCTTCCCGGGAAACAGCTGATCCCGAATCCCACGCTCCAGATCCCAGATGTTTTTTTTATGTATCAGTCTCGGACTGGTGAGAAAAACACGGATGGAGCTTCTGTCCCTGGTCATGGAAACGCGCTCCACCTCCACCAGATTCAAAAGCTCCTGCATCTGTTCCGTCATATGCAGTCCGGGAAAAACCTCTAAAAATGCCTTCATGGTCCGCCCTTCTTATGGATGCCTGCTGATCACTGCTTTTGCTGCTTTTTGTTTCTCTCTTACATTAAGAAGCTCCTGACGCAGCGCCTGTAAAAGCTCCGCCTCCGGCAGCTTCTTCACAACTTCGCCCCTGCGGATCAAAAGCCCCTCGCCGATACCGCCTGCAACGCCGAAATCCGCCTCTCTGGCTTCCCCTGGTCCATTTACCACACAGCCCATAACGGCCACCTTCACATCCAGATCGTCAAATTCCGTCACCAGGTTTTCCACCTGGTTCGCAAGTCCGATCAGGTTAATCTGCGTCCGTCCGCAGGTGGGGCAGGACACCACCTCCACACCGCCTCTCCGCAGTCCCAGCGTCTTTAAAATCAGCTTCGCCGACTTGATCTCCTCCGCCGGATCTCCGGTCAGAGATACCCGTATGGTATCGCCGATGCCCTGATGCAGAATAATGCCAAGGCCGACGGCGGATTTGATGTTTCCCGAGGCAACGGTTCCCGCCTCTGTAATGCCCACATGCAGGGGGTAATCCGTTCTGGTGCTGATCAGCTCATGAGCCTTCACACACATCATCACATCTGAGGATTTAATGCTGATCACCAGGTTGTCATAACCCATCTCCTCAATCATAGCCGTCTTTTCCAGAGCGCTTTCCACCAGGCCCTCCGCCGTAACAGAGCCGTACTTTTCGATCAGCCGCTTCTCCAGAGAGCCGCTGTTGACGCCCACGCGGATCGGGATATTCCGCTCTGCCGCCTTATCCACCACCGCCTGCACCCGCTCTCTGGAACCGATGTTGCCCGGGTTGATGCGGATCTTATCCGCTCCGTTTTCTATCGCGGCAATGGCCAGCCGGTAATCGAAATGAATGTCCGCCACCAGCGGAATATGGATCCTGCTTTTTATCTCCTTTAAGGCAGCCGCAGCAGCCATGGTGGGCACCGCCACCCTGATAATGTCGCAGCCGGCCCGTTCCAGCCGCAGGATCTGGCCTACGGTATCCTCCACGTTTTCTGTCTTTGTGTTGCACATGGACTGGATCAGGATCGGATTTCCGCCGCCGATCACCCGGTCCCCGATATGGATTTTCTTTGTTTTCATTTCGTTTTATCTTCCTTTTTATCAAACGGATATGATTTGCCTGCGGCAAACCGCCGATATGTATGAAGGCTGGCTGCTCCGTGCTCCGCACTCACAAAAGAGCCGCTCTACATCAGCCTCCGGATATCATTGAACAGTACAAATACCATCAGCGCCATCAGCGCCATCATGCCGGCCATATGAACCATGCCCTCCTTTTCCGGATCGATGGGCTTTCCTCTCACCAGCTCGATCAGCAGAAACAGAAGGCGGCCTCCATCCAGCGCCGGAATGGGAAGCAGGTTCATAATTCCCAGACTGGCGCTTAAAAGCAGAACCCAGCTGGACAAAATATAAACCATCACCAGCGCTCCGCCCTGGCGTCCGGACTCCACGGTCTCACCAACCATGTTGACGATGCCCACCGGACCGGTAACCGCGTCGTCCACGGCAATCTTTCTGGTAAACAGCATCCTCAGACTGTCAAAGGTGGAAACAACGCAGTACTTCACCTCGTAAAGGCTGCTGCTTAAAAGCTCTCCAGGTCCCCTTGTCTTCTGATAGCCGCCGAACTGTACGCCAAGCATATACGCCTGATACTGTTCATCATAAACAGGCGTCAGCTCGGCCGTCCGCTTCTCCGCGGCGCCGCTGTTTTCCCAGCTTCCTCCTGCCGGACGTTCATAACGGAGCGTCACCGAATCTCCCGGATGGGACAGCAGATAAAGCTGCACATCCCTGTAAGCGCTGACCTTTCTGCCGTTGATTCTGGTAATCTTGTCTCCGGCCATAAGACCCGCCTCCTGGGCCGGCGACCCTTCCGTCACGCCGGTCAGCACCGGCTGGTCATGGCCCGCAATGGATACGATCACAATGGCAAACAGAAATGCCAGAATAAAATTGAACACAGGTCCTGCCGCAATCACGGCAATCCTGGCCAGCACCGGCTTGTTGTTGAAGGCCTTCGGATTCGGATCATCCTGGTCCTCCCCTACCATGGCGCAGGAGCCGCCAAAGGGCAGCGCCTTAATGGAATATCTCGTCTCCCCCCTCACAACACTGCACAGCCTCGGCCCCATGCCCATGGAAAACTCCACGACGCCGATACCGTTTAACTTTGCCAGAAGAAAATGTCCGAACTCGTGCACCAGCACGATAAATCCGAACAGCAGCAATGCCACTATAATACTGAGCAAATTACCACCTGCTTTCTATGAACTCATACGTCTCCTGCTCCGCCTCCAGAATCTGATCCACAGAAGGATGCTCCACGGTCTTATGGTGTTCCATGGCCTCTGCGATCATATCGATGATGGTCAGATAAGGAATCTCTTTCTTTAAAAATCTTGCAACCGCATATTCATTGGCCGCATTGTACACGGTGGGAAGGGAGCCTCCCCTCTTTCCCGCCTGGTAAGCCAGGGCCAGCCCCCGGAACACCTCCATATCCGGCGCCTCAAAGGTAATCTGCCCAAGAGCGGCAAAATCAAGCCTTGCTCCCGGCAGATACCTGCGCTCCGGATAATAAAGCGCATACTGAATGGGCAGCTTCATATCCGGCGTCCCCAGCTGGGCGATCACAGCCCCATCCTCGAACTCTACCATGGAATGAATCACGCTCTGAGGCTGTACCACCACCTGGATCTGATCCATCTCCACTCCGAAAAGCCATCTCGCCTCCATAACCTCCAGACCCTTATTGACCATGGTGGAGGAATCAATGGTAATCTTTCGTCCCATGGACCAGTTCGGATGCTTCAGCGCATCCTCCACCTGCACGCCGGCCAGACGCTCTCTGGTCCAGCCGCGGAAGGGGCCGCCGGAGGCCGTCAGAAGAATCTTATGAATCTTATTTCCTGCTTCTCCGTTCAGGCTCTGGAAAACAGCGCTGTGCTCGCTGTCCACAGGAAGAATCCGCACATGCTTTTCCTTCGCCAGAGGCATGATCAGGTGTCCGGCAGTCACCAGGGTTTCCTTGTTTGCCAGCGCAATATCCTTGCCTGCCTCCATGGCGGCGATGGTGGGGCGGATGCCGATCATGCCGACCACGGCCGTAACCACAATCTCCGCCTCCTTTTCCGTGGCCGCAGCAATCAGTCCGTCCATACCGGAAAGAACCGTCACATCCAGATCCCGCACATTCTCCCGAAGCTCCATGGCCTTTTTCTCATCCCAGACACAGGCTGTGGACGGATGAAATTTTCGTATCTGCTGCTCCAGCAGGGCGATATTACTGCCTGCAGCCAGGGCCGTCACCCTGATGTCGCCATTTCGCTCCGCCACCTCCAGCGTCTGCGTTCCGATAGAACCGGTAGAGCCAAGAACTGCTATATTTTTCATCTGTACACCTTCTTTTTTGATGGTTATCCAAGGAAGGTCAGGGCAAAGTAAATGGCCGGCGCCGTAAACAGCATGCTGTCAAAGCGGTCCAAAATCCCGCCGTGGCCCGGAATCAAATGCCCGTAATCCTTAATGTTATGGTTTCTCTTAATGGCCGATGCAGCCAGATCTCCCACCTGGGAAATCACAGCCGCGATGGCACAGGCAATGGCGCAGGCCGCCACCGGCTCCGCCACAGATATCATATGTCCGCTGAAAGCGGCAGCAAATACACCGCCAAGAAGCGCAGCGCCCGCCACGCCTCCCACCGCTCCCTCAATGGTCTTTTTCGGGCTTAATACCGGAGCCAGCTTATGCTTTCCAAACAGCCGTCCCGCGCAGTAGGCGCTGGTATCGCAGCCCCAGGAGCTGAGAAAAATCAGCCACACCAGGTATCTGCCGTCCGTCATGGCCCGCACCTGATACAGATAGGACAGCATAACCGCCACATAGAAAACTCCGAAAAACGCGGCGGTAACCTCCTCCGTCTTATACCGTGGAAAGCGGAACACATAAAGCCCCATCAGCACCATCAGCGCCGCAATAGCCATCAGCGTCACATGCTCCTGTCCCTCATACCAGACAATCGCGTAGTAGCTGACAGCCGTCAGATAGCCGACTGCACCAAGCAGCGTCCTCTCCAGCTTCAGCACCCGATACAGCTCGAACATACCGATCAGGGAAATCAGAAGCGTCGTTCCGTAAAGAAGCACGCCGCCCCGGCTTACTATTATAATAGCAAGAATGACCAGAATAATACCACTCATCAACCGTTTTGTAAACATCACGGCTCCCCCTTTACTTCACTCCTCCGAATCTGCGGTCCCGGCTGTTGTAGGCAATAATCGCCCGCTCAAGCTCCTCCCGGCTGAAATCCGGCCAGAGACAGTCTGTCACGTAAAACTCTGTATACGCCATCTGCCACAGCAGGTAATTGGAAAGCCGCAGCTCCCCGCTGGTACGGATCAGAAGATCCGGATCCGGCATCCCGGCCGTATCAAGATAGGAGGCAACCGTCTGCTCGTTCACCGTCTCCGGAGACAGGCTTCCTGACAGACAGTCCGCCGCCAGTTTTCTGACCGCCCTGGTAATCTCGTCGCGGCCTCCATAGTTTACCGCAATCACGAAGGTCAGCCCCGTATTGCCCGCCGTCTCCCGCTCCAGGCGGTTGATTCCGTCAATAATATCCTGATCGAACCTTGTTCTGTCTCCGATCATCCTTACCCGTACATTGTTGGCGGACGCCACCTTTAAAAGCCGCACCATGTAAAAACGGAACAGCTGCATCAGCGCTCCCACCTCGTCTGCGGAACGGTTCCAGTTCTCTGTGGAGAAGCCGTAAACCGTCAGATATTCAATTCCAAGCCTGGCAGCATCCTCTACGGTCCGCTCCACGGCCGCGCAGCCTTCCTTGTGTCCCATGGTCCGGGGAAGCCCCCGCTTTTTTGCCCAGCGTCCGTTCCCGTCCAGGATCAGAGCCACATGTCTTGGAATTACCATTCCCTCCAGATTCTGCTTCATACATTCCTCCCTTTTACAGACAACAGCGGGACAAGGGTTCTCCCCCTGCCCCGTCTGCATCCCCGCCGCAATTTTCTATACGGTCATAATCTCTTTTGTCTTTGCCTCCACTGCCTTGTCGATGCGCTCGATCATCTTGTCAGTCAGCTTCTGGATCTTCTCGCCGCCCAGCTTTAAATCGTCCTCGGACATCTCGCCGCCCTTCTCCATCTTCTTAAACGACTCGTTGGCATCCCGGCGGATGTTGCGGACCGCAACCTTGGCCGCTTCGCCCTTCTTCTTCACATCCTTGGCCAGATCCTTACGGCGCTCCTCTGTCAGCTCCGGGAACACCAGCCGCACCACGTTGCCGTCGTTTGTAGGGTTAATGCCGAGATCAGAGGTCAGAATCGCCTTTTCAATGGCCTTTAACAGGGATTTCTCCCAGGGCTGAATCACGATCATCCTCGCCTCCGGCACGTTGATGTTGCCGACCTGCTGAATCGGAGTCGGCGTACCGTAATAATCCACCTTAATCTTATCAAGCACATGGGGATTTGCGCGGCCGGCGCGGATAGAGCCAAACTCCTCCAGCAGCACATCCAGCGTCTTCTCCATCTTGCTTTCGTAAATCTTTAATTCGTCCATAAAGCCCTCCTGTTATTCAACGGTCACGATTGTGCCATTTATTTTTCCCTGCATCGCCTGTGCAATGCTGTCCTTTTCATTCAAATCAAACACAGCCATCGGCATCCTGTGCTCCAGGCACATAATGGAAGCGGTCAGATCCACCACCGCCAGCTTTTTGTCGATAACCTCCTGGATGCTGATGGTGTCGTAGCGCTTCGCATCCGGATTCTTCGCCGGGTCGCTGTCATATACGCCGTCAATGGATTTCGCCAGCAGAATGCAGTCCGCATCCATCTCCACCGCTCTCAGGGTAATGCCCGTGTCCGTGGAAAAATACGGATGGCCTGTGCCGCCTGCAAAAAATACAACCTGATGATCCTTAAAGCACTCCTCCGCCCGGTCCCTGGAAAACAGCTCCGTCATGGTGCCGCAGGCAAAGGGAGTGAAAATATGCGTCTTCATGCCTGCATTGCGGAAAATCTCCGACACATAGATGCAGTTCATAATTGTGGCCAGCATACCGATCTGGTCCGCCTTCGTCCGCTCAATGGCCTCGCTGGTACGTCCGCGCCAGAAATTGCCGCCTCCGATCACGATCCCCACTTCCACACCGGCATCCACGGAAAGCTTCACCTGCCTGGCTACCTCCTTCACCGTGTCTTCGTCAAATCCGGTCTTCTTCGGTCCGGCCAGCGCCTCACCGCTCAGTTTTAAAAACACTCGTCTCATGTCCATTGATCTGTCTCCTTTGCTTACCTGGTTATCTTACCACATCTTGCAGCTTTTGAAAAGAGAAAAAAACTTCACTGCCGGCGTCCTTTCCCTTTCCCAGGCAGACCGCGGCCTGATAGCCGGGAAGGCTGTATTCCAGAAAGGAAAGACCGGCAAAAAAGCCCGTATCCTCCTCCCTGCAGGCCCGGACAGACACCGGCTCCGGCAGAGAAACAAAAAACCGGTTCAGGGGAAGGCGCATCCCCTCGCCTGTGACTTTCAGCACGCTTTCCTTGATCGTCCAGTACCTGGCAAACAGACGGTTCCGTTCTGCCTCTGACAGAGTCTCATCTGTCAGGGCATCTGCCTCCTGCTCTGTAAAAAAGCGCCGCGCCACATCCAGCCTGGCCGGTTTTATCTGCTCCACATCGCAGCCTGTCTCCCGGTCTGAAAAAACAGCCATGGCCATGGCGCCAGAATGAGACAGATTGAAAAACAGCTCCGGCCTGTCCTTTAAATACGGCTTTCCATTGGCCCGGTACTCCAGAACCGCATCCCGCTCGGAAAGGCCATAAAAAGAAAGGCCGATATCCATCAAAAGCCCCGCCCCCAGAGACAGCAGACGATCCTCCTCAAAGCGCATCCGCCTGATCTTTTCCTGTCTCATCACAGACAGGCCGGCCGAGGTCTTTAAAAGAGCCGCCTGCTGCGGCGGACGGCTTACATCCAGCAGATAAACACTCGTACTCATAGACAGGCTCCTTGTCAGCTTTTTTAACAGACTTTAAGCTGCGGCATATCCTGCCGCAGCTTAAGGTCTGTTCATTTCTTTTATTGTATCACAGGGATTTCATTCTTACAAAAGATTTTTCAGGATTTTAAATGAAATATGGTGCTAATTTTCTTTAAATTCCGCCGGTACCTGATCTATGGTCTTCCATTTTTCCATGGCATCTTTTAAGTCCATGCCGCGGCTGATGGCATCCTTGCGGACTGCATTTACCGCCTGAATTTCTTTCATCTTTTCACCGGTCAGAGAATAGCCCTTCATGGCAATCAGCGTAGCAATCCAAGCCAGCATGGGAACCACGCAGAACAGTACAACAACAACGCCGTGCATCCCTTCCGCATAGGGAGTATTGCCGTCCGGCAGAGTGCTGATGCCGATCATGGCCACTGCCATACCTACGATGGTGGAGCCAAGGGAGCTTACCAGCTTATCCACCAGTGAGAACAGAGTTCCCATAATACCGGGGATGTAGCGTCCGGACCGGTAGGTCTCATAGTCGGAGCAGTCTGCAACCATGGGAATCGGCATGTCCGCTGTAGCATAGTAAGCGCCGTACCCGATGCCAAAGAACAGGATAAACAGCACTGTATAAATGTTGATGCTGGACAGGCTTAAGTTAAACATATCCACGTCCTGCTTCCAGAACAGCAGCAGGGCCAGGACACCTGCGTACATGATCAGGGCAATGGTGGTATAACGCACCAGGGATTTCTTCTGCCCGTATTTCTGCGAGGTACGCACCGTCAACAGGAAGAACGGGGCGGAAAAAACATAGCCCACAATCATCATCGGCAGATAAAGACCGCCGTAGTTGCCCATCATCGCTCCGTAAAGCATGCAGAGCACCGTCATATTTGTGGCGATGGAGAACGCCAGCTTACAGCCGGCGCCGGCCACCATCAGCCTCTGAAGCTCCTTGTTGGCCTTTAAAATGTCCACATACTCCTTCAGCCGGATCTTCTCCTGATTTCCTCCTACGCCGAAGAACTCAGGACGATCCTTCTCCCAGATGCCGATCACCGCCAGCAGCGTCAGAACCGCTGAGACAATGATGGCAAGCGGAATCATGAAATCAAAGAATGCCGCACTGTTGTAGCCGCCAAGGCGTCCGCTTAAAATCGGCGCCAGAAACTGTACCAGTCCCATGCCGATTAAGCTGGCCACCGTATTGAATACCGTAAACAGCGGGCGCTGCTTCGGATCGTTGGTCAGACAGGTCTGTCCCGAACGGGTACAGGCCGTCTGAAAGGTGTATCCGATTACATACAGAGCATAAAACAACACAAAGCAGGTGTAGCGCAGCCACTCCAGGCCGTCCGGGATTACTCTGGTGCCAAAATACAGCAGAATGGATGAAATGATCATGATCACATTTCCCAGCACCATATAAGGACGGAACTTTCCATACCTGGACGAGGTACGGTCAATCAGCGCACCGATAATCGGATCTGTCACCGCGTCGAAAAGACGCATAAGCGTAACCATGGTGGTTGCAAACATCAGCAGCAGTCCAAGAACGCCATTGGCATAATAGGCAATGAAGTTCATGGTAAGAATGTAATATACATTCGTTGCCCCGTTATTCATGGGGAAAAGAATAAGCTGGTACAGCCTGGCCCGGTTTAACCCTGTGCCGGGGGCCGCCGTTTTTGTCTGTTCCTGTTTCATTGAATATTCCTCTCTGCCTTCTTATTCTTCACCGCTTTCGTCAGCATAAAGCCGCTGAGAACCGTAAGGATTGCAAAGAAAGCGATCAGTGCGTACAGAGCCATCTGCCACCAGGGTGTTACAAGCTCCAGACGGTCACTCTCGGACAGGCCGTTCATGGCGTTGGAGTTTACCACAGTGTACAGAATGTTATGCATAGCGCCCTTCATCTCAGAAACGATGTAGCCATCGTTCTCGTAATCTGCCGCCATAGTGGTGTGAATCTTCGGATCCGGGCTGTCCCAGATATCGCTGCCGGCGATCAGGCCGTCCCGCACATCCATATATTTGCTGGAACCGGAATAATCCGTAATGCTCATGCCGCGCATGCCAAGCTCGCCGCGCAGGAAACCTGTCTGCAGCGCCTCATAAGCGCCGCACCAGGAAGCGCCCCAGCGGTTGAATCCGCTCATGGTGCACCATGCTCCGCCGTCAACAACAGCCTTGTCTGCCACTTCCAGATAAATTTCTCGGGCAGTCTGTTCGTTTAACCAGGTATTTACACCGCGGCGGCTGGATTCCGAATCGTTTAAGGCAACATGCTTTAAATAAACATATACGCCCTTGGACTGGATACCCTGCACCTCTGCTGCGCAGATTTCTCCTGCCACAAACGGATCCTCAGAGTAGTACTCGAAGTTTCTGCCGGAATAGGGAGTTCTGTGCATGTTTACGCCAGGTCCGTACAGACCGGAATACCCCATAGCCAGGCAGTCCTCGCCGATACAGCGTCCAAGCTCTTCCATCAGCTCTGTATTGAATGTAGCCGCCATCACATCCTCAGAGGTATAGCACATGGCGGATGCGCCTCCGGTCAGGGCTGCAGTCAGTCCCTGCGGACCGTTCTCATCCTTGGTTGCAGTCTTTCCAATGGACGGAATGGCCGCGGTATTATGGAAGCCTAAGGTAATGGTCGTTACCATCTCATCGTAGGTCAGCTGGTCAAGCAGCGTCTCCCACTTGGGATCATCGTAGGAGGCTCCGATTAAGGAGGCAAGGGCAAGGCCATTGTCAGCGCCTAAGGTCGGCATCGGCACATCCTTATGATCCTCCGGATTATACTGCGTGAAGTCGAGAGCCTTTGCCAGCGTCTCATTTGCCGTCAGCTGCGCCGGAGCTGTGGGGAAGGTTCCCTCCCAGTCAGAACGGCTTAACCATGTTACGTTTCCAGGAGCATTGCTGCTCTTGTTGGGGTCTGCCTCGTCAAACAGGTTTGTAATCGCTGCGCCGGTTGCTTCAGACACAGCAAATGTAGTGGTATCCAGACTGCCGTTCGTCCACTTCCAGGTCATGGCCGCATCGCCGTCCTGATCCATGTTTGCGGCATTCTCCGTTGTAAAGCCTTTTGCCGCCAGGAAATTGTTCACTGCGGCATGAGCGCCGTCCGCAACGGTGAAATAATAATCGCCTGCATCCAAGATATAGGTCTTCGCATTGTCCGCATCATAGGTTCGGAGCTCGGATTTGTCCACGTGAACTGTCACAGTCTCGGAAGCGCCCGGAGCCAGCTCAGCTGTCTTGGCAAAACCGCAGAGCTCTGCAGAAGCCTTCTCGATTCCGTTTTCTTTGTCATAGTCCGTATAGGGAGACTGGAAATAAACCTGCACAGTCTTCTTTCCGGTATAGGTATCTCCGGTATTTGTTACCGTTACAGAAATATCAAAGCCGTCTTCGTTCTCCTTTACATCGAAATTGCTGTAAGCAAAATCCGTGTAGCTGATGCCGTAGCCGAAGGGATACGCAACTGCCCTGCTGTAATCATAGCTGCCGGCATTGCCGGTGCCCATCACCGCATCCTCGTATCTTGTCTCATAATAGCGGTATCCCAGATAAATGCCCTCCTGGTATACGCTGTACATTCCCTGCACGTCCGGTCCATCGGTCAGAAGGCTGAACTCTGCCGCGTTGGGATATGCGGTGGAATAGAAATTATAAATGGCCGGATTGGTCATGTTGTCGTAACAGAAGGTATCTACAATGCTTCCGGACGGGCTCACTGCGCCAGCAAGAAGCTGTCCTGCGCCGTTGATTCCGGTCTGTCCCACATCGCCGATCCACATGCAGGCATCTACGCCGTAATCGGTTCCACAGATTTCCGGGTTCAGGAAATCCAGCTCAATGGCGTTGGAGCTGTTTAACAGCACCACAATGCTCTTAAAGGTTCCCGCATCCTTCAGGGACTTCAGACCTGCCAGGAGGTCCTTTTCTTCCTGGGACAGCGCCAGATAATTGCCGTCTCCCTCGAGGCCGTAGATATAGTCCACGCCGGAATTGTTGTCTCCAGCCGGAAGATCAGCGCCCTCTCCACCGGACCGGGCCAGAACCACAACAGCCGCATCACCATACTCCGCAAAGCTGTCGGCCGCCGCGCTCTCCACCTGATTCCAGGGAACCTCATTTACGCCGTACTGGGTATTTGCCTCCAGCGTATCGGAGATTGCCGCCGGGGTCTTACGGCTGTACTTCTCCATCATCTCCTTGGATGAATAAAAATCCCAAAGTGTTTCGTTTACAGAAATGCCCTGGGCGTTTAAAGCATCCTTCAATGTAGGTGCGCTTGCAGTATCAACAGCGCCGGAGCCGGTGCCGCCGTACATCAGATCCACAGATCCGTGCGCAAACAGGCTTACCTTTGCGCCGTCTGCCAGCGGAAGCGCCTGGTTGTCATTTTTCAGGAGCGCTGCTCCCTCCGCCTCAACAGCGGCGCAGAGCTCAGCCTCATATGCTTCCCTTTCTTCATCGGAAGCAAAATCACTCTTGAAATACTCCGTATCACCAGCCGCATCACCCTTTACAATCTTATAGGTTGACACATCCAATGCAACATTAATGGTTGTCGTGTACCGGAATGCAATCGTTGTTCCGATGATTACGGCAATCAGAAGCACTGCGGAAACCGCAGTCAGAATACTCCATTTTCTGACGCCTGTGCCTTTTTTTGTACTCATGTTTTTTCCTCCACTTTCATTAAACCCAGTTCTGGCTCTTTCCCTTCTCCTTCTTTAACTGATAATCAGGATTCGGCTTTTCACAGCGGCGGATTACGCTTTCATCAATACACGCTCCCGCCACAGCCTTCAGCCGCACCTCTCCGTCAAGGGGAACGCTGAACACAAAGACCTTGTCTCCTTCCTTCTCTTCCAGAAGCGCCCCGTTTGCATAAAGAGCGACCTTCTTCTGATTGGAATAGATTTTCACCTGTGTAACCGCCTCAGGACGATCCACATACCGGCTTCCGCACAGGTGCACAAACGGCTCCCTGCTCCAGTGCGCCTTGTAAATGTAGAAGCTGTCCTTCCGGACGTTCCGGTCAAAGGTGATCAGTCCCTTGTGGTTCATTCCCGGCTCGCCTCCCTGATTTCTCGCGTCAGCTGCAAAGTCAAACATGTTCCACACATGAGTGCTCCACATGTAAGGATGACGCGCAAAGCAGTCCAGCATAAACTCGTGGTAAATGCTCTGGTACTCCTCCGTGTGGTCGCCCCTGCGGGGACGGGATGAGTGCAGATTCGGCATGCCTTCGCAGCCATACTCGGAATAGCCCAAACACCGGCCAGGATAGACCTTATGAAAAAATCCAATCCACCAGTCATTTAAGAACATACCGGGAACATACCAGCCAAGATACAGGTTCCAGCTTACCAGGTCAGTTAAGTGTCCCACCGGGTTGAAGGGTCCGCACATGGCATAGCAGGCCAGGGTTGTGGGCCTGGTGGGATCCATCTGATGACAGAGCTCGTTAAGCTCCCGGTGGTTGTCCAGCATATCACGCTTATCCCTGGTGGAAATGGTGATTTCATTGGACACGCCCCAGGTAACGATGCTCGGATGATTGTAATTCTGTACAATCAGCTCCTTCATCTGGCTGATGGTGTTCTCCCGTCCTTCCGGCATATGTTCAGAAATGTATGGAATCTCCGCCCACACAATCATTCCGTACTCATCGCAGAGATCATAAAAATACTGATCGTGCTGATAATGGGCAAGGCGGACTGTGTTGGCGCCGATCTCGCGGATCAGCTCCATATCCTTCCTGTGGTGTTCTTTCGTCAATGCGTTTCCAATGCCTTTCCAGTCCTGGTGGCGGGAAACGCCATGAAGGGGATAGGGTTTTCCATTGAGGAAAAATCCCTTTTTCGGATCTGCCAGGAATGTGCGCACACCGAACGGCGTTACAAGCTCATCCTGAAGGATCCCGTTTTTATAGAGGGCAGCCGAGGCTTTGTAAAGATACGGATCTTCCGTTCCATTCCAGAGATGAACCTCCGGAATCGTCAGGGTGACATCCTCTCCCCTGCCGTCTGCCACAGTTCTTCCGTCCGCATCCAGAATGGTTATCCGGACTTCTCCGTCTGCCGCATTATGAAAGGTTTCCACATGGACTTCTCCATCTCTTCCCTTTACGGACGGCGTGATCTTAATGCCCTCTCCGCCGAAATGATCCATATCAAAATGATCCTCCGGCACAATCCAAAGCTGTACATCTCGGTAAATTCCGCCATAAAAGGTGAAATCTGCCTTCTGTGGATATACGCGTCTGTTTACACTGTTGTCCACAGCTGCAAGCAGGTGATTTTCCTGTTTTAAATACTCCGTCACATCCGCGCGGAATGTGGAGTATCCGCCGTCATGGCGCATAACGCTCCGGCCGTTTAATGTTATATCAGCTGAAGCATTTACACCGCAGAATTCCAGATATACCCGTTGTCTGCTGCTGTCAAAATCCGGTACGGAAAAGGTTTTCTCATAGGTACATGTACCGCGGAAATAGTCGTTGCCTCCGTCCTGCCCGTCCTTCGCGTTCCAGGTATGGGGAAGGTCAA
>JAUNGW010000029.1 GCA_030524245.1 Eubacteriales bacterium
CTCGAACCGGATTTTTCCGAAGTTCCACATCTGAAATACGGTTATACCGGATATTAAAGCGTTCAAGAATACGGAGGATGCAGATACTTCCGATGGAAGGAATAAGCATGATGACCGCAACTACAGCGCCCCGGTTGAAATCAGGGATACCGCCGATCATTTTATTATAAAGAGTAGTGGCAACCACATCATAACTGCCGCCTACAGAAGCAGGAATACCAAAGTCCGTAAAACTCAGAAAAAACGCCTGGACAAACGCTCCGGCCAATGTGCCCAGCAGCGGACGAAGCACCGCAATCCAAAAAGTTGAGAAGTTTCCGTCTCCCATTACCTTGGATACGATGAGCGTCTTTTTATCAATATAGCCCATGGTGTTATAGATCAAAAGGAATGCGACGGGAATCGTATAAATCACATATCCTGTCATTAACCCCATAAAACCATAAATATTAAAAAGCTGTGTGCCGAGCAGCCTGGTAATCAGCCCCTGCCTGCCAAAAGAATAAATGATGGCAAATCCATAGGTGATGGTTGGCAGGAACATCGGCAGCATGGCGACAGCCCTGACCGCCCGCTTAAGCCACTGTGGGGTATTCGTGTAGCAAACCACATAAGCCAGTATAAACGCGATCACTGTCGCCGCAAGAGCCGCAGCAGAGGCTATGAAAAAACTGTTTCCAAGCGCAGGAAGAAATCCTTTATCCGTTATAATGGAAACGTAGAATCCCAGCGTAACGCCCTGTTCTCCAATCATAGATTTTCCAAAAAGCACCAGTAACGGAACTGCTAAAAACAGAGTAAAAAGTGCCGCGACAACCCAAAAAATGACTTTTAATTCGAGGTTCTTTCGCATCTCCATACTCCGTTTACACCGCCTGCTTCACCATGGAAACCATACTGTCTCCAAACAGCGCATAAATATTGCTGCGTTTGATTTCCAACTGATTTAAAATGAATTTTCGTACAAAGTCATTTTTCGGGGCATGAATGATACTTTCCGGGCGCGCGTACTGGGAAATCATGCCTTTCTCGATAATCAGCACCCGATCTGAAAGAGTAAGCGCCTCCTCCGGATCATGGGTTACAATGATTGTCGTCAGGTTATATTCCCTTGCAATCGTTTTGATCCGATCCTTGATGGATTCCTTGATCACACCGTCCAAAGCAGAAAGCGGTTCATCCAGCAGCAGAATACGCGGCTTCATCACCATCGTGCGGGCCAGAGCCACCCGCTGCTTCTGACCGCCGGAAAGCTGTTCAATGCTTTTATCCAGATGTTCCCTCAGTCCCAGAAGATCAATCAGTTCCTCGATCTCCTCTTTACTGGAAACATCCGGACAATTCTTTAAACCGTATGTAATATTTTTATATACATTCAGGTTGGGGAACAGGGCATAATCCTGAAACACAATATTAAATCCCCTTTTCTCCATGGAAACTTCCGTTAAATCCTCCCCATCATACAGAATCTGACCGCTGTCCGCCTTCATAATCCCAAGGATCAGGTTAAGCAGTGTCGTTTTTCCGCAGCCGGAAGGTCCAAGAATCGAAACAATTTCTCCATCATTCACCTGGATGGAAATATCTTTTAACACAGGCGTCCCATCGAAAGACTTCTGAATATTTTTTAATTCCAACATACCGTTTTCTCCTTATTTGATCTTTTCTGTCTTATTTTTATCATAATCCATTCCCTTCCATACACCACGTAACAGTAAAAAATATGTTATATTCTTGTAAACCCTTTCCTGCAGACGCATTTCTTCACGAGTCCGAGATAACTTGAATATAAAAAAGGAGCTGTGAAAAAATGATCTCTCATTTTCACAGCTCCTTTTTTATATTCTATTTTAACTCTTCCCTTTCTTCAGCCAGATAAATCCATGTCCCTCCAGCGTCACTGCAGCCGGATTTACTTTCTCTTTGCTCAGGCAGTCTTCAAAGCTCCCCTCTGCCTGTACGCCAACAGCAGTCTTCCAGTCGCCAAAATTGAACAGACCGATCATCTGCTCCTCTCCCCTTGTTCTGGCGATGGCGAGAACCGCGTTGTTTCCCGTATCCAGCGTGCGGCAGTCCGCGTCTGCGTTAAATACCTCCTGGCTGCGGCGGATGCTCTCCAGCTGCTGCAGCCCCTGGTACACCTTTCCCGCGACGGTGTCCGGATCCTTTGCCTGCGCGGCCAGCTCCCACGGAAAGGCGCCTCTGTGGATATAACGGGAATCCTCTGCCTTTAACGGATTTTCCTTGTAGGTATAATCGTTGACCTGAGCCACCTCATCGCCGCTGTACAGCATGGGAATTCCGGACTGCATCAGCATATAGGCGTGGAGCATCAGATCCTGACGGATGGCATTCTCCATCTTTTCCGCGTCCTGCTCAAAGCCGGCGCTCTCAATGCCGCACATGGAAGCGGTTGTTGCGCAGAATCTCGCGTCCTGGGTCACCGGATCCTCATTGTACAGCTCTCCCCGGCTGACGCTCCCCTCAATCTTTCCGGTGAAGAAGTCATTGAGATACCGCTTGTGGGGCACCTCCTCCATGCCCCAGCCGCGCAGCGTATCATAGTCCAGTCCCCAGCCGATGTCATCGTGACAGCGCAGGTAGTTTAAAAACGTATACTGCTTGGGCAGGCTGTTTACGATATCCATCTGCTTCTTCAGAAGCCGTACGTCTCTGGTGGCCACCGTATGCCAGGTCGTCGCCATGGTAGTCACATTGTAAAGCATGTGGCACTCCGGCTTCTCCACGGTTCCGAAGTAGGGAACCACCTTCTCCGGCTCCATCACCACCTCGCCCAGCAGCACCACAGACGGGCAGACAATCTCACAGATCATCCGCATCATGCGCACAATGGTGTGAACCTGGGGCAGATTGCGGCACTGGGTTCCCAGCTGCTTCCAGATATAGGGCACCGCGTCAATACGGATAATGTCCATGCCCTGGTTTGCCAGGAACAGGAAGTTGTACATCATCTCGTTGAACACTCTGGGATTTCCGTAGTTTAAATCCCACTGGTAGGGATAAAAGGAGGTCATCACGTAATGCCCGATTTCCGGGAGCCAGGTAAAGTTGCC
This sequence comes from Eubacteriales bacterium, assembly GCA_030524245.1. Classification (GTDB taxonomy): domain Bacteria; phylum Bacillota; class Clostridia; order Lachnospirales; family Lachnospiraceae; genus Brotaphodocola. The sequence goes on from JAUNGW010000029.1 coordinate 3,075, forward strand.
AGGCGCTGTTGTTGGGAACACCTGGGGAACCGTCTTCTCAAACTCAGCCGGAATCGCGTAATTGTCGTAGAAGAAATAACGGCTCATGTACTCGCCGTCTCCCTGCCTTGCCTTCACCGCCCACTCATGGTCCTCGGAGGTGTGGTTCATGACAAAGTCCATGCACACGTTCATATTCTTTTTGTGGCAGTCCTCTGCCAGAGCCGCCAGATCTTCCATGGTTCCCAGATCCGGCCGCACCTTCCTGAAATCCGACACCGCGTAGCCGCCGTCTGACCGGCCCTCCGGCGTGTCCAGAAACGGCATCAGGTGCACGCAGTTTACATTGCAGGCACGCAGATAATCCAGCTTTTCCCGGACGCCCTTTAAATTTCCCGCAAAATTGTCGATGTAGAGCATCATGCCCAGCATATCGTTTTTCTTAAACCAGTCCGGATCCTGCTCCCTCTTTTTGTCCCTGTTTTTCAGCTTTGTATTCCGCGCCTTGTAGTAAACATACAGCTGGTCACAAAGCTCCGCAAACATGTCCTCATTCCGGTACAGCTCCATGTAAAGCCATTTCAATTCGTCATGATGATGCGCAAGCCGCGCCTGAAACAATGTATCTGCTGCTGACATAGCCGTCCTTTCCGGCGCCGGAGCCAGAGGTCCCGGCGCTGCTTCCCTTCTTATATTTATGCCTTTTATTTTATCACAATCATCGGCTCCATGGTCCTGGTTTCTCCAAGCTTTTCCACCTTAAAGGTCTCAAACATAGCGCTGTTTGCCACCAGAACCGCCACCGTTGCCGGATAACCGGCCTTTTTGATCTTGTCAATATCAAAGGTCAGAAGCTTCTGTCCCGCCTTTACCGTGTCGCCCATGCCAACAAACAGCTCAAAGCCGTCTCCGTTCATCTTCACCGTATCCACACCCACATGGATCAGCAGCTCCGCGCCGTTTGCCGCAGTCATGCCAATCGCATGCTTTGAATCGATTACGGAAGCGATAGTGCCGTCAAAGGGAGCGACCACCACGCCCACCTTCGGCTCGATGCCGACGCCGTCTCCCAAAATACCGGAAGCAAAGGTCTCATCCGGGATCTGGTCTCTTGCAACAATCTCTCCCTCTACCGGAGCGTAAACAGTCAGGCCCTCGTCTGCCTTCTGCCCTGCAGCCGGCGCCGCAGGCTCAGCCGCCTGACTCTCCGCTTTATCAGCTGTCTTCTCACCGGCGCCGTCAGAGGCTGCCGCCGGCTGCTCCTCCCTCCAGAACACCCAGGTCAGGGCAAAGGAAACGCCTACAGCCACGGCCATCATAAGCAGGTACTGTACCGGCATGCTCAGGCAGAGCAGGATTCCGAAAATACCTGTCACACCGGTTCCGGAAGCGCCCAGTCCGGTGATGGAAGCCAGCAAAGCGCCGCAGGCGCCGCCTGCACAGCCGCAGATAAACGGCTTAAAATAACGAAGGTTCACACCGAAAATAGCCGGCTCGGTAATTCCCATAAATGCGCTGAAGGCAGACGGCAGAGCCATGGATTTCGTTCTTCCGTTCTTTGATTTTAAAGCAACAGCCAGAGTCGCGCCGCCCTGTCCCAGGTTAGCGGCGGAGGCCAGCGGCAGCCAGTAGGTCAGACCGTACTGAGCCAGCTGTCCCACGTCAATAACCGTATACATGTGATGCACGCCAGCCACAACCGTAGGCGCATAGAAGGCGCCCATAATGAAGCTTCCGATACCCAGCGGCAGAGCGATCAGGTACTGGATGCCGCTGATAATGCCATTCTCGATCACAACGAACACCGGACCGATGATGGAGTAGGTCAGATAGCCTGTCACGAAAACGCTCACCAGCGGAGTAACAAACAGATCAAACATCTCCGGAACAATCTTGTGAAGCTTTTTCTCAATAAAGCACATCACCCACACGGCGATGATTACCGGGATTACATGGCCCTGATAGCCGATCAGATCGATCTCGTAAAGGCCGAACCATACGCTCTGCTTTACCAGAACGCCCTGGGTAGCCACGGTCCAGGCGTTCTGCAGATCCGGATGGATCATCAGCATACCGATTACGGCGCCCAGATAAGGGTTGCCGCCGAAGGCCTTTGCCGCGCTGTAGGCGATCAGGATCGGCAGAAAGGTGTAGGCCACGTTGCTGAACAGCTTGGCGAACACAAACACGGAGCTGGTGGTATCAAGGACGATGAAGCCGTTGTTTACCATGAAGTTCAGGGCCTCCATAATACCCATCAGAAATCCGCTTGCCACAATGGCCGGAATAATCGGCACGAAAATATCGCCCAGAGTCTTGATGGCCCGCTTAAATACGTTCTGCTGAGCGGCGGCTGCCTGCTTCACCTCCGCCTTTGTGGCGGCGCTTAAGCCGGATACCGCAAGGAACTCATCGTAAACCTTGTTCACCGTTCCTGTTCCCAGAATGATCTGCAGCTGACCGGACGCGAAGAACACGCCCTTTACACCGTCAATCTCCTCTACTGCCTTGCTGTCGCATTTGCCGTTGTCCGCGATAACCAGACGCAGGCGGGTGGCGCAGTGCGCCGCGGAAACCAGATTTTCCCTGCCGCCGACCTTTTCGTAGATCTGCTCAGCTGTTTTTCTGTAATCCATAAAATATCCCCTCCTCTTAGTTTTTCTTTTTTGTACTTCCCTTTTCCCTTTCCCCGCCGAAGCGGAGTCTTATCTTTTAACGCGGAATCCCGCCTTAAAATTCTACCTTCATCCCATCATAGGACGCTGTCATGCCGTGCTCCCTGGCAAATTCTTCCAGCTCCCCATGGGTCATTTCCCCGTTGTGGGAGAAATGATTGATCACCTTGATGGTCTTCTCATCCACGCAGCCCCGTTCTTCCAGCCGCCGCACAAATTCCAGATCATCCGGCAGTCCCATGTGATACCGCTCTGAATGCTTTTTCCCCATTGTCGCATCCAGGGATATCAGGTCGTACCGGCGGCTGAATATACATTCCCATGATTCGCTGCTCATCTCCAGTCCGGTATCGTGTCCGTACAGCAGGCATTTTCCGTCCTTTTCTATAATGTAGATCAGGCAGGTCTCCCGCTTGTCATGATCCGCCGCCACCGGAATGATGTGATAGCCGTCCGCATAGAAATCCTGAAACGGCTCCGTCCTCACGAATTTCACCGCGTCATCCAGAGGGTGAACCTTGAACCGGTCGATCAGCACCGCATCGTAAAACGCCTTTTCCACCGCGGCGTTTCCGTATACCTTCAGCATCCCCTTCGCGTTGTGGCCGAAATGCTCATGCCGGTGAATCAGCTCCACCGGGAAGAAATGATCCATGTGCGAGTGGGTCACCAGAAGATGCTCGATCTGGCTCAGCCGCAGGCCGTACTGCAGGGCGTGGGTATAGGTATCCGGCGGAAAATCAATGAGAAGCTTTCCGTCCAGGATAGCCTGGGTTCTTGTGCGCAGGTCCTTTCCTCCGGCCTGCCTTGCCTTTTTACAGATTTCACACTCACAGAACAGCGCCGGCCAGCCCTCTGCGGCCGCTGTTCCAAGATACTGCAGTTCCATATCCGTTTCCTCCTTATTTTTCTTCCGCTATATCATATTTTGTTACATGAATGCAGGCTGTTCCGTCTGTATCAAACAGAATCCTGTCTGCCTCCTGAGGCGTATAGAATACGCTGGACATCACCGACTCCCCGTCGTTGACAAATATCTCCGCGGAGTATTTGTCAAGAAGCAGCCGGAGCCGCAGGCATCTGCCCTGATCCTCCGTCTCCATGGGACGGACCTCCATCTTCCGGCGGCATACCACATCGCGGATCAGTCCGGAATGGGTTCTGTCGATAGTCAGGCAGCCTCGCTTTGTGCTGTACTGCAGCACCATGCAGTACTGGCCGCTGGACGCGAACTGGATCCGGAAATGCTCAAAGTCAAAGCCTGTAATCTCCACCGTAAGGTCGATCTGGCGTCCTCTGACCCCTTCCAGCTCCGTGCTCTCCCGGATCGTTACATTCTGAAACACCACCTGTCCGGACCGGTAAGCCTCCAGCTCCCGCACCGGCCTCTGGTACAGCCGCCCATTTTCAAAATGCAGCTCCCTGGGGATCGTCATCATCCCCACCCAGCCAAGCTCCGCCGGGGCGATCTTTGCATCCCAGGACTGCATCCAGCCAATCATGATCCGCCGGCCGTCCGGCGTCAGAAGCGTCTGGGGCGCATAAAAATCAAGACCGTAATCCAGAGATTTTACCATCTCCCGGTGAAACTGATGGTTCTTCGCATCATACGTTCCCGCCAGGTAAATGGAATTGTTTCCATTGTGGAATTCCAACGCCTCCGCCCGCATATCCTGGGGCGATACCAGAAGAATCTGCCTGCCGTCCAGCGGGAAAAAGTCCGGACATTCCCACATCTTCCCGTAGCGGTTTTCGCTCCGGTCGAGGACGGTCACAAACTCCCACCGCTCCAGATCTTTACTTTTATACAACAGGATCTGCCCGCTTCCGTCCGCGGCCCGGTTCCCTACCACCAGCCAGCAGCCTTCCTCGTCCTGCCATACCTTCGGATCCCGGAAATCCTCCACGCTTGCTCCCTCGGGAAGGGTCTCTCCCGTGATCACCGGATTTCCCTCAAATTTCTCGTAATCCCTGCCGTCTCCCACAGCCATACACTGCATCTGACGGTAATAATGGGTTCCGTCTTCCAGATACCGGTCTGCCACTCCCGTGTAAATCAGCACATGACGTCCGTCCTCCGTCTCCAGGGCGGAACCGGAATAGCAGCCGCCCTCATCGTAGGACTCATCCGGCGCCATAGCGGCCGGAAGATACTCCCACTTTATAAAATCCCGGGTCTTACAGTGCCCCCAGTGCATGGGCCCCCATGCGCCGGAATAGGGGTGATACTGGAAAAACAGGTGATACTCTCCCTGAAATACGGAAAACCCATTAGGATCGTTCATCCAGCCCACCGGGGATGACATATGATATCCAGGACGGCCAGACTGCGGAATCTTCTGAATCTGCAGGCTCTCAATCCGGTGAACCCGTTTTAACTGACTGCTCTCTTTTCTTCCCACAGGTCTTTCCTCCTTTTTCTTCCTGGCGTTGTCTGTTTATTCTATGAAAAATGTTTGTATACCGTCTGATTCCTCTGTGATCTTTTTCAAGGGTGTGAATACGTATTCACGCACCGCCGGAAAAAACTCCTGCTTCGCAGGCTTCTCCGTCTGCGGCCAGCGCCTTCATCCGTACCGGCTCCTGCCTTACGGATGAAGGTCTGTCCGTTCTGTGCCTCATCCCTTCACTGTGCTTCCCCGGATAATCAGCTCTGCTCCCATCACGCGGCGGAAGGGCTTCGGATCCGCATCCTTCTTCAGCTGCCCCACAATATACTGTACAGCTGCCTCCGCCATCTCCCTGACCGGCTGCCGCACACTGGTCAGCCCCGGCAGGATCCGCCCGCTGATGAAGGTATCGTCAAAGCCCACCAGCGCTGCCTCGTCCGGCACCTGAATCCGCTCTCTCAGAAGCGTATTCATCACCGTCAGGGCCTCCACGTCGTTGTATGCGAAGATCCCCGTCTTCTCCGGCCGCTCTTTCAAAAATGCAAGAAGCGTCTCCATCGTCTGTTCTCTGGTCTGCTCCCGAAGCTGCTTTACGCTGCCTTCCGGATCCACGCCGGCCTCCCAAAGCCTCTCCTGAAAGCCCCGGAACTTGCTGTCCTCTGCAGAGCCGACAAAAACAAACCGCTTCGCTCCCGTCTCCATCAGATGATCTGCCACCATCCGCCCCGCCTCCCGGTGGGAAATGTACACACAGTTCACATCGTCCGTCCGGTTGGTAATCAGGATCCAGGGAATATCAAGCCTCCGGAAGGGCTCGATCTCCGGTACGCCCTTCTCCGTGGTAGGCGCCAGCAAAAGCCCGTCTACCCGGTACTGCTGGATAATCTCCAGATATCTGCGCTCCTTGGCCAGCCTGTGCTCCGAGGAAAAGGTCAGGATATTGTAGCCCTGCTTCTCCGCTTCCTCCGCCACAGCCTGAACCACCTCAGCGAAAAACGGGTTTGTCAGCTCCGGCACAATCACCGCCAGCAGGCAGGTTCTGCTGCCGTTTAAGCTGCGTGCAATCACATTCGGCTGAAAGTTGTTCTCTCTGGCACACTCCAGCACCCGCCTGGCCACCTCCGGATTCACGGACCGATTGCCGTTCAACACGCGGGAAACTGTTGGCTGGGATACGCCGGTAATGCGCGCAATTTCTGTCATCGTAATCATAGTATGTCTCCGTCCCGTGTATTTACGTTTTCATCTGTGAATACGTATTCTTAAGTGATTTCATTATATATTTTCCACAATGCTTTGTCAACCGTATTTTTGAGAAAATTTATTTTTACCAAAGCCTTCTTGTCTGATGTGCATCATTTTTGTATAATAGGGGTTATATGCTGATTATGAAAGGAATTTTTCGATCAATGAGAGAACATCACCAAAAGGATTCTGCCAAATACACCCATGTCTGCCACGAATTTGCGCCGGTATACGACTCCCGGTCCCAGGTTCTGATCCTGGGGAGCCTTCCCTCCGCCAAGTCCAGGGAAAATCACTTTTACTACGGTCATCCCCAGAACCGTTTCTGGCGGCTTCTGGCTCTGCTGTACAAAACGCCCGTTCCCGAAACCACAGAAGAAAAGAGGGCGATGCTTTTAAAAAACCGCATCGCCCTCTGGGACGTCATTGCCTCCTGTGATATTATCGGCTCCAGCGACAGCAGCATCCGCAACGTCACCGCCGCCGATCTTGGACAGATATTAAACGCCGCCCCCATCCAGCTGATCCTGGCCAACGGGACAGCCGCCTTTAAGCTCTATCAGAAATACTGTCAGGAGCAGACCGGCCGGGAGGCCGTCCTCTGCCCGTCCACCAGCCCCGCCAACGCGGCCTTCACACTGGAAAAGCTGAAGGCCGCCTGGGGCCGCCACCTTCCTCTGGCCTGACACTTTCAGAAGAAGCAGGCCAGAGCCTGGAGCCTACCTTTCCTGGCTTTTGTCAGCCATCCGGCCCTCTAAAATGGCCCGCAGCTCATCCACCGTCGCCCCCGGATTCCGTCCGGCTTCCTCGACCGTGATATCCGCGTACTGCTCGTACAGCGGCACCCGTTCCTCATAAAGATCCTTCAGCGTCATGCCTTCCCGCAGGGCCACGCCCCGGTCAACCAGATCTCCAAGCCGCTGCTCCACCTCCTGAAGGCTCAGCTTTAAATACACCACGGTGCTGATTTCCTTTAAGTGCGCCATGGCCTCCGCCCCGTAAATCACGCTTCCGCCCGGAGCGATTACAGATCTTCTCACATCCAGCTCGCTGTTGATTCTGTTTTCCACCTCCAGAAAGCCATCCATACCTTCCCCGGCGATGATTTCCTTCAGAAGCCTTCCGGTCTTTTCCTGGATCACAATATCCACGTCCACAAAAGAATATCCGAGCCGCTTGGCCAAAAGTACGCCTACCGTGCTTTTGCCGGAGGCCGGCATCCCGATCAGGGTGATGTTTGATTTCATGTTGTCTTCTGTTCTCCTGCCTGTGATTATTTTCCGGACTTTTTCACGGAATAGCCGAAGGTTCCCAGCTTCTCTCCCAGCTCAAAATACGTGCCGTGAGAATACGCGACCAGCTTCGCGTCATTCAGATGGAAGGCGCCCTTTTCATCCATATACCGCTCGTCCACCGTCACTCCGGCAATCTCCGCCAGAAACATATCGTGGCTGCCCAGAGGAATGATCTGCGTCACCCGGCACTCCAGATTCACCGGACTTTCCGCAATGCCCGGAGCCGCCACATGAACAGAGGGCTGAGGCGTCAGATGCATCTCTTTGAATTTGTCCATATTCCGTCCGGACTTCACGCCGCAGGTATCCATGGCCGGCACAAGCTCCCTTGTGGCCAGGTTTACCACGAAGCAGCCGGTCTCCCTGATAATATCGTAGGAATACCGCTCCTTCCTCACAGAAATAGATAACATGGCCGGATCAGAGCAAACCGTCCCTGCCCACGCCACCGTAATAATATTTGGCTTCTCTCCCGGCCGCTGGCAGCTGACCATCACTGCCGGAACCGGATACAGCATATTGCCGCCTTTCCAGTGCTGCTTTGCCATATCATTTCCTCCTCTCTATTCTTCGCAGGCGATCATAATCGCCGGAATCAGCTGTTTTTTACGGGATACCACGCCCGGCAGCTCCACAAACCCGGAGCCGCTGCGGTCTGACTTCTCCAGGCGGAACGCTCTGGCCAGCAGGCTCTCCGCGCCGTTCCCCTCATAAAGAAGTGTTGTGGACTCCTTTAAAATGTTCGTCAGCATGAAGAACATCATGTCCACCCCATGCTCCTTATGCGCCTTCTGCAGATATGGAAGCAGACGGTCCCTCAGCTCCGCCAGCTCATCCTCGTTCAGGGAGCTGATCTGCCCCACGCCAAAGGTGGTCTTGCCGGAATTGAACCGCTTGAAGTCCTGATAGAAGATCTCGTCATCCGTCTTGGACTTTAAGTTGCTGCCTGCGGCAAACATCTCCGCCGCATACCGGTTGATGTCATCGATGCCTGCTTCCCCGGCCAGGGCCAGCGCGGCAGTCCGGTCGGTCTCCGTGCAGGTAGGCGACCGGAACAGCAGCGTGTCGGAAATAATCGCGCTGCAGAGCAGTCCCGCCGTCGTCCTGTCCCGGAGCACATTGGCTTCATTGTACATCTGATAAATAATCGTAGCCGTGCAGCCCAGCGGCTGGTTCCGGAAAAATACCGGCGCAATGGTTTCCACTGTGCCCAGCTTGTGGTGGTCGATGATCTCCAGAATATCCGCGTTTTCTATGCCGTCCACCGCCTGATTTCTCTCGTTGTGATCCACCAGCACGATCTGCTTGCCCTTTGCGCCCAGCAGGTTCCGGCGGGAAATCATGCCAAGATACTTGCCGTCCTTGTCCAGAATCGGGAAATCGCGGTGGCGCTTGCTGGCCATCACCTCTTTGATATCGTCAATATAATCCCCGTCCTCAAAGGTGATCAGATTCTCCGTCTTCATGAAATGGCTGACCGGCATACTCTGGTTGATCAGCCGGGCCGCCGTGTATGTATCATAAGGGGTCGTAATCACCGTGCAGCCCCGCTCCTGAGCCAGCTTCCGGATGGTCATGGACACCGCGGCGCCCTCGCAGACAATAATGCAGTCCGCCTCCATCTCAATGGCGCAGAGCTGGGATTCATAGCGGTTTCCCAGAATCACCAGATCATGGGGCGCAATATAGTACTCCATCATATCCGGATTGGCCGCCGCGATCAGCACCTTCCCCTCATCAAAATACGCCGTCTCGTCTCCAACAACGAGATGCCCCTCCAATGTCTCGATAATATTGCTGTACTGGGTTTTTGCCTTGGAAAGGATGCTGCTGTCATAAACATTCATGTAGGATTTCGTAATATCTCCAACGGTGATCAGTCCTTCCAGCACATCGCTGCTGTTTGCCACCGGCAGAGTCACCACGTTGGCGTCCTGCATCAGGTTCCATGCCCGTTTCAGGGAAATGTTTTTGTCCGCACCCTTTGTCTTACGGATATCAATATCCCGGACCTGGGTTTTTACATTGTCGATCAGCTCCGGCGCCTCCACGCCGAAATACTTCAGGACAAACTGTGTCTCCTCATTGATATGGCCCGCTCTGCCCGGCACGTACTCCTTGCCGGTGAGCTCCGATTTCAGTCTGGCATAGCAGACTGCCGAGCAGATGGAATCTGTGTCCGGATTCTTGTGGCCGATCACAATGGTCTTTCGGTTCTTTTCCTCTGTCATATCATCCTCCGTTATGATTCAGGTTCTCAGAAAGCAGTTACTTGATTTTACACAATTTTGCATGATTTCCGCAAGGTTTTCTTGTCCATATGCACAACTTTCATAATCTGTTTACAACAAGTTCATAATTTGTTCACATCTGTTTTTTATACTAAATTCATAAGAAATCAAGGTTGTAACTTGATTTAACAGTCAAATTGCACATAGATTTTTCATAATTGCCCCGGTCGGACGAAAGTCCGCCGGGGTCTCCTCATTCATTCAGGTTTATCCGAGCACCATTCTGGCCGCGCCGTAGATTCCCGCGTCATTGCCCAGCTTCGCAAGACCTACTATGCCCTTGTTTTTGGATATCGGCGTATAGTAATCGTAATACTTATAAATCACATCGATCAAAAACTGTCCTGCCCTGGACACGCCGCCTCCGATCACAAACATCTGCGGATCTGTGGTTACAGCCAGGTGAGAAAGCGCAAGCCCCAGATACCGGCCCACCGTTTCCATCACGTCCAGCGCCAGCGCATCCCCTGCCTTGGCAGCGTCCAGCACGTCCTTTGCCGTCACCTGGTCGCCGGCAGCGCGAAGAACAGAGTCCATATCCACAGCGGCCATACGCCGTCTCGCCTCTCTGGCGATGCCCGTGGCGCTTGCCACCTGCTCCAGACAGCCTATGCCGCCGCAGTTGCAGTGCTCCGTCTCCTCATCCCTCACATGCATATGGCCGATCTCTCCCGCCAGTCCATGCCTGCCGTCAACAATCTTTTCATTGATGATCACGCCGCCGCCTACGCCGGTGCCCAGTGTCACCATGATAATATCGGTAAAGCCCATACCGCCGCCCTGCCACATCTCGCCGAGCGCAGCCACGTTGGCATCGTTGGCCGCCTTCACAGGGACGTTGTCCAGAAGCTCGCTCAGCTCTCTCTGCGGGTTCACGTTCTTCCATCCCAGATTCACGCATACCTCCACGCTGCCGTCAGGCATGACCGGACCCGGAACTCCGAGGCCTACGCCGGCCAGCTCGCTTAAACGGATCTGCCTCTCCCGGAGCAGCTCCCGGATGGACACCTCAACATCCTCCAGAATATATCTTCCCCCGTCCTCTTTTCTGGTTGGGATCTCCCATTTAAACAGCAGCTTTCCATCTGTCTCAAACAGTCCCAGCTTGATGCTGGTGCCTCCTACGTCAACCCCGATGCACTTTCTTCCCATCCTGATCCTCCTTGTTCCAACATCCTCCGCCCTCTGCGAAGAGTCCCGTCTGCAGTTACAGTATGATTTAGGTTTTTGCCCCTGGTATCACAGTATAAAAGAAACGCCCCCCGGTTGCAGAAGACGCCCCTTTTTATACTTATTATCTCTCCAGCAGCTTTCTGGCGACATCCGCCACATGCTCTGCCGTAAATCCGAAATGCTCAAACAGCTCCGCGGCCGGCGCACTGGCGCCGAAGCTTGTCATGGACACTACCGCTCCATCCAGACCCGTATACCGCTCCCAGCCGAATCCGCTTAAAGCCTCTACTGCCACACGGCGGCGAACTGCCTTCGGGAGAACAGATTCTCTGTACTCCTCCGTCTGCTCCTCAAACAGCTCCATGGAAGGCATGGATACGATCCTCACCTTTCTGCCCTCCAGAGTCAGCTGCCTGCCAGCCTTCACAGCCAGCTCCACCTCAGAGCCGGAAGCAATCAGGATCAGATCAGCCGCACCCTCGCAGTCCTCCAGCACGTAACCGCCCTTTAAGGCCTCGCGGCTGGTTCCTGCCACCGGGCTTAAGTTCTGTCTGGAAAGCACCAGAGCCGTAGGCGTCTTTTCAGATGCCAGGGCGCTGTACCAGGCTGCCGCCGTCTCCACCGCATCGCAGGGACGGATGATATGGAAATTCGGCATGGAACGGAACATGGCCAGCTGCTCAACGGGCTCATGGGTCGGTCCGTCCTCACCCACTCCAATGCTGTCATGAGTGAATACAAAGGTCAGCGGCACATTCATCAGCGCGGAAAGCCGCGCCATGGGCTTTACATAATCGCTGAACACAAAGAAGGTTGCCACAAAGGCACGCAGCCCGCCGTGCAGCATAATACCGTTTCCGACAGCGGTCATCGCCAGCTCGCGAACACCGAAATGCAGATTCCGGCCGGTTCTGTTCTCCAGAGAGAAATCACCCTCTCCGTTCATCGCCGTCTTGTTGGACGGGCCAAGATCCGCGGATCCGCCGATCAGATTCGGCATCAGATCCTTCACCCTGTTAATAATCTTTCCGGACAGGCTTCTGGTAGCCTCTGCCTTCTCACCGGCCTTCCAGAAGTCCCCGTCTGCCTCCAGCTTCTTCACAACCTCCGCAGTGCCGTTAAAATACTGGTTCCACAGCGCCTCCATCTCCGGATACTCCTCACAGTACGCCGCGAACATCACCTTCCAGGCAGCCTCCGTCTCCGCAAGCCGGCCGGCCGCATCGGCAAAATGGCTGTAAACCTCCTCCGGCACATAAAACGGCTCCCTGCCGGGCCATCCCAGGGTCTCCCGCAGAGCGGCCACGTTGTCCTCGCCCAGAGGCTCGCCGTGAGCGCTGGCCTTGCCCTGCTTTGCCGGACAGCCGTATCCGATCTCTGTGCGGATCGTGATAAAGGACGGACGGGAGGTATCTGCCTTCGCCTCCTCGATCGCTCTGCCAATCGCCTCCAAATCTGTTCCGTCCTCCACAAGAAGCGTCTGGAAGCCAAATGCCTCCATCCGCTTTGCCACATCCTCGCGGAAGGCCAGATCCGTGTCTCCCTCAATGGAAATCCGGTTGGAATCATATAAAATAATCAGCTTGCCCAGTCCCAGTGTTCCTGCCAGTGAAAACGCCTCGGAGGAAATGCCCTCCATCATGCAGCCGTCCCCGCCAAGAGCAAAGGTATAATGGTCAACCACCGGGAAGTTTTCTTTATTGAATACTGCGGCCAGATGCGCCTCTGCAGCGGCCATACCCACTGCCATGCCCATACCGGCGCCAAGCGGTCCTGTGGTAGCCTCCACACCTGTCGTGTGGCCATATTCAGGATGTCCCGGCGTTATGGAGCCCATCTGCCGAAACTGCTTCAGATCCTCCATGGAAAGATTTCCATATCCAAACAGGTGAAGCAGGGAATAGAGCAGCATGGAACCGTGGCCGCCGGACAGCACAAACCGGTCCCGGTTCTCCCACGCGGGATCCGCCGGATTGTGGTTCATATGGTTCATCCAAAGCTCGTACGCCATAGGCGCACAGCCAAGGGGAAGACCAGGATGTCCTGAATTTGCCTTCTGAATCGCGTCTGCGGACAGAACACGGATTGCGTTGACGGACAAGGTGTCAATCGTAGTCATTGGTAAAAACCTCCTGTAATTTGCTGGTGTTTATGGTTATATAAACGAACGCGCCCTGACGACGCATAAATCAGCGCAGTTTAATCTCACGCATCTGCTGGGGCCCCGTCACGATCAGGGTGTCCGGCATCCGCCCCCTGCGGATCTTGGAAACAGCAAAATCAAACGTCGCGTACAGCTTTTCGACTCCGGCAGTATTAAATATCCTGCACGAATCCTCATTATACAAAATAATCAAATCTCCGTCAATATCCGCATGAGTATATTCATAGTTAAATTCCGCGCTCATCACCGGGGTTCCGTCCTTTTCATACACCAGCAGGCGGTTTGCGAACTCTCCCATGGTATTGCGGACCACCGCCGCCGCGTATTTGTCGGAATGGAACACGCTCTGGATCTCTTCCTCAATGGGCACCTGCGCCACCACCTCCGGAGACGCCAGATTCCTGGATGAGAAAAATGTCAGGCCGTTCCCCGAAAACGCGCAGGAATACGGCTCGTCCATGTAGGTCACCTCCGGAACCATGGTTCCTTCAAACTCCTCGTCAAAGCCGCCTACAAGACGGTTCGGCACATTCTTTCCCACCTCGGAGAAATCATAAAACACCACCCGCGTTTTTAATTCGCCATTGGTAATGTGGGCGTAGGAGCACATCAGCTGCGTTCCGTCGCCTGACAGGGAAATATCCATAGGATATCCGTCGCCGCCCATGGTGGTTTTCACCGTCACGTCCAGCTGTGTCCCGTCCTTCGCAAAAAATGTGATATAGCTGGACGTGCTGTCCTCCAGCACCGCTGCCACCACTCCGGTTCCCGAAACGGCAATCCGGCTGATGGGCAGCACCGTAGAGGCCTGTCCCTGCTTCCCGTCCACGCTGACGATGTAAATGGAATTGCCCTGCCGGTCCGCAATCGCCGCGTAATCGCCGTTGACCGCCGTGATCGGAGACTTCATCTCATAGCTCTCCGTCCATACATTCTGCCCCTTATTATCCGTGTAGGAGGCTCCGTCCTTGGTGTACTTTAATACGTTGGTTCCAAAGCTTTCATAGCCGACCAGGCTTCCTTCATTGATGTCTGTCTGCCAGGCCGTCTCATAGCTGGTGTAACGGTAATTCCGCTGATAATAAAACCAATAGCCGCCGCATCCGCCGATCAGAAGCAAAACCACCGCCAGAATCGTCATCCGGCGCCGCTTCGCCTTTCGGAACTCTCTGCGGGCAGCTTCCTCGCCGTCCACCTCCGGCTGTCTGCCCGGACGAACCGGCTGTGACGGTGATGAGACAATCTGCCGGCGAAGCTGCTGCTTCTTGCTTTCCCTGTTTGTAGGCCCTGTTCCACTCATGTTTTTATCTCCTGCAAAAAACTAATGCTCTGATTCAGTATACAACATTTTGCCTGGAGGGTCAAAAACATTTTATGAATCCATTTGCGGCAGTTCCGGCTTCTTACGCAGGAGGCAGATACAGCTCCTGCCCTACGGAAAGACGGTTCTCATCCTCCAGCCCGTTCCACCGGCAGATCTCCTCCAGCTGCGCCATACTGTGGTACCGCTCCATGCAGATCCCATACAGGGTTTCCCCCTCCTCCACCACATGGAGAACAGCATTATCCGGGATCTGAACCGGCACGGCCGAAGCAGCCTGTCCGCCAGAACCGGAGCCGGTTTCCCGCTGGCTGTCCATGGACACGGTCGCGTTTCCGCCGGAGATATACGGTCCGGGGGCGCCGTCCACGGGCTGCGGTGCGGCGGCTGTATCCGCTGCATCCGGCTCCGTCTCGATCACAATCTCTGCCAGCGTCGGATACACCTCTCCAGGCACCTGCTCTACCTCCAGCTCCTCTCCATCTGTTCCCTTAGACAGGGCGCTGGACCATTTATCAAGGGTTCCCTCCGGTATGGCTGAAGCAATCACCGCCTCCATCGCTTTCATTTTCTGGTAATTATTAAACATAACCACGCCGCCAGCCAGCACCATCACCGCCAGCAGCCCGCAGGCTGTTCCAAGAATGCCTGCTGTTCCTCTGCTCCGGACCGCCTCTGTTTTCCGATCCTCCATTTTCTGCCGGAAATCCTGGATCACCGCATCCCTCGTCCCGCTTTCCACTCTCCTGGCATCCTTGCGGGAAATCATATAGTCCTGCATCATTTGATTTCTTTCATAATAAATACAGTACCCCCTCAGCCTGTAAAATCCATCCTCCGACGCCGTATAAACAGCCTCCTCGCCCTCCAGCCCGGAGTTCAGATACATCAGCTGATTTTTCGCCGCAAAATACTGACCGTGCTGTTTCCAGTAATTCAGCGGGCTGAGCGCCGCCCCCTGTCCGCCGCAGAGGAACCATCCCAGCACGCTCCGCCGCGGAAACATCTGTTCCATGGTCTCATAAGTTTTTTTCCACGCCTCTTCCGTAAATTCTACCCGCGCTCCGTCACGGGTCACATTTTCCATTTCCAGAGCTCCGTCCGCAAACAGGTACGGCACTCCGTCCTCCATGCGGGCTTCTCCCACTAAAAGCCCCACCCGCAGATCCTGTCCGCCGGTGGGGTACAGCCGCTTCAGATATGTATTGACATAATCCTCCACATAAAGCTTTACAATCTGGTCCCGCTCCCCTATCTGCCGGATATTTTTCGGCAGCTTTGGATACGGATTGTATAATTCTCCCATAATTTCACCCCGCTGCTTGATTTTCTGTGATCCAAAAAATCATAGCACAGCGCCGGCGTTTATTTTGTCAAATCAGGGCCGGACGCGGCAAAAACTGTTCGACAAAAAGAATGCTGCTGCAGATATAATCCGCCATCCGCATCACCACAGAAAGCCGCACGCTCTGCAGCATCAGCGGGTCATGATAGCCATATCCGCCCACAATGCCTGTGATAAAAATATCCCCCACCTCCTGCAAATCCTTGCAGACGCCAAGCCCCGGCCGCAGTGCGCCTCTCCCCAGCGTAATGCAGCCCACATGCTCCATACAGCCCACAGACGCATCCACCGCCACAATCACATGGTTCGGAAACCGTTTTCTGACCATCGCCAGGGACTGCTCCAGATTCATGGCATGAACCGGCCGCTCCAGCGTTCCCATGATCTCCATGGCCTGCACCTTCCGTTCTTTCAGCTTATATCCAATCAACGGTCCCAGACTGTCCCCCGTAGAGCGGTCTGTACCAATACACAAAAGGAGCACCCCCTCCCGGTGCTCCTCCCTCCGGATGTCCTCTATCATGTTGTGAAGCATCCGGCCGCAGCTCCTGGCGTCCGCCGTCTTCTCCGAGTCAAAATAATAAATCTCCCGTTCCGCTCTGCGCGGGCCTCTCCACCGTGCTTTCATTCCATCCCTGCCTGTACCATTTTGTTAGTTCTATTATAGGCAGAGGGCGGGAAAATTATACGCCCGGTTCTTCATGCAGAGCGGCCAGCTGCCCATAAACAGCTTCCGCAATCTTACCAATACCCAGCTTGATTACAAAGCGAAAGCCTTATTAACTTTTTCTTCTTTCAAAAGTTTAACAAGGCTTTCTGTTTCACATTATGATTTTTTTCCCCGATATACCTCAATTGCCTCGCTCACATTCTCCGCCTGTCCCTGACGGATGATCCCGGCAAGATCGCTGATTTTAAAAGGATCAAGGAACTCCCGGCCCAGATGGCTTCCGTAGCGTCCCGCCACCTCCAGGCGTTTCTCCTTCACCTCAGCCGCGGTCTCTGCCAGCTGCGTCTTCAGCTCCTCATGCTCCTTTCCCAGCGTTTCCAGCTTTTCGCGGTAACGGTGCTCGATTTCGTCCTGAAGAATGTTCTTCGTCACAGTCTCAAAGGTGTTTAAGGCATCCTTCTTTCTCGCAGCCACATCGCTCAGTTCCTGCTGCATCCGGGCAATCTCATCGTCAAACTTCTCCAGATCGTACAATGACTCATTCCGGTCCTTACGGATTGTGGAGGTGATCACGCGGATCTTCTTATCATTCGCATGAATCTGATCCAAAATCTGACGGCCCTCCCGGAGAACCTCCATATGCTGAAGCTTCGTATGATTTCCAATCATAACGTAAATCCCGCCGGGAATAATAATCACCGCCAGATACAGCGCTGCCAGATACAAAACCTTCTGCTGAGGAAGAAGAAAATAAATTCCCCAGGGCAGCGCCACAAAAAGCACAGCTGCAAATACAAGCAGCGTAAAATACTCCTTTGCCCACCGCGGAAAATACAAGCTGTAGTACAGCTTGCTGCGGCAAAAACCAGGCACTCTGCCCTGGCGAAAGCTGGCCTTCATCCGGTCCCGCAGCTCCTGGTTATAGGCGCACAGTTCGGAGGTCTCCTCTGCAATCCGCTCCTTCATGCCCTGGTTCTTGGCTTTCTCCCGCCTTCCCCGCGCTTTTTTCAAGCTGTCCTGTATCTTATCAATCTCCGCATCATAGCTGGCATCGATTTCCTGCCTGCGCTTTTTAATCGTTGTCTGAACCGCATCAGACATCTGCCTTGTCTCCGTCTCCAGGGATTTGCCGAGCTGCTGCTCGTCCAGCTCCATCTGCCGCTGCCGCTCCTCCGCCACAGACAGCTCCGACACCGCTTCCCTGGCCTTGTCCAGAAACTCCAGGCACTGTTCTGTTGTCTGCGCCATCGCCGGTTCCTCCTTTGCATGTTATGCCATCTTTTCTGTGTATTAGTTTACTACAGAATCGGCTGGCATACAAGGGGGGAAAAGAGAGACGGGATAGGTGCGCCGCTGAAATGTTTCTTTACATCCCTCCCAAAATCCGCTATACTTAATACCACTTACCGTTTCATACAGACAAAAGGAGGCTGAAGCATGTTCCGTATGTGGGGGAAAATTTGGAAAGACAACCATATGCTCCGCGATACCGTCGTGAGCTTTTCAGACTACAGCCTGTCCCGCACCCAGATGGTATTTCAATCTCTGGACGAAATCTGCTGCCAGTTTGATTTAAGCAAGCCCATCTGGCTGGACGCCAATATCAACGACTTCAGGCGCCACGACAAGACGCGGTTTAATCAGGACAGTTTTATTGAACATATCGATTTTGATTATCTGGAAATCCAGGTGATTGAAGAATAAGAGCTGTGCAAAATACACGCATGCACACCGGCATACGCGGAGAAAAAGAATCCTGCCGCGCAGGATTCTCCGCCTGCGGCGGTTCTCTGTCCGGGAGAACCGCCGCTTTTTTACAGATCAATACAGGATCAATTACAGTCTGGCCAGCAGATTTCCGCGCTCTGCTTCGTAGCCTGGCTTTCCTAACAGCGCAAACATATTCCTCTTGTAGCTCTCCACGCCCGGCTGATTAAAGGGATTCACTCCCAGGATATAACCGCTCACGCCGCAGGCGAACTCGAAGAAATAGAACAACTCACCCAGATAAAACTCGTTCTGCTCCGGAATATTCACCATCAGATTCGGCACATGACCATCGGTATGAGCCAGAATAGTTCCGTTCATAGCGCTCTTATTTACAAAATCCACGCTCTTGCCTGCCAGATAGTTCATGCCATCCGTATCGACATCCTCCTTGTTCAGAAGAATCTCTGCCGGAGACTGCTCCACATTCATCACAGTTTCAAACATAATTCTTGCGCCGTCCTGAATAAACTGTCCCATGGAATGCAGATCCGTGGTCAGATCAACGGCTGCCGGGAAAATACCCTTCTGATCCTTGCCTTCGCTCTCTCCGAACAGCTGCTTCCACCACTCGGATACGTAATGCAGACTGGGCTCGTAGTTGGCTACGATCTCCACATTCTTACCCTTTCTCAGAAGAATATTGCGAATCGCCGCATACATCAGGGCATCATTGGACTCATAGGGAGTCTCCAGCGCCTTCTTTCGTCCGGAGGCAGCGCCCTCCATCAGCTTATCAATATCCAAACCTGCTGCGGCAATGGGCAGCAGACCTACGGCTGTCAGCACCGAAAAACGGCCGCCCACATCATCCGGCACTACGAAGGACTCATAGCCTTCCTCGTTTGCCAGGCTCTTCAACGCCCCTCTCGCCTTGTCGGTGGTGGCATAAATACGCCTGCCAGCCTCCTCCCGGCCATATTTTTCAATCAGCATCTCCTTAAATACGCGGAATGCGATAGCCGGCTCTGTGGTGGTGCCGGACTTGGAAATAATATTGATGGAGAAGTCCCTGCCTTCCAGCACATCCTTCAGATCATG
The DNA here is from genome assembly GCA_030524245.1 of Eubacteriales bacterium. Lineage (GTDB taxonomy): Bacteria > Bacillota > Clostridia > Lachnospirales > Lachnospiraceae > Brotaphodocola. Next base: position 22,431 of record JAUNGW010000029.1, read on the forward strand.
AATATACTTGCTGCTGATGCTGTTTCCCACAAAGTAAATCTCCGGTGCTTTTCTTTTGCTCTTGTCCAGAACATTGTGGAAGCTGTGGCTCAAAAACTCGATTGCGGCCCGGGCTCCCAGATAAGAACCGCCGATACCGATAACGAGCAGCACGTCCGAATCCTTCTGAATCTTCGCAGCTGCTTTCTTGATCCTTGCAAACTCATCCTTGTCGTAATCCACCGGCAGATCAATCCAGCCTAAAAAGTCGCTGCCTGCGCCGGACTTTCCTACCAGGGTCTCCCTGGCGCTCATCACCGTGCTCTTGAAGTTTGCCAGTTCTTCCGCAGACACAAAGCTGCCTGCCTTGGAATAATCAAATGTTACAGTTTTGCTCATGGTTCTCTCTCCTTTTCTTATGTTTCTCCTCCACGGATTCCGCACATCCGCCCCCCGGAGAATATTGACACAATTATACCATAAATGCCTCAGAAATGCGACATAAATTCTACGCTAAATACTGTTTTATAAGCCATTTATGATAATGTCTCAGTATACCACATATGAAAATGTCCCGG
>JAUNGW010000200.1 GCA_030524245.1 Eubacteriales bacterium
GGAACAATCGGATGTGGAGAAACAGCCGGATGCAAAGAAGCAATCCGGGGCAGGGACCAGATCTGAGACAAGAAATCCGTCTGCGAATCCGAATCAGCCTGAGAATTCCGGTCGGTCTGAAAATGCGGTTCAGCCTGAGATGCATAATCCGGCTGAACAGACAGCTTATGTGTATTCCTTCCATACGGATGAGAACACTGTTCAGCTGTACAGCAGCAGGGATCTGCTGGCGGACAGGGAACAGGAGCTGATGAGCCAGGAGGAGAAGCTGGAAACCTTAAAGGCGGCGGGAATGCTTGTGGATGAAACTCATTTACACGGAAGCACCCGGACGGAAAAGGAACGCAGAGGACTGATTATTTTTGCAGTCACGGCGGCAGCGGCCTTAAGCTTATCCGGCATACTTATCAGAAAAAGAAGGAAATAAAATGAAATAAACATGGAGGCAGGCAGATGAAGCGGAAAAACAAGATCATATCGGCGGTCCTTTTTGCGGGACTGATCCTGGGAGGCAGCCTGTCCTCCCAGGCCACCCAGGGACAAACGCCGGCCTGGATACAGGGAACTGACAGCAGCGGCCAAACCTTCTGGCAGTATTTTGATGAAAATGGCCAGGCAGCAGTAAGCTGCAGCAGGGAGATCAACGGCGGCCTGTACTTTTTTGACCAGGAGGGCAGAATGCTGTGGGGCTGGATTTCCAGAGACGGAGAGCCGGCAGACAGCGGAAGCGGCGACGGCTACCGCAGCGGAGGCGTATACTACTGCGGAGAAAAGGATGACGGCCGGGCGGCAACAGGCTGGAAATACATTCCTGTGGAGGATGAGGACGGCGGCCGGGAGAAAAAATGGTTTTACTTCAGAGAAAACGGAAGAAAGGTTGCCGGAGGCAGTATTACCGAATATGAGAACGGCAGCCAGTACCGCTACACGTTCGATGAAGACGGAGTTATGATTTCTTCTAAAATGATGGGCGTCAGCCAGGAAAACAATTCTTCTGCCGGAGAATGGATTCAGCATATTCCGGGAACCGGACAGGATCCGTACAACAGCGGCGTTGTCAGATGGTATTATCTTCTGGGAAGCGGAAAACTGGTCAAAGATCAGATCAGGACAATCAACGGCCAGACCTATATTTTCGATGAAACAGGAATCATGAGAGCCGGACTGGTGCTGGTGGACAGCAGCAGCAAATATGCCGGAACTGTTTTTCATGATTCTGATCATATCTGGTGCGGCTCGGAAGATTTAATCCAGTATCTGGATGAATACCAGCTTATGTACTTTGACGAAGTCTCCGGAGCAAGACAGCAGGGGAAAATCCAGCTGGATATGGAGGACGGAACCTGTACCCTGGCCTTTAAGGAAAACGGAAAGGCCGTACACGGACCGTATCAGGGATATTTATATAAGGCCGGCGTGCTGCAGCAGGCAGAGGAAGGCTCAAAATATGAGATAAAAACTGCAGACGGCAGAGCGTATCTGGTCAATGGCAGCGGAAGAATTCAAAAAAAGGGACGTTACAAGGACAGCGAAGGCGTCTGGTGGAATGTGGAGTCAGGCTCGGACAGCGACGGATATATCATCACACAGGAGTAGCGGCCGGCCGTTCGTTTTCAGATATACAGTTGCTTAATTCTCAAAAACCGTTTATAATAATGCAGGAATTTGCCGGAGCCGCACTGGCTCCGATAAATTTGTGTTATCACAATCGATTTTGAAAGACAAGGAAACCGCAATGAAAAAATTAGCGCTTAGCGATGAAATTTTACTGTCTGTTCAGCAGCCGGCCCGCTACATCGGCAATGAGATGAACATAGCTGTCAAGGATCCGGATTCCGTGGATATCCGGTTTGCCATGTGCTTCCCGGACGTGTACGAGATCGGCATGTCCCATTTGGGAATGCAGATTTTATACGCCATGTTTAACAAGCGCCCGGACGTGTACTGTGAACGGGTCTTTTCGCCGTGGGCGGATCTGGACGCCATTATGCGAAAGAAGCATATTCCGCTGTTTGCCCTGGAGTCTCAGGATCCCATTAAGGCATTTGACTTTCTTGGATTTACAATCCAGTATGAGATGTGCTACACCAACATCCTTCAGGTTCTGGATTTAAGCCGGATTCCCCTCCACGCGGAGGACAGAAAGGAGAATGACCCCATCGTCATCGGCGGAGGCCCCTGCGCCTACAATCCGGAGCCGCTGGCGCCGTTTTTCGACCTGTTCTATATCGGAGAGGGAGAGACGCGCTACGATGATCTTTTTGACTTATATAAGGAAAATCACAGAAACGGCGGAAACCGCTGGACCTTTTTAGAGGCGGCGGCTAAGCTGCCGGGGATTTACGTCCCTATGTTTTATGACGTAACCTACCACGAGGACGGAACCATCGCTGAATTCCGGCCGAACACGCCGGGGATTCCTGCCAGGGTAAAGAAGGAGCTGGTGGTGGATATGGACGATGCTCCCTACATCGAAAATCCCATTGTGCCCTTTATTAAGGTCACCCAGGACCGTGTTGTGCTGGAAATCCAGCGGGGCTGCATCCGCGGCTGCCGGTTCTGCCAGGCGGGCCATG
>JAUNGW010000201.1 GCA_030524245.1 Eubacteriales bacterium
TGCATCCAAGGATGCACAGATATTTGACAGCCAAGCCGGTATGAGCAAGCAGGCCAACGGCCGGATTGCGAATACCGGCGGCGATTGCGGAGACGCCAAAGGTGCGCAGCAATCGGGAACTTTCATGTACAAAAAGTGCTGTCAAGCAGCTGTGCAGACTGGATGCTTGCATCCAAGGATGCACAGATATTTGACAGCCAAGCCGGTATGAGCAAGCAGGCCAACGGCCGGATTGCGAATACCGGCGGCGATTGCGGAGACGCCAAAGGTGCGCAGCAATCGGGAAGCAAGCAGGCCAAAGGCCGGATCAGTCCCTCTCCAGCTTTTTTAACAGCTCCTCGAAGTACTCCGGGAGTGGAGCCGAAAACTCCATATATTCTCCGGTAGAAGGATGCTGTATTCCAAGTACTCCGGCATGCAGCGTCTGCCCTGAGAGTCCGGGAAACGGAACCTTCGCAGGCCCGTACACGGTATCGCCCAAAAGCGGATGCCCTATAGAGGCCATGTGAACGCGGATCTGATGAGTCCGTCCTGTCTCCAGGACACATTCTACATAGGTGAACCTGCGAAACCGCTTCAATACACGGTAGTGGGTAACCGCATGCTTTCCATTTTTTTCATTGATGCTCATCTTCTTCCGATCCACTGGGTGTCTTCCGACAGGAGCGTCAATCACTCCGGTATCATCCTTTAAAACACCGTGCACAATAGCATAATACCGCCGTGTGATGGAATGCTCCTTAAGCTGGGCTGCAATTTTATTATGTGCCCGGTCATTCTTACAGACAATCAGAACTCCTGTGGTATCCATATCGATCCGATGGACAATTCCCGGCCGCAGAACGCCGTTGATGCCGGAAAGCTGTCCGCGGCAGTGCTCCATCAGCCCATTAACAAGCGTACCGGTATAGTGTCCGGCAGCCGGGTGCACTACCATCCCCTTTGGCTTGTTAATCAGAATAATATCCGCATCTTCATAGAGAATATCAAGCTCCATTTTTTCAGCTTCAATCTCCGGCTCCACTGCCTCCGGTATATCCAGGCGGATCTGATCGCCGTTTTCTACCTTGTAGCTGCTTTTCACCGGACGGTCATTGACACAGACCCCGCCGTCCTTAAACAGCTTCTGAAGAAACGAGCGGGAAACCTCCTGAAGCTGTCCGGTTAAATACCGGTCAATCCGGATTCCTCCTCCGTCCTCCACCGTCAGTTCATGTATCAACAGGATTCCTCCTTTTCATGGCCGCGAAAACGAAAAATCTCAAGATCCTCTTCTCTGTAGAAAAAGCAGAACAGCAAAAACAATACAGCAGTAGCCGTTGTTACATAGATATCCGCCACATTAAAGATCGGAAAATCAATCAGCTTAAAGTACAGAAAGTCCACCACATACCCCTGCCGGATCCGGTCGATCATATTGCCAGCCGCTCCCGCCGTAATCAAAATGGCGCAGATCTTCAGTCCATGATACCGGGCATTGCTCCATCCGGGCATTTTCCACATAACGTAAACAGCTGCCGCAAGAACCACCGCGGCGATCAGAAAGAAGAAGCCCTGACGCCCCTGAAGCATGCCAAAGGCTGCTCCTCTGTTCTCTGAGTACAGCAGCTCAAACACTCCGTCCCAGATCACAAAGGGCTCCTGCCCCCTTAACCGGGCCACGGCCAGCTCCTTTGTATACTGATCGGCAAAAACGAGCAGGGTGCTGGACACGGCCCAGACTGCCAGATTGGAGATTTTATTTCCCATGCTCTTCCTCCTGCCGTCCATCCTTTTCTCCGTTCAGCCACAAAAGCCCCGCCTCCATCTCTTCCGCAGTTACGGTGCGGTCCACATAAGCGCTGCCAATCTGCGAAAGAAGAATGAATTTAATTACACCGGAATCCATTTTTTTATCATGCTTTGTCGTCTCGATAATTTCCGGAATCGAAAGCTTCAGCTCAGCTGTTGATACAGGAAGTCCAAAGGTCTTCATAGCAGTGCGGATATCCGCCGCCTCCCCGTCCGTAATTAATCCGCGGTCTGCGGAAATTCTTGCGGCAGCCACACAGCCCAGCGCCACGCACTGGCCGTGAAGAAGCTTAAAATCCATGAGCTTTTCGATGGCATGTCCAAGCGTATGTCCAAAATTCAGCAGAGCCCGCTCACCCTGTTCCCTGGGATCCTGTTCCACCACATCCCGTTTAATCCGGTTGCTTGTCAGAATCATCTCCTCACAGATGTCAGGCTCGCGCCGGCGGATTTCATCACCGTGCCGGATCAGCCACTCATAATACTCTCTGTCCTTGATCAGCCCATGCTTGACGATCTCTCCCATACCGGATGCAAACTGCTCATCCGGCAATGTATGCAAAGTGGATATAGCCGTATACACAAGCGCCGGCATATGAAAGGCGCCTACCATATTCTTATAGGCGTCAAAGTCCACGCCGGTTTTTCCACCGATACTGGAGTCCACCTGTGAAAGGAGGGTGGTGGGAATCTGAATAAAACGGACGCCGCGCAGGTACGTAGCTGCGGCAAATCCGCACAAGTCTCCCACAACGCCGCCGCCCAATGCCACAAGCATATC
>JAUNGW010000030.1 GCA_030524245.1 Eubacteriales bacterium
GAGTACGACCTTGCCAAGGTCGGGGTCGCGGGTTCGAGTCCCGTCTCGCGCTCTTATATTTTTAGAAGAAATTCTGAGAAATCAGGGTTTCTTTTTTTGTATAAAAAGAAGCTTCATTTCTGTATTTCCCGACTTTTCTCTGGCGGCACGTGACAAAATATGATATGATGTATCACGGGATCATCCATAACAAATAATAATTCATGAAAGCCGGCTGCTCCGCGCCCGAAGAGTCCGTATCATGCTCCGGCCGGCTGACAAGGCTTTCATAATATGATAAGGGGGTCAGGTGCAGGTGAAGACATTTAGTCAGAAGTTTATGGCAGAATATGAGGTGCCGATTGTCCCTGTGGATACGATTGCCGGGTTTCAGGTGAGACCGGGCATGTTTGATGTGTTTGGAGCGATGCCGCTTCAGAGTGGGATCAATTTTACAATACATACCCATGGAGGAAAATCATGTGAGCTTCTGCTGTTTCGCAGAGGGGAGGAAGAGCCCTATGCAGTGATTCCATTTCCGGAGGAATATAAGATTGGCGATGTGTATTCCATGCTGATATTTGATCTGGAGGTGGAGGATTTTGAGTATGCTTACCGGATAGACGGGCCGCATAATCCGGCGGAGGGGCTGTTATTTGATAAGGATAATATTCTTTTGGATCCTTATGCCAGGGCGGTGACCGGCCAGGGCGTGTGGGGACGCCACAGCAAATGCCGTTATCATGCCAGAGTTGTGAGAGACGTTTTCGACTGGGGCACGATGCCGCAGTCGAAGCGGGAGATGAATGAGCTGGTGATTTACGAGCTTCATGTCCGCGGCTTTACAAAGCATCCGTCTTCCGGTGTGAAGCAAAAGGGCACATTTGCGGGATTAAAGGAGAAGATTCCTTATCTGAAGGAGCTGGGCATCAATGCGGTGGAGATGATGCCGATTTTTGAGTTCGACGAGAACATGAACGCCAGGCATGTAAATGGTCAGGAGCTTTTGGATTACTGGGGCTATAATACCGTTGGATTTTTTGCGCCGAACAGCAGCTATACGGCGGCGGAGGAATATAATCACGAGGGAACGGAGCTGAAGGAGCTGATCAAGGAGCTCCATGACAATGATATCGAGGTGATTCTGGATGTGGTGTTTAATCACACTGCGGAGGGGAATGAGCTGGGGCCGTCCTTCAGCTTTAAGGGAATCGATAACAATGTTTATTATATGCTGACTCCGGATGGAAACTATTATAATTTCAGCGGCTGCGGCAACACCCTGAACTGCAACCATCCGATTGTGCAGCAGATGATTGTAGACTGTCTCCGCTACTGGACGATCAGCTACAGGGTGGATGGATTCCGATTTGATCTGGCCAGCATTCTGGGACGGAATGTGGATGGCTCGCCCATGAGCAATCCGCCGCTTCTGCGAACCCTGACCTATGATCCGATCCTCAGCAATGTCAAGCTGATTGCCGAGGCATGGGATGCGGGCGGCATGTACCAGGTGGGCAGCTTCCCGGCAGGAAAGCGCTGGGCGGAGTGGAACGGGCGGTACCGGGACGCGATCCGCGGCTATCTGAAGGGGCAGAACTGGCTGGCATGGGATGCGACCTGGAGCATTGCCGGATCAGGCGATCTGTATGGAGGATATGCGCCTGATTATAAGGGCAGCTATGCTGGCTACAATTCCTGCGTGAATTTTATTACCTGCCATGACGGATTTACGTTATATGATTTGTATTCCTACAACGATAAGCATAATGAAAGCAACGGATGGGACAATACAGACGGAGCCAATGACAACAGAAGCTGGAACTGCGGAGCGGAGGGAGAAACAAATGATCCGGAGGTCCTTCGGCTTCGTTACCGCATGATTCGCAATGCATGTGCGGTACTGATGTGCAGCCGGGGAACGCCGATGTTTCTGGCCGGCGACGAGTTCGGCAATACCCAGTATGGGAACAATAACAGCTACTGCCAGGATAATGAGATCTCCTGGCTGGACTGGAACCTTCTGGAGAAGAACAGGGAGCTGTTTGAATTTTTTAAATTCATGATCGCTTACCGGTTCCGGCATCCGATTATCCGCAAGGTTCTTCCCAATGCGGTCTGCGGTATGGACGGGCTGCATACTCATGATATCGACGCGGAGAAGGTCATGGATATTCCGCGGGATGCCAGAGTGATTTCCAACAGCTTTGCCGGGTATGATGTGGAAAAAGGCCAGGATGATGTGGTTTATGTGTCTCTGAATACATACTGGGAGGATGTCCGCATTACGCTTCCCAACATGAAGCAGGCAGGCGCCTGGTATTTAAGCGTCAATACCTACGGCGATGAAAATGGCAGATATTTTTATCAGGAGCATGAGGAGCGGAGAATCGAGGGGAGCTTTGTGCTGAAGCCCAGATCCGTTGCCGTTTTCCATGTAAAAAGATATTGACAAACTTTTTGTTGATAAAACGTCAATAAAACGGTAATATATAGAAAGTATGCAAAGGAGGAGGTATCATCAGTTATGACGAAAGCATATGAGAGGCTGCTGTCCTGTTTCAGGAGCTTCGAGGAAAAGATTCAGTTCAGGCCGAAGGTTGCTCTGGTGCTGGGCTCTGGCCTGGGGGATTATGCGGACAGTATCCGCGCAGAGGCTGTTCTGGATTATCATGAGCTGGAGGGATTTCCTGTTTCCACAGTCAGCGGCCATAAGGGGCGGTTTGTGTTCGGCTATGTGAACGAGATTCCGGTGGTGATCATGCAGGGCCGGGTTCATTATTATGAGGGATATTCCATGGAGGATGTGGTGCTGCCGATCCGCCTGATGAAGCTGATGGGAGCGGAGATCCTGTTTCTGACCAATGCTGCCGGCGGCGTGAACTTTGACTTCCAGGCCGGGGATTTTATGATGATTACAGATCAGATCGCCAGCTTTGTGCCGTCTCCCCTGATTGGGCCGAATATTGAGGAGCTGGGAGAGAGGTTTTGCGATATGAGCCAGATTTATGACCGCGGCCTGTGCCAGGCGATCCGGGACGCGGCAGAAGAGCTGGGGATTGCCCTGAAGGAGGGCACCTATATTCAGCTGACGGGACCGAATTTTGAATCTCCGATGGAGGTGAAGATGTGCAGGATCCTGGGCGGGGACGCAGTAGGCATGAGCACTGCCTGCGAGGCTGTTGCGGCGAATCATATGGGCATGAGGATCTGCGGCATTTCCTGCATTTCCAATCTGGGCTGCGGGATGACAGATCAGCCCTTAAGCCATGTGGAGGTAAAAGAGACTGCGGATCGCGTGGCTCCGCAGTTTAAACAGCTGATTACATCGGCGATTACACGTATGGGAAAAGAATTATAATTTTGGTAGGAGAATATTGCAAATGAAACAAAGAGAAACATTCAAGTCGCGGCTGGGATTTCTGCTTCTGTCAGCAGGCTGCGCCATCGGCATTGGAAACGTATGGAGGTTTCCGTATGTGGTCGGACAAAATGGAGGAGGGGCGTTCGTTTTATTCTATCTTCTGTTTTTAGCCATTATGGGCGTTCCGGTGCTTTCCATGGAGTTCGCCGTAGGACGGGCCAGCAGGAAGAGCCCGGTAAAGGCATACCAGGAGCTGGAGCCGAAGGGAAGCAGATGGCATCTGCACGGCTATGTGGCGCTGCTTGGAAATTATGTGCTGATGATGTTTTACACGACCGTGGCGGGCTGGATGATGTATTATTTCTACAGCTTTATGACTGGAAAATTCGACGGTATGTCCTCAGAGCTGGTAGGCGCTGCCTTTGGTGAGATGCTGGCCAATCCGGGAATCAACGTATTCTGGATGGTGCTGGTGGTGATTCTTGGAATCCTGATCTGTTCCCGCGGACTGCAGAAGGGCGTGGAGCGGATTACGAAGATTATGATGATTGGTCTTCTTTCCCTGATGATTATCCTGGCTGTCCGCGGCATTACGCTGGAAGGCGGCGGCGCAGGGCTGAGGTTTTACCTGTACCCTGATTTTGGAAAGATGAAGGAGGCGGGAATCGGCAATGTGATTGTGGCGGCCATGAATCAGTCGTTCTTCACGCTGAGCCTTGGAATCGGCGCCATGGCCATTTTCGGAAGCTATCTTGGCAGGGATAATACTCTTCTGGGAGAGGCGGTCAATGTGGCTGTGCTGGATACTTTTGTGGCATTTACGGCGGGACTGATTATTTTCCCGGCCTGCTTTGCCTTTGGCGTGAATCCGGACAGCGGCCCCAGCCTGATTTTCATCACACTGCCGAACGTGTTCATAGCCATGACCGGCGGGCGGCTGTGGGGAAGCCTGTTCTTCCTGTTTATGTCCTTTGCGGCATTTTCCACGGTAATCGCTGTATTTGAGAATATCATTGCCTGCGACATGGAGCTGTTCGACATTGACCGGAAGAAATCAGCGGCTATGAATCTGGCTCTGATCATTGTGCTGTCTCTTCCGTGTGCTCTTGGCTCTAATATTCTGGCTGGATTCCAGCCGATGGGAGCGGGCAGCACAGTACTGGATCTGGAGGATTTTCTGGTCAGCAATATCCTGCTTCCGCTGGGATCCCTGATATATCTGGTATTCTGTACGTGGCGGTATGGATGGGGATTTAAAAAATACCAGGAGGAGGCCAACCGGGGCAGCGGGCTTAAGGTAGCGTCCTGGATGCGTGTTTATGTGACCTGTGTGCTTCCGATTCTGATTCTTGTCCTGTTTATTCAGGGAATTGTGTCAAAATTTATGTAATAAACGAAAACGGAACCTTCTTCGGAGGGTTCCGTTTTTCGTATCAGAGGCTGCCATCCATGGACAAGGGGACACACGCCTCCTTGTCCATGAATGGCAGCTGAGTAAACGGATATAATTCGCTGAAAGTGGGAACTGCTATGAAGGAAGGTCAGTTTATACAAAAAACGAAGAGGGAAATTGGGACAACTGCTGAAAATGGACGTGAAACAATATTTTGCGAATAAAACTGTTGACGAAGTGCAAATTTCATACTATGATAGACCTATGATAAGAAATAAAATTTCACAAAAATAAGGAGAGATGAATTATGATTTACACAGTAACCTTTAATCCTGCCCTGGATTACGTCATAAGGGTAAATCAATTCACTCTGGGGGCGGTGAACCGGACGGTGCAGGAGTACGTGTTTTACGGGGGCAAGGGAATCAATGTATCGACGGTTCTGTCACATCTCGGCTTTACGAACACTGCGCTGGGGTTCGTGGCGGGATTTACCGGGGAGGAGATTGAGCGCGGCGCGAAAAAGCTGGGCTTTCACAGCGACTTTATCCATGTGAAAAAAGGGATGACCCGTATCAATGTGAAGCTGAAGGCGGAAGCTGAGACGGAGATCAACGGGATGGGACCGGAGATCGAACCGGAGGACGTGAACGCCCTGTTTGAGAAGCTGGACCGCCTGGAGGCGGAAGACGTGCTGATTTTATCAGGAAGCATTCCGGCGTCCATAAGCGACCGGATCTATGAGGAGATCATGGAGCGTCTGGACGGCAGGGGGATACGGATTGTGGTGGACGCCACAAGAGAGCTGCTTTTGAATGTGCTGCAGTATCATCCGTTCCTTATTAAGCCAAACAACCATGAGCTGGGAGAGATGTTTGGCACAGTGCTTGAGACAGAGGATGATATTATCCGGTACGGAAAGCTGCTGCAGCAGAAGGGAGCGGCCAACGTGCTGGTGTCTATGGCCGGGGACGGAGCGATTCTGATTGCGGAGAACGGGGAGATTCACAGAAGAAAGCCGCCGAAGGGGACGGTGAAAAATTCTGTGGGAGCAGGAGATTCCATGGTAGCCGGCTTTGTGGCAGGATATCTGAAAACAGGAGATTATGAGGAGGCCTTAAAGCTGGGGACAGCAGCGGGGAGCGCAACGGCATTTTCGGACGACCTGGCTTCCGGGGATGCGATCAGGAAGCTGTACGAAACGCTGGTGTGAGGGCGCCGGCAGAACAGCGCCTGACAACATTTTCAAAATAAAAACGGAGGGAGACAGCCATGAGGATTACAGAGCTTTTGAAACCGGAGAGTATTGCTCTGGGAGTAAAGGTTTCAACGAAGGAAGAAGCTATAGACTGCCTGACTGGACTGATGGAGCAGGGAGGGCGGCTGAATGACAGAGCAGGATATAAGGAGGGGATTCTGGCGAGAGAAGCGCTGGGCAGTACTGCCATCGGCGAGGGAATCGCGATTCCCCACGCAAAGGTAGCGGCGGTAAAGGAGCCGGGACTGGCGGCGATTACCGTGCCGGATGGCGTGGACTACGAGGCCTTTGACGGCTCGCTGGCAAACCTGATTTTTATGATCGCAGCTCCGGAGGGAGAGGCAGATACACATCTGGAGGCATTGTCCAAGCTGTCTACGCTTTTGATGAATCCAGGCTTTAAGGAGGCGCTGATTGCCGCGAAAACCAAGGAGGAATTCCTGAAGGTGATCGATGATGCGGAGAGCGCACGCTACGAAAAGAAGGAGGAAAAGGACGCGGCAGACGGCACGGATACGGCCGGAGCGGCGGTTCAGGACAGCGGGAAGCCGGCGGCCTACCGGGTGCTGGCCGTGACTGCCTGTCCCACAGGCATCGCCCATACCTTTATGGCGGCGGAAAATCTGGAAAATATGGGAAAGAAGCTGGGCATTCCGGTGAAGGCGGAGACGAACGGATCCGCAGGAGCAGATAATGTGCTGACGGCGGAGGAGATCAAAAACGCAGAGTGCATCATCATTGCTGCCGATAAAAACGTAGAGATGGCCCGGTTTGACGGAAAGTCCCTGATTCAGGTGCCTGTTTCGGAGGGAATCCATCACGGGGAGGAGCTTGTTAAGCGGGCAGTCAGCGGCACCGTTCCTGTTTATCATCACAGCGGAGCAGCAGGCGGGCAGAGCGAGTCTTTGTCAGGTTCCGGAGACAGCGTGGGAAGAACGATTTACAAGCATCTGATGAACGGCGTTTCCCACATGCTTCCCTTTGTCATCGGCGGCGGTATCCTGATTGCCCTGGCCTTCCTCTTTGATAATTATGAGATCGATCCGGCGAACTTCGGCAAGAATACGCCGCTGGCAGCGTATTTAAAAACCATCGGCGAGCAGGCCTTCGGTCTGATGCTTCCGGTGCTGGCTGGCTATATTGCCATGAGCATCGCGGACCGGCCCGGACTGGCGGCAGGCTTTGTGGGCGGTCTGGTGGCGAAAGGGGGCATTACCTTCGCAAATCCCGCAGGCGGCGATGTGAACGCAGGATTTCTGGGCGCTCTTTTTGCAGGCTTCGCGGCAGGATATATTCTGGTTGGGTTAAGAAAGCTGCTTTCCAGACTGCCGAAATCCCTGGAGGGTATTAAGCCGGTGCTTCTGTACCCGGTGCTGGGAGTATTTTTGACGGCAGCGGTAACTACCTTTATCAATCCGTATATGGGCATGATCAACGATGGGCTTACCAGCGTGCTGGACAGCATGGGAGGCGCCAGCCGGGTAATGCTGGGCATGGTCGTGGCCGGAATGATGTCTGTGGATATGGGCGGTCCTGTCAATAAAGCGGCCTATGTATTTGGAACGGCACAGCTGGCGGAGGGCAATTTTGAGGTTATGGCCGCGGTTATGGCGGGCGGCATGGTTCCGCCTCTGGTGATCGCGCTTTGCTCTACCTTTTTCAGAAAAAAGTTTACCGAGAAGGAGCGTCAGTCCGGCCTGGTGAACTATATTATGGGACTTTCCTTTATCACGGAGGGCGTAATCCCCTTTGCGGCGCAGGATCCCCTGCGTGTAATTCCCTCCTGTGTGGCGGGATCTGCCATTGCAGGCGGCCTGTCCATGTTCCTCGGATGTACGCTGCGTGCGCCCCACGGCGGACTGTTTGTACTGCCGACCATCGGAAATCCGCTTGGATATCTTGCGGCGGTCTTGATTGGTTCCGTGGTTGGGTGTATAATACTGGCGGTACTGAAGAAAAACATCGAGGAATAGGAGAATTATATGATCCGCTGCTGTATATTTGATCTGGACGGAACACTTTTGAACACGCTGAATGCTCTGACTGTGACTACAAACCTGACCCTGGAGCATTTTGGATACGGGCCGGTGGATGAAGCCCATGTCAGGCAGTTTGTGGGAGACGGCTACAAGCTTCTGATGGAGAGGGCGCTCCGGTACTGCGGAGATGAAAAGCTGACGCATTATGAGGAGAGCCTGACGGTGTATACGGATTTGTTTGCCAGGCACAGTATGGACGGCGTGCATCCCTACAGGGGAATTCCGGAGCTGCTGGAGGGCCTGAAAAAGCGTGGGATCCGCATCGCGGTTCTTTCCAACAAGCCTCACGCGCGGGCCGTAGAGAATATTGAGGCGGTATTCGGCAGCGGATATTTTGATTATGTGGCGGGAGAACAGCCAGGAGTGCCGAGAAAGCCGGATCCGGCCGGGGTACGGCTGATTCTGGAGCGGTTCGGCGTACTGCCGGAGGAGTGTCTGTATTTCGGAGACACCAATACCGATATGAAAACCGGCCTTGGCGCCGGTCTGAATACGGTGGGCGTGACCTGGGGCTTTCGCGGCAGGGCAGAGCTGGAGTCCTTCCATCCGCAGTACATCATTGACAGTCCGGACGAGGTGCTTTCCGGCAAAATCCTCTGAGAACAGGAACGGAGTATTTTTCCTCTTCCCTTTTGGGAACAGAGATGATATAATGATAATGTTTCTTAGATTAATTCAACTGAATAAAAGATTTCTGCAGACGAAACTGACATAAGACATGATAGAGGCGCGGGATTCATCAGTACCGGAGGGCATACAGGCAGGGCAGCCGCATTCCGGGAAAGGGGATACCGCCGAAGGGTTTCCGGCCGGTCCGGGCGGGGAGCTCTGGGACACCGTATAAGATGCGGTGTACTGTCACGAGAGAGTGGAGCGCTATCTGTGCTGTTGCAATGATTCCTTACACCACAAGCGCGCTTTCCATGGAAAGCCATCGTTTGTGGTGTTTTTTTCTTTTGTTCAGGAAAAAAGAGAGGAAGAAGAATGATGTACCGAAGAATGAAACTGCGCCGGATTCTTCCGGCGGCTCTGGTTCTGGCTGTGCTGGCCGCAATGACTGCGTTTGGGGCTGAGGAGGCGGCTTATGAGCCGGCAGCTTATGCCACGGCTCTGGCTCTTCTGCCGCCGGTGGTGGCAATCGGCCTGGCACTGATTACAAAGGAGGTTTACAGCTCGCTGTTTGTGGGCATTCTGGTGGGCTCTGTCCTTTATTCCGGGGGCAATTTTGAGATGGCGGTGACCCACATGTTCACAGGGGGAATCATCAGCGTGCTTTCCGACAGCTACAACGTGGGAATCCTGGTATTTCTGGTTATTCTGGGAGCCATGGTCTGCCTGATGAACCGGGCGGGCGGTTCCGCTGCTTTTGGCCGGTTTGCCGCGAGACGGATCAAGAGCCGGGTGGGAGCGCAGCTGGCCACTATTTTGCTGGGAGTTCTGATCTTTATTGACGATTATTTCAACTGCCTGACCGTGGGCAGCGTGATGAGGCCGGTGACGGATAAGTTCCAGGTGTCCAGAGCGAAGCTGTCGTACCTGATCGACGCTACGGCGGCGCCTGTCTGCATTATTGCGCCGATTTCATCCTGGGCTGCGGCAGTGACCGGATTCGTGGAGGGAGAGGACGGCTTTTCCGTATTTATCCGTGCGATTCCTTACAACTTCTATGCAATTCTGACCATTGTGATGATGGTTTCCATGGCGCTGATGAAGCTGGATTTCGGCCCCATGGCGGTTCATGAGAAAAATGCCGGGGCCGGCGATCTGTTTACCACTCTGGGACGACCCTACGGAAACGGAGAGGAGACGGACGGAGAGGCAAAGGGAACAGTCGCAGATCTTCTGATTCCTATTCTGTCCCTGATTATCTGCTGTGTGATCGGCATGCTTTACAGCGGCGGATTTTTCTCCGGCGCGGACTTTGTGACGGCCTTTTCACAGAGCGATGCGTCCCTGGGCCTTACCCTTGGAAGCTTTTTCGGTCTGGTGATTACGGTTCTTCTTTACAATGTGCGCCGCATTATGAATTTCCATGACTGCATGAGCTGTATCCCGGAGGGCTTTAAGGCCATGGTGCCGGCGATCATGATCCTGACCTTTGCATGGACTCTGAAAGCCATGACAGACAGCCTTGGAGCTGATGTGTATGTGGCCGGTTTGGTGCAGGCCTCCGCAGGCGCTTTTATCAGCTTCCTTCCGGCGGTTATTTTCCTGGTCGGCTGCTTTTTAGCCTTTGCAACAGGAACCTCCTGGGGAACCTTTGGCATCCTGATACCGATTGTGGTTGCCGTGTTTGAAAAGAACAGCCCGGAGCTGATGATCATCTCCATCTCCGCCTGTATGGCCGGCGCGGTCTGCGGAGACCACTGCTCTCCGATTTCCGACACAACCATCATGGCTTCGGCGGGAGCCCAGTGCGAGCATGTGAACCATGTGATGACACAGCTTCCCTACGCGATGACGGCGGCGGCAATTTCCTTTGTCACCTACATCATCGCGGGATTTACGAAATCAGCCTTTATCAGCCTGCCGGCGGGCATTCTGATGCTGTTTGCGGTGTTGCTTCTGATCCGGGCGTCTCAGAGGGGAAGAACAGACGGCTGATAAATAAATATGATACAAAAAATATTCGTGATTTCTGTGCGATTAGGACTTGATTAATTTGGAAAAACATTTATAATGGGTACTTGATAATGTTATTGAGAACTGTGCAAAATATTCATTTTTAATGAATATATGCACCATGAGGAGGATGTAATTATGAAAAAGAAATGTTTGGCACTGGCTATGGCGTCCGTTATGGCGGCATCTTTAGCGGCCTGCGGCGGCAGCAGCGCAGAGACTACGGCGGCAGCTTCCGCGGAGGCTTCTGCAGAGGCTGCTGAGAGCGAGGATACTTCTGCAGAGGCAGAGGGCAGCGAGGCGGCGGCCGCTGAGTTCACCACAGTGGAGGAGGGCAAGCTGACCGTAGCTACCAGCCCGGATTTTGCTCCCTATGAGTTCTATGCAATCGGCGAGGACGGAACCCCGAAGCTGGCAGGCTTTGATATGGCGCTTGCACAGTATATCGCAGACGACCTGGGCCTGGAGCTTGAAGTGGTTACCGTAGATTTCGACGGCGTACTGAGCGAGCTGGCAACCAAGTCTGTTGACCTGGGCATGGCAGGACTTTCTCCGGACCCGAAGCGTGAGGACATTATGGACTTCTCCGATCTGTACTATCTGGGCGGACAGTCTCTGGTTACTGTCAAGGCAAATGCAGAGAAGTTCAACAGCTTTGAAGCAATCAACAAGCCGGAGGTTTCCGTTGGCGCGCAGACCGGCTCCATCCAGATGGATCTGGCACAGACAAACAGCCCGGACGCAGATATTATCGCTCTGCCGAAGGTAACTGATATTATTTCCGAGCTGCTGGCAGGAAAGATGGATGCGGCTTTCATTGAGACAGACGTGGCTTTAAGCTATCAGAAGAACTATCCGGATCTGGAGCTGGTTATGGATGTTCCGTATGATTCCAAGGGTTCTGCTATCGGCGTAAGCAAGGGCAACGAAGGATTGCTGGCTGCAGTGAATGCTTCTATCGCAAAGGCTATTGACGATGGCAGCATGGAGCAGTTTATCGCTGAGGCAAACGCACAGGCTTCCGGTGAAAAGTACGAGGGTCTGTTAAGCGCCGAGGGCGAGACCAAGGCAGACGACAGCGCAGAGACTGAGGCGGTTGAGGCTGAGACTGCTGAGGCAGAAAGCAGCGAGGCGGCCGCGCAGTAATTATTGCCGCTACAACGGAATGAAACGGATTTAAAGGAGACAGACGCCAATTTCTCCCCTGCGGGGGAGAATTGGCTGTTTTCGTTACAGACGCTCGTATTCGTCATTCCCCAAAGGAAAGGAGAATTATGGATCATTTAATTAATTGGAGTAATTTTTCCAAAATCGTGCCTTACGCGGATCTCTTTAAGCAGGGACTTGTGGTCACGGTTCTTTTGTCGTTATTTACCGTGGTGATTGGTTTCTGCATTGCTCTTGTGCTGGCGCTGATGAGAATGTCCAATATCCGCCCGTTCCGGTTCCTGGGGTATGACAAGGATGGACATCAGAGAGAAAGCGGAGCGCTGGCGGTGATCAGCCGGTTTAATCCGGTGTCCTTTCTGGCTACGGCTTATGTGGAAATTCTTCGCTCCACACCGGTAGTGGTCCAGCTGCTTATTATTTATTTCGGTATTTTTGGCGTCATTGAGCTTCCGTCCTTTCAGATTTTCGGGTTTATTAAGTTCAACCGGTTTTTCCCCGGAGTTGTGGCTCTGGGCATGAACTCCGGCGCCTATCTCTGCGAGATTATCCGTGCGGGAATTCAGTCCATCGACGGGGGCCAGACCGAGGCTGCCAGATCCCTGGGCCTTTCCCAGATGCAGAATCTGCGCTATATCGTCCTGCCTCAGGCATTAAAGAACATTCTTCCGGCTATTGCAAATGAGTTTGTTGTAATCATCAAGGAATCCGCGATTACATACACCATCGGCGTGCAGGATATTATGTCGTCGGTAAATGCGGTGAAGGGAGCGACGTTCATTATTATCGAGCCGCTTTTAGTTGCTACGGTGATTTACTTCTGCCTGTGCTTCCCCACCTCCAAGCTGATTGCGTACTTTGAAAGGAGAATGAGACATGGCGACACAAGATAAACTGATCCAGGTAAAAGATCTGAAGAAGTATTACAAGGGCGGCGCGATCAAGGCTCTGGACGGCGTGACCATCGATATCAACAAGGGAGACGTGATGGCGGTGATCGGTCCGTCCGGATCCGGAAAGTCCACCTTTTTGCGCAGTCTGAACCTGCTGGAGGAGCCGACCGGCGGTTCCATCATTTTCAACGGCGTTGATCTGACAAAGAAGAAATACAGGGATGCCCGGGGAAAAAGCGTGAAGCTGGATGTGGACGGCCTGCGCCAGAAGATGGGCATGGTGTTCCAGCATTTTAATCTGTTTCCCCACATGACGATCCTGGAGAACATGGTGCTGGCGCCTGTAAAGGTGAAGGGCATGAGCCGGGCGGAGGCAGAGAAAAAGGCGCTGGAGCTGTTGGACAGGGTTGGTCTTAAGGACAGAGCCGACGCGTACCCGATTCAGCTGTCAGGAGGACAGAAGCAGCGTGTAGCCATTGTCCGCGCCCTGGCTATGGAGCCGGAGGTGATGCTGTTTGACGAGCCGACCTCGGCACTGGATCCGGAGATGGTGGGCGAGGTTCTGGACGTTATGAAGGAGCTGGCCGACGAGGGCATGACCATGGTTGTGGTGACTCACGAGATGGGCTTTGCGAAAGAGGTGGGAAACCGGGTGCTGTTTATGGCTGACGGAAGGCTGATGGAGCATGGTACGCCCCAGGATATTTTCGATCATCCTCAGAACCCGCGTCTGAAGGATTTTTTGGCCAAGGTGTTGTAGAAGACACCGCAGGAGGAGAATATGACTGAGGAAAAGAAGGCGGCCTTAGAGGTCATTGACAGAAAAAAAGATGTGATCTGCAGCGTGGCTGATCAGATCTGGGAATTTGCGGAGCTTTCCTTACAGGAGTTTCAGTCGGCAGAGCTTTACTGCCGGGTGCTGGAGGAGGAAGGCTTTCGGGTGGAAAGGGGAATCTGCGGCATAGAGACCGCATTTTCAGCCAGCTTCGGGACAGGAAGGCCGGTGATCGGCATTCTGGCGGAGTATGACGCCCTGTCCGGCCTGTCCCAGGAGGCCGGGAGCCTGACCAGAAGAGAGCGGACCCCGGGAGGCTGCGGCCACGGCTGCGGCCATAATCTGCTGGGAGCCGGCGCTTTTGCGGCGGCTTTGGGCGTGAAGGCCTATCTGGAGAAAACGGGGAAGCCGGGGACGGTGATCCTGTACGGCTGTCCGGGAGAGGAAGGCGGCGCGGCCAAGGCATTTATGGCAAGAGACGGCGTGTGGAAGGATCTGGACGCGGCGCTGACCTGGCACCCGGAGGATGTCAACGAGGTGGCGACCGGTTCCTCCAATTCCTGTATTCAGGTGCAGTACAAATTCACGGGAGTGGCTTCTCATGCGGCGGGAGCGCCGGAAAAGGGGCGCAGCGCCCTGGACGCGGTGGAGCTGATGAATATCGGCGTACAGTTTCTGCGTGAGCATATGAGCGATAAGGCGAGGATCCACTACGCGATCACAGACGCAGGCGGCAGAAGCCCCAATGTGGTGCAGCCCAGGGCCAGCGTTCTTTACATGGTCCGTTCCAATCATGTGGCCGAGGCAGTGGAGCTGCAGGCCAGAGTGGACCGGATCGCCCAGGGGGCGGCCCTGATGACGGATACCACCTTCGAGAGGCAGTTTATCGATGGACTGTCGGATACCGTCAGCAGCTTCGCGCTGGAGCGTGTCCTTTATGACAATTTCAGGGAGCTGGGAGTGCCCTCCTATACGGAGGAGGAGCTCGCTTACGCAGATGAGCTGGCAGAAACATACCCGGGAAACGACAGGATACCCGGCGTGGCTGCGGCAAATGACGGAGAGGTCAGGGAACAGGTCCGGGCCATGCAGAAGGCTGTGGGCCACAAGATGAACGCGTTTTTGGCTCCTCTGTATCAGAAGGACGCGTTTAAGGCGGGCTCTACGGATGTGGGCGATGTGAGCTGGCTGACGCCGACGGCGCAGATCCATGTGGCGGCCTGGCCCAACGGCTGTCCCGGCCACAGCTGGCAGAATGTGTCCTGCGACAGGACGGATATCGGTCATAAGGCGGCCGTTCACGCAGGAAAGGTGCTGGCGGCGGCAGCAATGGACCTGTATGAAAAGCCGGAGCTTTTATCGGAGGCAAGAGCGGAGTTTGAGCGGCGGACAGCGGACGGGTATGTATGCCCCATTCCGGCGGACGCAGTTCCCGTGGTGCCGGAATAATCCGGAAAATATGGACATCTTTATAACATTTTTAGAAACTTTTAATAGAAGCGAGGGTTTTCTTACTCTCGCTTTTGTTGTATACTAAATTCTGTCTGATACAGTCATAGTGTAACAGAAACGAGAGATCATATATCCCGGTACAGAAGAACTTATAAAGGAGAATAATCTATGGGTATGAAGAATGACGAACCAAAGCGTACGCCGAAGAGGCTGCTGTATTACTACGGCATTATCCTTCTGGTGACGCTGCTTTTAAATGCGCTGGTGATTCCGTCCATTGCGGAGCGGTCCATTACAGAGGTGACCTACGATCAGTTTTTGTCTATGGTGGACAGCGGCCAGGTCAAGGGCTTAAGCAGAACCAGCGATCAGATCACGTTCTGGACAGAGACGCCTGCAAAGGATAATCAGAATTCCGGCGGACTGTTCGGAGCCTTAACCTCCGGCAGCCAGGCAAGTGATTTTACGCTTTACAAGACCGGTCTGTGGCCGGATGAAACGCTGACGGAGCGGCTGGACAAGGCCGGCGTATCCTTCAGCGAGGCTATTCCCACCAGGGCGACGCCGCTCCAGAATTTTATTATGAACTGGGTGCTGCCGATCCTGATGTTTGTTGCCATCGGACAGATTTTAAGCCGCATGATGATGAAGCGCATGGGAGGTATGGGCAACGCCATGACCTTCGGAAAATCCAACGCCAAGATCTATGCGGAGACGGAGACAGGAAAGACCTTCGCGGACGTGGCCGGACAGGAGGAGGCCAAGGAGGCCTTAAAGGAAATTGTGGATTTCCTGCATAATCCGAAAAAATACGCGGATATCGGCGCAACTCTGCCGAAGGGCGCACTTTTGGTAGGCCCTCCCGGAACCGGTAAGACGCTGCTTGCGAAGGCGGTGGCGGGCGAGGCCCATGTGCCGTTTTTCTCCATCTCCGGCTCGGAGTTTGTGGAGATGTTTGTGGGTATGGGCGCGGCCAAGGTGCGCGATCTGTTTAAGCAGGCCAACGAAAAGGCCCCCTGTATTGTGTTTATCGACGAGATCGATACCATCGGCAAGAAGCGTGACAGCGGCGGGTTCTCCGGCAATGATGAGCGGGAGCAGACCTTAAACCAGCTTCTGACGGAGATGGACGGCTTTGACGGCCGCAAGGGCGTGGTGATTCTGGCGGCAACCAACCGGCCGGAGTCTCTGGACAAGGCGCTTCTGCGTCCGGGACGGTTTGACCGGAGAATCCCGGTGGAGCTGCCGGATTTAAAGGGCCGCGTGGCTATCCTGAAGGTACACGCAAAGCAGGTGAAGATCTCTGACAATGTGGATTTTGACGCCATCGGCCGGGCAACGTCCGGAGCCAGCGGAGCGGAGCTTGCCAATATTATCAACGAAGGAGCCCTGCGGGCAGTGCGCCAGGGACGGAGCGTGGTTACGCAGGCTGATCTTGAGGAGAGCGTGGAGGTGGTGATTGCCGGCTATCAGAGAAAGGATGCCGGCGTGTCCGTGGACGAGAAGCGGATTGTTTCCTACCATGAGGTGGGACATGCCCTGGTGGCGGCCTGTCAGAGCCACAGCGCTCCGGTGCATAAGATTACCATTATCCCGAGAACCTCCGGCACCCTGGGCTACACGATGCAGGTGGAGGAGGGCGAGCGCTTCCTGATGAGCAGGGAGGAGGCCCTGAACAAGATCGCGACACTGACAGGCGGCCGGGCAGCGGAGGAATTTATGTTCCACTCCATTACCACCGGCGCCGCCAATGATATCGAGCAGGCAACAAAGCTTGCCAGAGCCATGGTGACCCGCTATGGCATGAGCGATCAGTTCGGCATGGTGGCCCTGGAGACGGTAAACAATCCTTATCTGAGTGCCGATACTTCCATGACCTGCTCTCCGGAGACAGCGCGTCTGGTGGACGAGGAGGTGATCCGGATTGTCAGGGAGCAGTATGAAAGAGCCATGGAGATTTTAAAGGAGCACGCCGGAAAGCTCAACGAGATCGCAGCTTACCTTCTGGAGCGTGAGACGATTACAGGCGAGGAGTTTATGGAAATTTTGAACCGTAAACCGGAGGAGCCGGAAACAGAGAAAGGCATTTAGTCATGGCAAAGCAGTATATAAAAATAAGAGGGGCCAACGAGCATAATTTAAAAAATGTATCGCTGGATATTCCGCGCAACGAGCTGGTGGTTCTGACTGGCTTAAGCGGCTCAGGAAAGTCCTCTCTGGCGTTTGATACGATTTATGCTGAGGGACAGCGGCGGTATATGGAGTCGCTGTCCTCCTATGCCCGGCAGTTCCTGGGGCAGATGGAGAAGCCGGATGTGGAGAGTATCGAGGGATTGTCCCCGGCTATTTCCATAGACCAGAAGTCCACGAACCGCAACCCCCGCTCTACGGTGGGCACGGTGACGGAGATTTATGACTATTTGCGGCTTTTGTATGCCAGAATCGGCATTCCCCACTGTCCGAAGTGCGGCCGGGAGATCAGAAAGCAGACCATCGACCAGATGGTGGATCAGATCATGAGCCTGCCGGAGCGGACGAGAATTCAGCTTCTGGCTCCGGTGGTGCGTGGACGGAAGGGCGAGCATGTGAAGCTGCTGGATCAGGCCCGCCGCAGCGGATATGTGAGGGCGAGAATCGACGGCAGCCTGTACGAGCTTTCTGAGGACATTAAGCTGGAGAAGAATATCAAGCACAATATTGAGATTGTGGTGGACCGTCTGGCGGTGAAGGAGGGAATCGAGAAGCGGCTGACCGATTCCATTGAGACGGTGATGGGACTGTCGGACGGGCTGATGATTGTGGATGTGATTGGCGGAGAGCCGATTAATTTCAGCATGAGCTTTTCCTGCCCGGACTGCGGTATCAGTATCGAGGAGGTGGAGCCGCGGAGCTTTTCCTTCAACAACCCCTTCGGCGCCTGTCCGGACTGCTTCGGCCTGGGCTATAAGATGGAGTTTGACGAGGATCTGATGATTCCGGACAAGTCTTTAAGCATCCAGCAGGGAGCTATTGTGGTTCTGGGCTGGCAGTCCTGCACGGACAAGGGAAGTTTCACCAGGGCGGTTCTGGACGCGCTGGCGGAGGAGTATCATTTTGACCTGGATACGCCGTTTGAGGATTATCCGAAGGAAATTCACGATATTCTGATTTACGGAACCGGCGGCAGGGAGGTCAAGGTCCGCTACAAAGGGCAGCGGGGCGAGGGCGTTTATGACGTGGCCTTTGAGGGGCTGCTTAAAAATGTGGAACGGCGCTACCGGGAAACATTTTCCGAGACGTCCAAGGCAGAGTATGAGACCTTTATGCGGATTACGCCCTGCAAGACCTGTAAGGGCCAGAGGCTGAAGGCCAGCTCCCTGGCGGTGACTGTGGGCGATCTGAATATTTATCAGGTGACGGAGCTGTCCATCACAAGATGCAGGGCATTTCTGGAGGAGCTTAAGCTGACGCAGATGCAGCTTTCCATTGGCGCACAGATTTTAAAGGAGATCAAGGCGAGACTGGATTTCCTTCTGAATGTGGGACTGGAGTATCTGTCCCTGTCCAGAGCCACGGGAACCCTGTCCGGCGGAGAGGCGCAGCGGATCCGTCTGGCAACGCAGATCGGCTCCGGGCTGGTGGGCGTGGCCTATATTCTGGATGAGCCAAGCATCGGCCTTCATCAGAGAGACAACGACAAGCTTCTGGCTACTCTGACCAGGCTGAGGGATCTTGGAAATACGGTTCTGGTGGTGGAGCATGACGAGGATACCATGCTGGCGGCTGATTACATTGTGGATATCGGCCCCGGAGCGGGAGAGCACGGCGGCCAGGTAGTGGCGGCAGGAACGGCGGAGGAGATCATGCGGTGTCCGGAGTCCGTTACAGGCGCGTATTTAAGCGGCCGGCTCCGGATTCCAGTGCCGAAGGAGAGAAGAAAGCCCACAGGTTATCTGACGGTCCGCGGAGCGGCGGAAAACAATTTAAAGAACATCGACGTAAGCTTCCCGCTTGGGGTGATGACCTGCGTGACCGGCGTGTCCGGCTCCGGCAAGAGCTCTCTGGTCAATGAAATCCTTTACAAGTCCCTGGCAAGGAAGCTGAACCGGGCAAGAACCATTCCGGGAAAGTTTAAGAAGCTGGAGGGGCTGGAGCAGCTGGACAAGGTCATCGCCATCGATCAGTCGCCTATCGGCAGAACGCCCCGTTCCAATCCGGCCACCTACACCGGCGTGTTCGACATGATCCGGGATCTGTTTGCCTCCACTCCTGACGCAAAGGCAAAGGGCTACAATAAGGGCCGGTTCAGCTTCAATGTGAAGGGCGGACGGTGCGAGGCCTGCAGCGGCGACGGAATCATCAAGATTGAGATGCATTTCCTGCCGGATGTGTACGTGCCCTGCGAGGTCTGCGGAGGAAAACGGTATAACCGGGAGACGCTGGAGGTCCGGTACAAGGGGAAGAGCATTTACGATGTGCTGAATATGACGGTGGAGGAGGCTCTGCGGTTTTTTGAGAATATTCCTTCGATTTACCGGAAAATCGCCACGCTGAACGATGTAGGGCTTTCCTACATCCGGCTGGGACAGCCATCCACGGAGCTGTCCGGCGGAGAAGCGCAGAGGATCAAGCTGGCCACAGAGCTCAGCCGCAGAGGAACGGGCAAGACCATCTACATTCTGGATGAGCCTACCACAGGACTGCATTTTGCGGATGTGCATAAGCTGGTGGACATTCTGCGGAGGCTGTCTGACGGAGGAAATACGGTGGTTGTTATCGAGCATAATCTTGACGTGATTAAGGCGGCGGATTATATTATCGATATCGGTCCGGAGGGCGGAGACAGAGGCGGCACGGTGATTGCAAAGGGAACGCCGGAGGAGGTTGCAGAAAATCCGGCGTCCTACACGGGAGCCTATGTGAAAAAGTATTTGGAAAAAACGGAAGAAATTGGTTGATTTTTTGAGAAAGTTCGGGTAGGATAAAAAACAAAGCAAACTCTGGAGAGTCCCTTAATGGGCGCCGAAGGTGTACGGCAGCGTGGCTGCCAATCTCTCAGGCAAAAGGACAGAGCGATCTGTGCCGTCAGGCACAGGCCTATCCACACTCTTCTGAGGGAGTTTTTCCTTTGCGGAAGCAAAGGAAAAGACTTCCTTTTTTTTGCGCAGACAGCGCGTCATTTGCTTTAATAAAACCCCCCAGGGGAGAAAGTGTGTATAAGATGTTCGATATGATCAACCTTTTTTTGAAGGCAGTGGACGATTTTGTGTGGGGTGTTCCCCTGATCGTCCTGATTCTTGCAACCGGCATGTTCCTGACGGTGCGGCTGCGGGGAATCCAGTTTCACAAGCTGGGGAAGGCCTGCAGGTACATGTTTGAGAACGAGGGCGAGGGCCATGGAGAGGTAACCAGCTTTGCTGCTCTCTGCACGGCGCTTTCCGCCACCATTGGAACAGGCAATATCGTAGGCGTGGCTACGGCCATTGTATCCGGCGGCGCGGGCGCCTTGTTCTGGATGTGGATCGCGGCTCTGTTCGGTATGGCCACCAAGTATGCGGAGGGCGTGCTGGCCATCAAATACCGGGTGGTGTCTGAAGACGGACATGTGCTGGGCGGACCATTTTACTATATCGAAAATGGCATGGGAAAGCGCTTCCGGTGGCTCGGCAAGATTTTCGCGTTTTTTGGAGCCGGCGTAGGCCTTCTCGGTATCGGAACCTTTACGCAGGTAAATGGAATTACATCTGCGGCAGGTGATTTTTTTGATAAAAACAAGGAGCATGTGATCGGGCTTTTCGGCCGCGAGTACAGCACGGCAGTGATCGTGACAGGCATAATCCTGACAATCTGCGTGGCGCTGGTGGTGCTGGGCGGCATCCGCCGCATTGCCAGGGTATCCGAGATCATCGTTCCTTTTATGGCGGTGTTTTACGTGATTGCCTGCCTTCTGATCCTGATTCTGAACGCAGGACAGATTCCGGCGGCCTTTGCTGAAATTATTGAGAGCGCCTTCGGCCTGCGGGCTGTGGCGGGCGGCGCGTTAGGCGCTGTTATGGTTGCCATGCAGAAGGGCATTGCCCGGGGTATTTTCTCCAATGAGGCAGGACTTGGAAGCGCGCCGATCGCGGCCGCCGCGGCCAGGACGAAGGAGCCGGCCAGGCAGGGACTGGTGTCCATGACCGGTACCTTTATTGACACGATTGTGATATGCACCATGACCGGGCTCTGTATCGTGCTGACAGGCTCTCATACGGTGGGACTGGAGGGCGTGGCTGTGACCACCAGAGCCTTCCAGAACGGCCTGCCGTTTCCGTCACAGTTCAGCTCCTTTATGCTGATGGTCTGCCTGATTTTCTTTGCGTTCACCACGATCATCGGCTGGAATTATTACGGAGAACGCTGTCTGGAGTATCTGTCCAACGGCAGCATGAAGGCGGTATACACCTACCGGATGCTTTACATTCTGGCGATTTTCGCCGGCCCCTTTATGACGGTGGAGGCTGTGTGGACCATTGCTGATATTTTCAACGCGCTGATGGCACTGCCGAATCTGGTGGCGCTGTTGTGCCTGAACGGCGTGGTCGTGAAGGAAACCAGGGATTACTGGGAGAGGCTGTCAGGGAACTGAGGACGTACTTTCCTATGATATGAGAAAGAAACGGAGATTCCGGATGAGGAATCTCTTTTTCTTTTCCGGCCCTTTTCAAATACGGGCCGCCGCGTTATAATAAAACCCACAGATAAAAATGCCCTGTATAAATCAGCAGGGCAGGACGGAAGGAAAAACATATGGAAATTTATCATCAGGCGCAGTGGCTGCTTTTATTTTTTATTTACAGCATGTTGGGATGGGTATGGGAGAGCTGCTACGTATCGGTGCAGAAGCGTCATTGGGTCAACCGGGGATTTCTTCACGGGCCGTGGCTGCCGATCTATGGGAGCGGGGCCCTGGTTGTCCTTGTGATTACGCTGCCGGTGCGGGGGAATCTGCTGCTGGTGTTTCTGTTTGGAATCATCGGGGCGACGCTTTTGGAATACGTTACGGGAGCAGCCATGGAGCGGCTGTTTCATATGCGTTACTGGGATTACAGCCGGTGGCCCATGAATATCAACGGGTATGTCTGCGTGCCTGTTTCTCTGGCCTGGGGCGGATTTTCTGTTTTGATGATCCGTTTCCTGCATCCGCCCATAGAGCGGCTTTTACTTGGAATTCCGCTGATCGCGGCGGATGCGGCTAGTCTCTGTCTTGCGGTGGCGTTTACGGTGGATGTGACAAGATCTGTTCAGGACGCTATGGATCTGAAGGTGCTGATCGAGAATCTGACGGCAGGAAACCAGCGTCTGGGAGCCCTGGAGCAGCGTCTGAAGGCCTCCCTGGAGCAGCTGAACCAGAATTCCGAGGTGTTCAGGCAGCGGCTTCGTCAGATTGAGGCGGCGGCAGCTCAGAATCATGAGCTGCGGGCAGAGGAGCGTCTGCAGCGCCGTGAGGACCGGAACGAGAAAATTTTGGGAGCGCTGCTGGAGCAGAGAGAGCGGGCGTCCCATACGCTTTCCATGCTGCTGGAAAAGTGCGAGGCGGCTATTTTTACCGTAAGCCAGGAGCTGCAGGCATCTTCCTCGGAGCAGGAAAGAACTCGTCTGGAGAATATGAGGGAGATGCTTCTGAATCTCCAGGATACCATTCAGAACGCTCAGGGACGGCTCTCTTCCCGGACTGCGCGGGAATTTAAGCGCGCCGTTGCACTTCTGTACCGCAACCCGTCGGCGTCCTCACGCCAGTATGGAGATGCGTTAAAGCAGCTGATGTCTGTAAGGCGGGATGTGGCTGAGAAAATCAGGGAAAAACGGAAAAACAGATAAAAAAGGGCAAAAAAAGAATGCGTCTGAGAGGAATCGAACCTCCGCACGCGGCTCCGGAGGCCACTGCTCTATCCACTGAGCTACAGACGCATCTTCATTATGATACTATACTTTTTCGGATTTTGCAAGGGGTATTTATTGCTTTTTTACAGAT
>JAUNGW010000031.1 GCA_030524245.1 Eubacteriales bacterium
CATCGGACGGCGCTCTCCGCACGCTCTGTCCGTCGGACGGCGCTCTCCGCGCACTCTGCTCATCGCCAGGCTGCCGCCGCGTACTGCTGTCAGAATAGCCTGCGTCTCTTCGGCTGGCGCCGGGCTGACGCCGCATGGGCCGGCCGTCATCCTCTGGCTGCCAGGCTGCGTTCTCATCATCCTGGCCGCCGTCCGGCTGCCAGTCCTGCATGGCGGGGTTCCTGCGGCTTCTGCGCTGCATTCCCCTCTCTAACTCGTCATCATAATCGCGATTCATTCGTCTTCCTCTCCTGGTCCCTATGCCTCCATCCAGGCGTCAGTAGGCATTTTTATTGATAAAACCCTTGAAAAATGTTAAAAACAATATCTTAAAATCAAAGCCAAGAGTCCAATTTTCAATATAATAAAGGTCGTGCTCAATCCGCTTTGTAATAGAGGTGTCCCCCCGGTATCCATTGACCTGAGCCCATCCGGTCATTCCAGGACGGACCTGATGCTTGATCATATAGCGCGGAATCTCTTCCTTGAAGCGTTCCACGAAAAACGGCCGCTCCGGCCTTGGTCCTACCAGACTCATATCCCCAACCAGCACATTGAACAGCTGGGGCATCTCATCGATGCTTGTCTTCCGGATAAACCGGCCGATGGGCGTCACGCGCGGATCATGAGGTGTCGTCCACCTTCCCTTTTCCTTTTCCGGCTCCTGAACCTCCATGGACCGGAATTTATACATCTGAAACGGCCTGTTGTGCAGTCCCACACGCTCCTGCCTGTAAATCAGCGGCCCGGGGGATGTCAGCTTAATGATCACAGCCGTCGCCAGCATAATCGGAGAAAATAAAACCAGCGCCACCAGCGCCCCAAAAATATCCATGGTACGCTTCATCGTGGCATTCAGCATGTCGTTGAGGGGAACACGCCGGATATTGATCACCGGCAGCCCCTGCAGATCCTCTGTATACGGCTTTGTGGGAATCACCCGGTTGTAATCCGGAATAAACTTCGTATGGACGCCGGATTTTTCGCACTCCGCCACCAGCTTTTCCAGATTGCTGTAATCCCGGATGCTCAAGGTGATGGCGATCTCATCCAGCACATTCAGATCCAGAATGGTCGCCAGGTCGGAAATCTTCCCGATCACCTTCACCCCCCGGTAATCATGGCCCCATTCCTCCCTGTCGTCTAAGATTCCCCGGATCTGGTATCCCCATTCAGGATTTGCCTCCACCCGGTCAATATAGCTTTCCGCCGCCCGGCTGTAGCCCACCAGAAGAATATGCTTCTGGTTGTACCCCTTCGAGCGCATGGATCGGAGCGTCTGGCGGATCAAAAGCCGTTCCGCCTCCTCCGCCACAATATTAATCAGGAAAAAGCCGGCCACGATCCTTACGGAAAAGTGATAAAGGTACGGATTGCTTCTTCCCAGATACAAAACCATACCGAATATAAACGCACCAGTAATATTCGCCTTGCAGATATTGGCGAACTCCTGCCTGCGCCCCTGCACCCGCTTGGGCGTAAACAGATGGAAAAACGCGTACAGCAGCAGGTACACCGGCACCACAACCACCAGTGCGCTCATATAAACCCACGTTGGCAGGATTCCCGTCCCCGGTCTGACAAACAGACCGCTCTTAAGCATGATAAACCAGTTCAGGACGTAGGCCGCCGCAATGACCAGCGCATCCAGAACCACATGAAGACGGTTCAGCCTTGTTTGGTTATCTTTTATCATCTTGTTTCCCCTTGTCAGCTAATGGTAACGATTATACACGAATTTATCCGGGAACTCTATAAAATTTTTCTTAAATATCCCTTCGTTTTTCCGTTTGCTGAGGTATTTTTGCCCCCGGCTTAACAATCTGACGTCTGGAAAACTCATAGATATATAAAGCCGCCCCGTAAATCAGCTCCCACTGAATGGACAGGTAATTGGCAAAATGCCGGCTCTCATAGGGAACCTTTTTTGTGTTTTTTGCGGTCCGGATGCCTTCCAGAAGCCCGTCCACATAGTCCCGCTCAAAGCCGCGCTTCTTAAAAAACATGTATTTGCCCAAAATACCCAGGGCGATGGGCAGGCTGTTCAGCAAAAGCTGGGGAGCCGGCATGTTTTTGTAGTTCAGATACACAGAATTGCGGGCCGCCAGTCTTACCTTAAAGGAATTGTACTTAGAGCCGCTGGTTCCGCTGCCCACATGATACACCACTGCCTGCGGACAGTACCTGTTATAGTATCCCGCGATTTTCGCCCGGTATCCCACGTCAATGTCTTCCAGATAAGCAAAATGCATCTCGTCAAAAAGACCGATCTCGTCAAACACCTCCCGCCGGTAAATAGCCGCCCCGGCGCAGGCGGAAAAAATATGGCACGGCCGGTCATAGCGGGAAACCTCCTGTCCCACGCCGCGCTGGTAGGCCCACCCCATGATGCTGTACATATCTCCGCCGTCGTCCATCAGCTCCCGCCGGTAAAGCTGGATCATCCTGGGACTGACAGAAAAGATCCTGGGCGAAGCGCTGATGGCTCTTTCAAGCTGCTCCACATACTCCGGCTCCGGCTCCGTATCATTATTAAGAAGGATCACATAGGGCGTTTTCGCCGCCCGGATCCCTGCGTTGACCGCGCCGGAAAATCCCGTGTTCTCCGGCAGAAAAATGGCCGGGATCCCATGCTCCCTCAGCCACTCCACGCTGCCGTCCTCCGATCCGTTGTCCACCACCAGCAGATCAAAATCACTGCAGATCTGCTTTTTTAAAGCCGTCAGACACGGCTCCATAAACCGCAGGCCGTTGTAATTGGGAATAATGATTGTCGTTCTGTTCATTTCGTATTCTCCACATCCACTTCCAGCTTGTAGGGCTCGCCGATTTTTTCCTTCAGAAGATCTCTCAGCGCAAAATTTGACTTGCGCAGAGTCAGGTTGGGATTGTAGTACGGATCCCCGTTCTTTAAAATATCCGGCCATCTCCGCGCAAAAATGGCAACCTCCCGGTTGAATCTGGCCACCTTCTCCGGCGTATCCTCAAGCCCTCTGGACTTGGATTCGTAGTGATACATCAGCGCATAGGGCGCATAAACCACCAGCTTCCCCAGAGCCCGCACCTTCATGCAGTAATCAATGTCATTGAAGGCCACAGCCAGCTCCTCCGTAAATCCGCCTGCATCCCGGAATACCGAGGCCTTCGTCATCATGCAGGCAGCCGTCACAGCGCTGTAATCCTGAGCGCACATGGCCCGGTGGAAGTAGCTGTTCTCTGCCTGATGCAGGCCGATAAAGGTGTGGCCGGCAATGCCGCCGAAGCCCACAACCACGCCCGCGTGCTGAATCGTATCGTCCTGGTAAAGAAGCCGCGCCCCCACAATACCCACGTCCGGCCGCTGGCAGAAGCCCAGCATCTCCTCAAACAGGCGCGGACTGATGATCTCCGTGTCATTGTTTAAAAACAGCAGGTACTCTCCCTTTGCAAAGCCCGCGCCGAAGTTGTTGATGGCGGAATAGTTAAACTCCCGCTCCCAGCGCACCACCCGCACATTGGAAAATTCCTTCTGCAGTCTTTCATAATAGGAAAAGGTTTCCGGGTCCTGGCTGTTGTTTTCAATCACCACAAACTCCAGATTCCGGTAGGACGCCCGCTCCATAATGGACCGGATACAAAGATCCAGATCCTGCCTGTGATCCTTGTTGGGAATCACTACCGACACAAGAGGATTTCCCTGAATCTTAAAGAAGGTATGGTAAATGCCGAAATCCACGCCCTTTTCCACCTTCTCCGCCGGGATCCCGCACCGCTCATAATGGGCCATAATGGCTCTGGAGCCCGCCTCAAAGGCGTACAGCTTGCTTTCCGGGTTGCTGGCCGTGGACTGCTGATGGCAGCGCCAGTGGTACAGCACCTTCGGAATGTGGTAAATTCCCTTTGCCTTTTCCGTGCACCGGAAAATAAAATCATAATCCTGGGCGCCGTCATACTGATGGCGGAATCCTCCCGTCTGCTCCAGAAGCTCCCGCTTCACCACAAACAGATGGCAGATATAATTGACGCTGGTTAAAAGATCCGGATTGAAATCCGGCTTGAAATGCGGGTCAAACAGCGCGCCGCCGTCCATATCCAGCTTGTCCTCATCAGAATAGATCACATCGCATTCCGGATGGCTGTTCACCGCAGCCGCCACCTCGTAAAGGGCGTGCTCCGGCAGCGTATCGTCGTGATCCGCCAGAATCACGTAATCGCCCTTCGCCATCTGAATCGCCGCGTTGGTGTTGCCGGAAATGCCCAGATTCCGGCCAAGATCCTGATACCGGAACCGGGCATCCTGCGCGGTGTACTGCTTCATCACCCGGTCCACAAGCTTCCCCTCCCCCTCAGGGCTTCCGTTGACCAGGCAGACCTCCCAGTTCTGATAGGTCTGGGCCAGAATGGAGTCCAGCATCTCCCGCAGGTACTTCTCCGGCGTCTTATAAGCCGGAATCACAATGGAAAACAGCGGCTCGCAGGGGAATTTCGTCCTTCTCTGGGCAGCCAGCTCCTCCCCGGACGGCTTTGTCAGATTGTACCACTCGCCGTAGTCATAATCATTGTCAAAGCCCTGAATTTTGTGCTTTGACTTTAAAAACAGCGCTTTTAAGCCGTGCTTCCTTCCAAATTCCACGGCCACCCGCACGGTCTCCATATTCATCAGATCCCGAATTTTTTCCATGCGCTTGTGCGCCACGCTGGACCGCCTGGCGATCAGCTCCTCATTGAATTTCATCCGGCTCGTCTTCCCGTCGCAGTTGATGAGCAGCCAGTAATCCTGGCCTCTGGTATAGGGAAACCGGATGTCAAATCCAAAATCCCGGTCGTAAATCTTTTTATAATAAATCTGGCTCACATCATCGCGTCTGGTAGAGACGCAGCGGATGTCCACCGGCTTTTTCCTGCCGTCCAGCACCTTGAAACGCGCCCTGGATTCCGGCGTTTTTCCAATCACCCAGCCGTTCAGCTCTATGGAATTCTCCCGGATTCTCACCACGTCAATCTTAAACTTCATCGGTCTGCTTTCCTTTCTCCGGTTCGTCAAAATTCAGCCGTTCCTCCTCCACTACAAGGGGACGGTGCATCACCCGCTGATTGATGGACAGAATGTATTCTCCCACCATTCCGATGAAAAAAATCTGCACGGATCCAAGAAACAGCATCCCCAGCAGCATCGGCGTCATGCCGGCCATAAACCGGTCCCACCAGATCAGCTTCATGATCAGATAAACAAGCGCCACAATAATGCTGCAGATGCCGGTAATGGCGCCCACCAGCGTAGCCAGCCGCAGGCCCACCTTCGTGTAGGAGGTGATGCTTAACATGGCCGCATCATAAAGCCTGTACAGGTTGTTGTGGGTCTTCCCGGCCCGCCTCTGAGGCTGCTCGTAGGGGATTTCCTTCCGCCTGTAGCCCAGTTCAGCTACAATCCCCCGAAGAAACGGGGTCGGATCGTCCAGCCGCCGCAGCACCTCGATAAAATCCCGGTCATAAAGGCCGGAGCCGGTAAAATGCTCGATCTGCTCCACATCGGAAAGCTTTTTGATCAGCTTGTAATAAATGGAGCGAAGGCCGTACATCAGCGGGTTCTCCCTGCTGCTGGTCTTGATGCCGATGACAATCTTATAGCCCTCCTCCCAGGCCTTCACATACTTTGGAATCAGCTCCACCGGATCCTGAAAATCCGCCACCATGCTGATCACGCAGTCGCCGGAGGCCTGAAGCATACCGTAATAAGGGGAATTGAACTGGCCGAAATTCCTTGCGTTAAAGATCGCCTTGATCCGGCGGTTTTCCCCGCAGAGACGGCGCAGAATGGGCCTGGTATTGTCCGTGGAATCATTGTCGATAAAAATCAACTCATAATCATAAGCCGGAAGCTCCTCCGTCAGGGTCTGAATCACCGCCTGACTGATGGGCTCCACATTTTCTTCTTCATTATAACAGGGGATCAGTATACTGATTTTTTTCATATTAACCTCCGTATGGTCTTCCCGGCGTCCAGCTTCTGGCTGTGCCGCCGGAATCCGCCCTTAAGCCTCCGCCAGCATCCTGCGGATTCCCTCCGCGAAGGAAACCTGCGGCTTCCAGCCGGTCTCCCGGCAGAGCCGTCCGATATCAGGAATCAGCTCCGCCGCCCCTTCTGCGTTCTGGGGTCTGGCGCCGTACCTGTAGCTGCCCCTGCTTCCGCAAAGAGCGTACATCTCCTCGATAAACTGCCGCAAAGGGCGGGTGTCGCCACCTGCAATATTATAGACACCTCCGCGTCCATCTGTCAACAGTCCGGCCAGAGCCGCGGCCGCGTCTTCGATGTAAAGAAAGTTCCACCGCTGGCTGCAGTCGCTCAAATCCATACTCCCGCCCTGCCTCCAGGCACGCAGGCAGGACTGCACCAGTGTCCATGGATGATCCCCCGGGCCGTAAATGCTGAAGATCCGCGCGTGAATGTATTCCATGCCAAGAGCCTTACAGAGACTGCCGGCCGGCTTAAGCACCGCCGCCTTCGCCTTGCCGTACTCGGAAACAGGCCGGCAGGGCGTATCCTCTGTGATGATTTCATGGCAGATGCCGTACTCCGCCTGCGAGCCGGTGAACAGAAATTTGCTGCAGCCTGCAGCAGCCGCCGCCCTGACCGCCTCCAGAGCATATTCTGTATTCCTGTGCTGAAGCTCCTTCTTCGTCCTGTTGTCGCTTCCGGCGCCGTCCCAGCCTCCCTGCAGCCATGCATCGGCCCGTTCAAACAGACCGGAAGCCGTCAGGCTTTCTCTGATACGGCTGATCTCTCCCAGCTCCAGCTCAGCAGCGGCAAAGCTTCCCCGGCTTTCCTCCGGCACCATCTCCAGCAGATGCGGCAGATTGACCGATCCAGCCCTTGCCACGGCAAGCACCTGATGGCCCTGCTGCAAAAGACAGCGGACCACAGCCGCCCCTACAAAGCTTGTTGCTCCTGTCACAATAATATTCATAAAAAGGAATCCTTTCCCACAATTTATCAGATGCTGACCGCGCGGCGCAGACCTCCTTTGCGCCCGTCATCCTCCGTTTGCGGCCATTATACCACACCCCTCCCGTTCTTGCACGCAGTATTCTTCCCGGAGGACATTTTCCAGCTGTCCGCAGGCCATGGCACAGGCTTCCACCGCTTCCATGAACCCTCACTTTTCAGGGAATCCGGAATCAGTTATACTCGCAGAGTAATGCAAATACGGATTTTCGGCCACGACAATTCCGGGACATTTCCCGGACACATTTCAAAAAAGGAGAGTATGAAATTTATGAAAAAGAACTTCAGGTACCTGGCTGTATTATCCACCGCGGCAGTGATGGCTGCGGTAACCCCCGAAACCGCCTCCTTCCTGCCGGATCTGGCGCAGACGGCTTTTGCCGCCTCCGCAGGCTGGGTCACAGAGGACGGCCAGCTGCGGTTTAAGGACAGCGAAGGCTATTATGTTACCGATTCCTGGAAAAAAAGGGACAATCAGTGGTATTACCTGGATGAGGACGGTTTTATCACCCGCTCCTCCAAAGTGGACGAGTACTATGTAGACGAAGACGGAAAACGGGTTTCCAACTGCTGGGTCGAGGAAGAAAATGAAGACGCCTGGGATGAGGACCAGCCAGAAACCTGGTGGTCCTACTACGGAAGCAGCGGAAAAGCCGCCGTTTCCAAATGGCAGACCATTGACGGCAGGGAATATTATTTCGATGAGGAAGGCCATATGCAGACCGGCAAGCTGGAGCTGGACGGCTTCCTCTACTATCTTGGCGAAGAGGACGGTTCCATGAAAACTGGCTGGATCCAGCTGGAAAATGAGGACGAGGACGCCGAAGAGGATCTGGTATGGCATTTCTTTGACAGCAGCGGACGCATGGTCATGAACCAGACAGACCGCAAAATCAACGGAAATTACTATACCTTTGAGGACGGGATTCTGCAGACCGGCTGGTATCAGCTGCCCGCCGCCGGCCAGGAAGAGGCGGCCACGGATTCCAATGCCGCGCTTCCGGCCATCGCCTCCTGGAAATACTATGAGGAGGACGGAAAACGAGCCGAGGGCTGGTATCAGATCGAAGGCGCGCCCGGAATCAGCGAGGAGGGAGAAATCTATACCTTTTACTTTAAGAAGGGCGTTCCCCTTCATGCAGACGCAGGCGTGGAGGTGTTTACCGTGGATTCCAGACGCTTCGGCTTCAACACCTCCGGAGAGCTGCAGACCGGACTCCAGCAGGTGAATACCGATGACGGCGAGGTTCACAACTTCTACTTCGGAGATGACGGCGTGATGCGTACCGGCCGGCAGTCCATCTACGATGAGGATCTGGACGAGACACAGACCTGGTTTTTCTACACCGACGGCGGCAGCAAGGGCCGCGGCTTCCACGGCATCCGGGACAACAGCGTGTACAATCAGGGCCTGCGGCTGGATGCAGACCGGGATTTAAAGTACGCTCCTGTCGAGCTGGACGGCGTGCAGTACCTGGTAAATGCCTCCGGCTCCATCCAGAAGGCGTCCTCCTCCTCCAAATCCTCCGAAAAGCCGGAGCTTGGCAAAGGCTTTAAGGATGTGACCGATGCAAATGATAAGGTATGGACTGTCGACACAAACGGCGTGATCCAGAAATAAAGTACAGCAGAAATATTCATCCGTTCAGAGAAAAGAGGCCCTTCGGGGCTTCTTTTTTAGTCTTTTATGGAATCCGGCGGAATATATATGATTATACAGCGTTATATATTACAGCCATACATAAGGAGAAAAAAGCCATGAGTGAATTATCTGTATATTACTGTCCCCGGTGCGGCCGTTTCGGCTATTTTCAGTCTGCCAGACACGCCTTCTGCACTGCGTGCGGCCGGAGCATGAAGCCGTTGAAAATGCGGTGCCCTGATTTTGTCCGGCTGTCTCCCCCGGAAAGAGACGACCTTTTAATCCGGGAGATTCTTCAAAACAGCTCCATCGCCGAGAGTCCCCTGCTTTCCTCCGGCGCCGCCGGCCACTGCCGGCTGATCGCCGCCATGCATACCAGAATCCTCGAGCTGGAGACGGAAAACCGCCAGCTTTCCGGTACCGTCGACTGGATGCATCAGACAATCTGGGAGCTGCTGTCGCAAAAGCAGGAGCTGGCGCGCCGCCTGGAGACCGCTCCCGGCTCCCGGTGAGGAGACGGCTTATTCTGCCTTCTCCTCCACATACCGGTTCACCAGCCGGTTTAAGGTCACCTTCATCTGCACCATGATCCCCAAAAGGGCCTCGTTGTCCTCCCGGAGCATCCGGTTTTCCTCCTCCAGTGCCTTCATCTGCGCGTATACCGGTTCCTTTGTTCCTTCCATCTGCCCTCTCCTCCTGCTTTGATGTCTTCCAGTATAGCGCCCGCGCCTTTTTTTGAAAAGCGGAATTCATCGCAGAAACTGACAAAAACCGCCGTATTTTGCCGTATTTTGTCGAACTGTTCAGACAGCATTCCGCCGTATTTTTCCCCAATCATAACGATTTTCTTACGATCTGTGATATTTCCTTACAATCGCCGCGAAGGTATTGCCAGCCTTTTCCTCCGCTGTTATAATGAATCCAGAGATGAAAAAGTCAGGAAGGATGATGAGTTATGAGCAGAAAGACGGGGATGACCCTGGCGCTTGCGATCACCTGCCTTCTCCTGGGAGCATTTCCGGCAGCCGCCGGAGAGTGGACCCAGACCGATAAAGAGCAGTGGCAATATATCCTGGATGATGGAACCAGGGCAACCGGATGGCTGGAGCTGGGTGATAAGACCTACTACCTGGATGAGAACGGGAACCGCAAGTCCGATTACTGGTACAAGGATGACGGCCACTGGTACTATCTGGATGAGGACGGCGTGATGGCGAAGAGCACCTGGATCGACAACTACTACGTTGACGAGAACGGCCATATGACAAAGAAAAGGTAATCCATTCACCGGCAGGTCTTTACGGCCTGCCGGTATTTTTTATATCAAAAGTACGGCCTATGATACAAAAACTTTATTGCAGGATGCTCCTTCATTACGATTTTCTGACGTTTCTATGAGGGAAGCGTCATAGAATCTTTATATTTTAAACAGTTGTACGCGCTTTGTATTTATGGTATTCTTTTTATGATGATTTATGACATAAGGAAAATACATTCTATGGAGGTATTGTATATGAGAAAGAAATTAATCGGCATCACCGCCCTTACTGCTGCCATGGCTCTTTCAACCGGGATCACCGCGTTTGCAGCCGGCTGGGAGCAGCGCACCTTCAGCGGCGATCTGAAGTGGACCTATGTGGATGACAACGGCAATCCGGTTGTCTACGCAGGCTGGTTTACGGATCCCGCAGACGGCGCCATGTACTACATGGATCCGGACGGAGCACGTATGGAGAACACTGTGGTAGAGGGCTACCGTCTTGGAGATGACGGAAAACGCGTTGAGAAGACCGCAGAGGACCTTCAGCGGGAGGAGGAGCGCAGACAGGAGCTTAAGAGCCGTTCCACCCCGGCCAAGCAGCAGCTCATCGCCGAGGACGCAGCCAAGGCTGTAACCGCCGGAACGTCCGCCTATGCTACAGGCACCACCCGCATGACCTATCAGGCGGAGATGGAAGCATTCATGAACAAGATCATGATGGACACCAAGAACAAGCGGTCTGACACCACGATTTCCGCCGACTCCCTGGAGGACAACACCAAGCTCGTTTACAGCTTCGAGAACCCGGACGAGTACCAGTTCTTCTCAGCCTCCATCTGGAAGACTGCCAAGGCCGGCGGCACCGACTACAAAGAGCAGGCCTTCGACCTGTTTTACCACTACGACACCTCTGCCAACGACCGCGCCCTGTATGACTCCACCTTCGATCAGATGATTCATGCGGCGCTGGGCACCACAGAGGGCAAGGCTGTTACCGATTATATTTTAAGCGAGCGTCAGAACGCCAGCGCGGCCTTTGAGCGCAGCGGCAAATCCGACACCGGCAACAGCTACACCTTAAAGTACAAGAACGGCGCGGCTACCCTTTCCGTTACCTGCAGCGGCGCTGACCCCAATGCGGCGCAGGAACAGACGGAGCAGGAGGCTTCCGCACAGGAACAGGCTCCCCAGGAGCAGGCTCCTTCCTCCAGAGTCATCACCGTAGGACAGAGCGCTGAATAAGCACATAAAAAGAACCATCCGGCTTTCCGAAAGACCGGATGGTTCTTTTTATGTTGATCTGAAAGAGAATCCTACGAAATATCAAAGGTCATATAAGTATCTTTCGGTACCGTCGTCTCATAAAACGGTTCGCCGCCGGCCTCATAGGCGCTTCCCTCGTAAAGCTTCAAATGGATCTCATTATCCTGGAAGAAGCCGCCGAAGGACGTCTCCTCTGAAGCGCCGTAGGAGAAATCCTGTATGGCGATCTGGTCGTTGAAGCTCTTAATCGC
This sequence comes from Eubacteriales bacterium, assembly GCA_030524245.1. Taxonomy (GTDB): domain Bacteria; phylum Bacillota; class Clostridia; order Lachnospirales; family Lachnospiraceae; genus Brotaphodocola. Next base: position 11,439 of record JAUNGW010000031.1, read on the forward strand.
TTCATCGGCATACTTCGCCGCATCCTCCGCCGTGGTGCCGTCCTTCACCACCACCGACATGTCCACATAGCCGTCGTCCGGATGCAGCTCAAAGGAAAGGGCTGCCGCCATGGGGTAGTCGTCCTCATCCAGGCACACGTCCTCCCAGTCCGCCTTCAGCTGGTTCTCATCCAGCTCAATGTTGTCGTATATGTTGAAATCCGGCGCATCGGACGCCTCCGGCTTTACAATGTTGCTCTCCGTACAACCGCTCAGAAGAAGCGCGCAGCCGGCAGCCAGCATCATGTTTTTTACATTGAATAATCTCATGTTCGTCCTCCTTGCTTCATAAAACATGTAGCTAGTATTATATACGATCCCCGGCTGTTTGGATAGTGGTTTTAAAAAAATGTCAAAAAATCTTCATAATCTTATGCTATAATCAAAGAAAATCCTGTGCTGGAAAAATCACAGGAATGCGAAGGGAGCAGGACATGGCCAGAAAAAACACACGGAATACAAGAGGAAAAATCGTAAGCGCTGCCTGGAGACTTTTTTATGAGCAGGGCTATGAGGACACCACGGTAGAGGAGATCATTGATTTGTCAGGCACCTCCAAGGGGTCTTTTTATCACTATTTCGATGGCAAGGACGCCCTTTTGTCCACCTTAAGCAGCCTTTTTGACGAAAAATACGAGGAGCTGATGCCCCGGCTGACGCCGGATATGACTGCCATGGATCAGCTTCTGTTTTTAAACAGCGAGCTGTTCGGCATGATTGAAAACAGCATTTCTCTGGAGCTGCTGACCAGGCTCTACTCTACCCAGCTGACCACCAGCGGGCCGAAGCATCTGCTGGATCACAACCGGATCTACTACCGTCTCCTGAGAAGCATTATCGCCAGAGGGCAGGAGGCAGGCGAGCTGTCCTCCGCCTCCAGCGTCAACGCCATGGTGAAGCTTTACGCCCTCTGCGAGCGGGCGCTGCTTTATGACTGGTGTCTCTGCGGCGGAGAATATTCCCTGCGCCAGTACAGCAGCCAGGTTATGCCCGGATTTTTAAGCAGCTTTCTTCCGTCCTCCGTCCAGAAGCATTAAAACATTGAAAATCAAAATCTTTTATTTTTTGTATGGTATTTATTTTATTTATCGTACAGTTATTTTTCTTATATTTTATATTATATTTTTCTGTTTTTTGATTAAAAAGTACAGTATATAGTCTATACTGTATTCTGTATTGTAGTCTATAATAAGTCATGCTATAATCCCAGGATATCAAACAAAATCGGGAATGAGGAGGATACAATTATGACATCCGAACAGTTTGGAATCCTGGCAGCCATTGCCGTCTATCTGATCGCCATGGTACTGGTGGGAGTCTATTTCGGCCGGCAGGGAAACTCTTCCACGGACGCCTTCTATCTGGGCGACCGCAAGCTGGGCCCCCTGGTGACGGCCATGAGCGCCGAAGCCTCTGATATGAGCAGCTGGCTTCTGATGGGCCTTCCGGGCCTTGCCTACTTAACCGGCGTAGCCGACGCCGGCTGGACCGCCATCGGTCTTGCCATCGGAACCTATTTTAACTGGCTGATTGTAGCCAAACGCCTGCGGCGGTACTCCATCGCCTGCAGCGCCATCACCATACCGGAGTTTTTCTCCCGCCGCTACCGGGATGACAGGAATATTCTGATGTGCATTTCTGCCATCATGATCCTGATTTTCTTCGTCCCCTACACCGCCTCCGGCTTTAAGGCCGTAGGCACCTTATTCAGCAGCTTATTTGGCGCAGACTATCATGCGGCCATGATCATCGGCGCCGTGGTTATCGTTGGATACACCGTAATGGGCGGGTTCATGGCAGTGTCCACCACGGACCTGATCCAGAGCATCGTCATGAGCGTCTCCCTGATCGTCATTGTGTTTTTCGGCATCCACACCGCCGGCGGCTGGGGAGCTGTTATGGACAACGCCGGCTCTCTGGCCGGATACCTGTCCATGACCCTGATCCACGATCCGGCCACCGGCACGTCCTCCCCCTACAGTCTGATTTCCATCTTCTCCATGATGGCCTGGGGGCTGGGATATTTCGGCATGCCTCATATTCTGCTGCGGTTTATGGCCATTGAGGACGAGAACAAGCTGGTTCTGTCGCGGCGAATCGCCTCCGTCTGGGTGGTGATCTCCATGTTTGTGGCGATTCTTATCGGCATCATCGGCCGCGGCATCTCTGCCGCAGGCGTACTGGAGACCTTTTCCTCCAGCTCAGAGTCTGAGACCATTATTATCCGGATGTCCGGTCTTTTAGGCAGCAACGGCCTGTTTCTGGCGGTGATGGCCGGCGTGGTGCTGGCCGGCATCCTGGCCAGCACCATGTCCACCGCCGACTCTCAGCTTCTGACGGCGGCCTCCAGCGTGTCCCAGAACCTGCTGCAGGATTTCCTGAAGATCCGGCTAAGCGCCGGCGCGGCCATGGCTGCAGCCCGCCTGACCGTTATCGGCATCGCCCTGCTGTCCATTTTCCTGGCCTGGGATCCGGACAGCTCCGTATTTACCATCGTGTCCTTCGCCTGGGCCGGCTTCGGCGCCTCCTTCGGCCCGATCATGCTGTTCTCCCTGTTCTGGAAGCGGACCACGTTTCCGGGGGCTCTTGCCGGCATGATCGCAGGCGGCGTCATGGTGTTTATCTGGAAATACGGCGTGCGTCCCTTAGGCGGCGCCTGGAATATTTATGAGCTGCTCCCGGCCTTCCTGGTTGCCTCCGCGGCGATCATCCTGGTATCCCTGGCTACGCCGGCTCCCTCCCGCGAAATCTGCGAGGAGTTTGATTCCATTGGAAAAAACTGATGTTTAATCGGATAGGGGAAGATTTTCTTCCCCTATCCGCCGCGATACCGCGGACAGCTCACAGCAAAGCTGTTTGCTGTCCGTTGCCCTGCAAATGGCTGCCCGTGCAAGCACGGCAGCCGCTTTCAGGGCGTATCGCACAAAAAGAAGCAGGAGAAATCACTCTCCTGCTCTTTTTCCGCTTATGGTCTGCTCCACGATGCTTTCCATCATATCGGCGGACAGCATCCCCGGCACATAGCCGAAAACATTGCCGTCCCGGTCAATCATAAAGGTAGTCGGATAAGCGGTGATTCCGTACTGCCAGAACAGGCTTCCCTCTGTATCCATAAGCACCGGATAGGTATAACCGTTCTCCTCCAGAAAGGCGCTGATTCCTGCCTCGTCCGTCTCCTGTCCCAGGTTTGGAGCCGCTACGCCAAGGACGATCAGGGCGTCGTCCCCCTCCTGGTCATACTCCTCGTACAGCTTCTGAATATCCGGCATCTCTGCCCTGCAGGGCGGACACCAGGTAGCCCAGAAATTCAAAAATATGGTCTTTCCCTTATAATCCGCCAGCGTATGTATATTGCCGTACTGATCCTTCAGTTCAAAATCCACGGCAGGAATAACATCTGATTTTGTCTCCTCCGGCGTCCGGTCAGTTTCCGGCTGATCTGCTGCAGCCGTCTCTTCCTCCGCCGCGCCTGCCCTTTCATTCACGCTTTCTGTTTCACTTACGCCTTCTGTTCTGCTTATGCTTCCAGTTCCTCCCACCTGGGATAAATATCCGGTGATGTCGTTCATTTTCCCGGTAAACATCATAAGGCCCATAGCAATCATCAGCACGCCGCCGGCCTTCACCGTGTACTTTACCACATTCCGGTGCTTCTTAAAAAACTCCAGAAGCGTCGTGGTAAACAGGCCCACTGCCAGAAACGGCAGCACAAAGCCGGCTGTGTACACGCCGATCAGGAAAAATCCCGCGCCCTTTGTGGAGGCCGTGGCCGCCATCAAAAGCACGCTGGTCAGGGCCGGACCCACGCAGGGCGTCCAGGCAAAGCTGAAGGTAAAGCCCATGAGAAGGGCCGTAAGCGGCGACATGGCCAATGCGTCCAGATGCAGCGGCAGCCGCCGTTCCTGTCCCAGTACCCGCGAGGTACCGAACAGGCCAAGCTGATAAAGGCCAAACAGAGCCACCAGCACGCCGCCGGCTCTGGCAAACAGCACCTGGTTTGCATGGAAGAAGCTGCCCGCCGCCGTCATGCCGAGCCCTAAAAGAAAGAAGGCAAAGCTGACGCCGATGACGAAAAACAGCGTACCTGCCATCACCCTGCCCCGGCGGTACGTCACCCGTCCGTCCTCCTGCCGCACCGCCGTTCCCCCGGACAGATATCCGATATAAAGAGGCAGAAGCGGCAGCACGCAGGGGGAGAAAAAGCTTAAAAGCCCCTGCAGAAATACCGTCAGCGCCGGAACGCTGATGTGAAAAGAAAATCCCATGACTTACTCCTTGCAGAATACATATTTTCTCAGCCGTTCAAAGGCTTCCTGCACCCGGGAAAGCGGCAGAGCCAGGTTCATGCGGATATGGCAGGGGCCAAAGAACTGGCGGCCGTCCTGCCAGGCCACGCCCACGTCCCAGCCGGCCTTTAACACCTGGCCCACGTCCCTCCCATGGCGTGCGCACCACTCTGTACAATCCAGAAACAGCATGTAGGTTCCCTGAGGCTTAAAGACCTTCACACCCTCAAAATGCTGGGCAATATATGCGCAGGCAAAGTCCGCGTTTCCCGCCAGAACCTGGTTCAGCTCATCCACCCATTCATGCCCCTCCGGTCCGTAGGCGCCGATCAGCGCATGCATGGACAGCACATTCATGGAGTTATAGTGAGACAGGGACGCCTCCTTCTCCATCCGCTCCCGGATCCAGCTGTTGTACACAATATGGTAGCTGCCAATCAGTCCAGCCAGATTAAAGGTCTTGGAGGGCGCGTAAAAGGCCGCCGTTCTCATGCGGGCGTCCTCAGACACAGACTGGGTGGGGATATGATGATACCCCGGGCGGATCAGATCCGACCAGATCTCATCGGAAACCACATACACATCATGCTTTTTGTAGATTTCCATGGCCTTCTCAATCTCCCACTGCTCCCATACCCGGCCACACGGATTGTGCGGTGAACAGAAAATGGCCGCATGAATACGGTTTTCCACAATCTTTCTTTCCATGTCCTCAAAATCCATGCGCCACACGCCCTGGGCGTCCTGCTTCAGCTGGCTGTGGACAATACGGTAGCCGTTGTTTCCAAGACTGTTGGTAAAGCCGATATAGGCCGGAGCATGAACCAGCACATAATCGCCCTTTGAGCAGAACACGTTCAGCGCCGTGATCACGCCGCCCAGAACACCGTTCTCATAACCAATGTGCTTCGGCTCAAGCCCCATCACCTGATTGCGGCTCTGCTGCCACTGAATAATGGAAGAAAAATACTTCTCGCCGGGAGCAAAATATCCGAAGGCCGGATGCTTCACCCGTTCCTCAATGGCCCTCTGGATGGAGGGAACGGTGGCAAAATTCATATCCGCCACCCACATGGGAATCGCGTCAAAGCCCTCCCCCGGAGCATCCGGCGCCATCCCCCTGCCAAGGCCGTCTACTGCGATAGCATCCATTCCATGCCGGTCCATAATCGATGTAAAATCATATTTCATGATGTCTGTCATCCTTTCTGCGTAATACCATTATTCTATCCTGTTTTTTCCTGCATTTCAACATCTATTCCATTCTCTGCTCCAGGATGCGCGGAAGGGCTTTATTTCTGTGACACCCCGGCGTTTTTGTGGTATAATGGGCGCAGAAAGGAGTAATATTCGACATGTTTCATATTACGTATTTTACAGCTCCTCTGAACCGTGATATTCTGCGCCAGAGCCTGCCTTACCGGCGGCTTCCCGACTATGCCAGAATCGAGCTGGCCGACTGCAGCTCCGTCCCGGAACGAAACGTACTCTATGCCGCCTCTGCAGACACGGCGGCGGAATTTCTTTCCGGAACAGAAGCCGATTTTCCGGTCACCATATTTATAGCAGGCGACTCTCCCAGGCTCGACGAGTTTTTCTGCCGGGAGCAGATCAACCTGATCGTAACCAGCCTTCCCCTGACCGCGCTGTTTAACCAGCTTAACAGGCTGTTGTCCTCCATGCAGCAGTGGGAGCTGGCCATTGCCCAGGCGGTCTGCCAGCGGCTGGAGCTTTCCCAGCTCCTGGCCCTGGCCGGACAGTGGCTGAAGGGCCACCTGCTGCTGTTAAATTCCGGATTTGATTTAATCGGCAGCTGCCTCCACCCGGATTTATCCGATGACTTTGCCGAAAACGCCGTGAAAAACAACGGAATCTCCGGTAGCGGAGTTGTATTTCTTCAAAAAATGCTGGAAAAGCAGGGAAATGTCCCCGGACGGACGGTCTCCTGTCTGATCGGGGAATCAAAAAACCGCTGTTTCCTTCTCCCGCTGACCGCAGCCGATATGTCTCCGGCCTGCCTGCTTCTGATTATTCCGGACGATGAGACAGACAGCTCCGCCAGAGATATGCTCCCCCGTCTGGGAGACGCGGTTTTAAGGCTCTTAAAAACCTCCTGCGCCCAGCCGTCAGACGCCAACGTGCTGTCTCAGCTTTTTGAAGATTATTTCAGAAACGGCACTCTGACGCCTTTAAGTCCTGTGGAAACCCAGCGCCGGGTGGCGATGCTTCCTGTTCCCGTAAAACGGTATATGCGCTGCATTATCATCCGTTTTCAGACGCCGCCCGCCATGCCCTACGACTATGTAATCAGCCAGCTAAGCCGCCTGATCCCGGACTGCAACGCCGCGGTCTGGCAGGACAAAATCATCCTGCTGCATTCCACCGGCTCCCGCGCTGAGAGCATCGCGAAAATCTGCGACCCGGCCAGGGTAAACGAGCTGCTGTGCCAGTTTCACGCCTGCGCCATATTCTCGGCTCAGACGAAATTTCCCGACAAGATTTTCACGCTGTACTCTTTGTCAGACCGCCTGATGAGCATCCTGCTGCGGATGCAGATCAAGTCCCTGCCGGATCACATTTTCTGCTATGAAGATCACCTGATCTATCTGGCCATCGATCTGTGCGCCAGACAGTTCCAGCAGCTTCTGCACCACACAGACATCATTTATCTGGCGGATGCCTCCGTGATCACGCTGGCCCGCTACGACCGGGAGCACAACACCGATCTGACCTCGCTGCTTTATTACTACTTAAGCAACGGCCGCAATATCACGAAGACTGCCAGGATGATGTACATGCACCGGAACACGGTTCTGAACAAATTAAACAGAATCTATGATATGCTGGGACTTTCCATGGAGGACGGACAGATCCAGCAGAGACTTCTGTTTTCCTGCCAGCTGGTGACCTATTATCAGAATTACCTGTCCATGGAGCTGAACCTGTAGGCGGTTTCATTTCCCCACAAAAAAAGAAGACGCTGCATCAGAAAGACGCTGCGTCTCTTTTTTATGTCTGCTTATAATTCCTGCTCCGTCCTGCGGATCAGCTCATCCTGAACCCTGTCGGTCAGAGTCACGTAGTAGGCACTGTAGCCAGCCACGCGGACCACCAGATCCCGGTATTTATCCTTCTCCACCTTGGCTGCCTCCAGAGTCTTTTTATCAACCACATTGAACTGAATCTGCTTTCCGCCGTTTGTCAGATACGTCTGAATCATGCTGGACAGCTTCTCCAGATCCTTCTCCGTCTTTAAGGCGTTCGGAGAGAATTTCATGTTCATCAGCGTTGCCATAAACTCGCTCTGCGGAATCTTCATGGCGCTCTGCAGAACTGCCAGCGGTCCGGAAACGTCCTTGCCCTGCTCCGGGCTGATAGAGGCGTCCGCAAAGGTCTCGCCCGCCCGTCTTCCGTCGGGAGTCGCTCCGGTCAGCGCACCGCCGGGCGCGTGAGCCGTAATGGAAATAGCCGTGGGAAGCACCGGCTTTCCGCCGAAAGCGGAGGTAAAGCCCCTCACGATCTGCCCCAGCTCATGCCACAGACGGGCTCCGATCTCATCCACATAATCGATATTATTTCCATACTTGGGAGCCTCCAGGCAGGCCCTGTGCTCCGCCTCGTAGCCCTCCCAGTCCGCCTTTAAGGCATCGTACATGGTCTGTGCGCTCATGATTTTGTCATCGAACACATTTTTCTTAATGGAAGCCAGAGAGTCGATGGTATTCGCCATGCCCACCACATTGATGGCAGAGCCATTTTCAAAGGGCATCACACGGCTTAAGCCGTCTCTTGCCACCTTCATGCCGTCCGCCAAAAAGGCGCTGTGGAACACATCCGGGTACAGCCGGCGCTGTGCCATAATCAGAATATTGTGCTCCTCCACAACCATGCCGATCACGGTCTTTAGCTGCTCCTTGAAAGCGGCGTAGAAGTCCTCGTAGGTCTTAAAGGAGGTGAATTCACCGGTCTTCGGTCCGATCTGGCTTCCGGTTCTCGGGTTCACGCCGTTGTTGACAGCCAGCTCCAGAATCATCGGCACCAGCATCATGCCGAAGGCCTGGTTTCTTGACGCTCCGGGAAGCATCAGATCCATGCACCCGGCAATGGCAAACTTGCGGGCCTCATGGATATCGATTCCCTCGTTGACGCAGAATTTGATGTAGCTGTCCTCGGAAATAAACGCCGGCATGCCGATCCCGGTCCGAACCACCTCAAGCCCCTTGATCAAAAGCTCCTTCGGTGTGTTTTTGCTGACGCGGATAGTCAGCGTATTGTGGGGCGTCTTCGTCTCCTTTGCCGCTTCCAGCAGCAGGTAGGTCACCTCGTTGGTGGCGTCATTTCCCTCCGTATCGCAGCCGCCGATGACGAAATTATGCCATCTGGCCATGCCTGCCCACTTTTCTCTCTGGTTCTTTCCTCCGCCCACAAAGTTCATCTCCATGATCTTCAGGCGCAGAAGCTCAAACAGCTCCAGGGCCTCGTCTCTCGTGATTCTTCCGGCTTCCAGATCCGCCTTGTAGTACGGATACATATACTGGTCGAAGCGTCCGCCCGGCGTAGTTCCGGAGCCGATCAGAATCCAGTAGAAATAAAACGCCTGAACTGCCTCCCGCAGCGTTCTCGCAGGCCGCGCCGGAACCTGGCGGCAGGTCTCAGCGATTTCCAGAAGCTCTTTTCTGCGCTTCTCATCCGCTTCCTCCCCGGCCATTTTCTCCGCCAGCTCCGCATAGCGGTTCGCCAGACGGATCATGGCCGGAAAGCCGATGATGCATGCCTTATAAAAGTCCGCCTGCTCCACCGCCTCATCGCTGTAGTAGCGCAGATTTCTCAGCCGTTCCTCTGCCTCGTCCACGATGGCCTGATAGCCCGTTGCAATCACCCGCTCATAATCCGGGCAGTTTAGGCTGGTGGGCCCCATTCCCAGTCCCCAGCCCACGCCGGCTGAGCCCTGGCCGCGCCCCTGATTCTTCTTCTGCCACGGCGGACACAAAAATCCTGCTTTGATAAACGGCCACAGCCGCTCGTCATCATAATAGCTGCCCTGCCACTCATCCTGCGTTCTTCCCTTGTCCAGGAAATAATCATCCAGACTTCTTAATATCTTCCGCTCCTCATCGGTGATAGTGATCTGTCCGCCTGCCAGAAGATCGTCCAGATCGTCATCCGGCCACCCCGGTCCCTGAGAGCCGAGCTCCATGCCCATGGGCTTGCTGGCCACGTTTCCGATAATCAGCTCATCCTCCTGGATAAAAATAGTCTTCCTGTCCAAATAGTCCGCCACAGCCTGGGCGCGGCGGATGATCTGCGGATATCCGTCGTTCTTCACAAAGCTGTCCTTGATAATCTGCGCCTTCTCCACGCAGATCGGATACTGCCTGACGCTGCGGATGCGTTTTTTTACTCGTTCTACACGGTCTGTCATCGATTTCTTCTCCTTTACATAATTGATCTGTTCTGATTCCAGTATATTCTGTTTTAAATTTAACAACAAGCAAAATCAGCGCTCCGCCGGACGTTCGTGGGCAGTGCGCTGATTTTATGCAGGCGGATTTGTGCATGGGGCACATATGCCCTGCAGATCCCGCCTTTTTTCACATTCCCCTTACGCTCCGATCGAAATAACCGGCGTCATACATACCAGCGCAACCACGATCATGGCCGCAATAGCCGTCACCAGCAGCCGGTTAAACACCTTCGGGGCAGTCTCATTGGGACAGCCGATCAGGCATAAGGCTCCCCCAGTGGAAATGGGACTCATGGAGGTGCAGCCGGAGCCCAGCATCAGCGGCACAACAAGAGCGCCGTAGGAAAGACCTGCCGCAGGCGCCAGAGCCGGAATCATCGACATCATAAGAGGCTGCACGGTCGCGGCTGAGGTTACAAAGCTTAATGCAGAACCCAGAAGCGCAAAGCTTGGCGCAATCAGGAATGACGGCAGAGACTGCATTGCCTCTCCCAGGATTTCCACCACGCCCAGGCTATTTGCCAGGGTACAGTACATTCCCATGCCGGAAATCATGAAAATCATATTCCAGTTTACATCTCTGGAGAATACCTTCTTTAAATCATTTCCGCCAAGTACAGCCACAAGGCTGATTCCGGCAGTTGCTGTTACCGGCATGCTCAGGTTCTTGCTCATCCATGCGCACACTCCGTTGGGAGCGAACTGATTAATAACTGACGGTACAAGCAGAAGAGCGATACAGCCAAAAATAACAATCAGGGTGTTTTTCTGCCCGGAAGAGAACTGCTCCGGCTCATGAAGGAAATCCTCAGCTCCCGAATCGCTCAGCTTCCACGCCCGGTTCAGAAGATATACCGCAAGCAGTACGACGATGCCCATAGCGGCATTATAAAGAGACAGGCGCATACACATACCCAGGGGATCCACACCCTCCAGATACTGACCGTACATACCTACATGCAGGGATCCGTTGGAGGTCCAGGGCAGGAAGGAACCCATAAAGGATCCGGACCACAGCGCAAACGGAACTACCATCGGGCTTACTCCTGCGGCAATGCTCATGCCCCAGGCCAGCGGACCTACAATCGCCGTATTCATGGTACCCGCGCCGGCAGCGGCTACTACAGCTGCTACAATTGCCACGGCAAACGGCAGCGCCCAGCGGGCATTGCGGAACTTGTATGCGATTTTTCTTCCTAACAGCTGCATGGTGCCGTTGGCGCTGGCAAATGCATAGAAAATAACCGGAATTGTATAGTTCCAGAACAGTGTCACGGGAAATGCCTTAATGAATGCGGCGGGCGTATTATTCTGCTCTCCTCCCAGCAGCCAGGTAAGCACAAAACCAATGGCGATAGCCACGATCCCACAGTTGATCTTAAGCTTCTGGCCGATTGCCACGGCAGCGATAAAGCCAAGGAAAAATATGATTGCGATGCTCATAAAAACCTCCTTCGTTTTCATTCACGTCAAGGGCCCGCGATGTGAAATGTATTGTTTGTTAATACAATAACATTCTCACCCCGCGGGCCACAATATTCTTCCTCCGCACGCCAAAAAAGCTGTGCATGATTCACAATCTTTTTTCAAATAGTATACTTCAAAAACAATTTTTCCACAAATTCCGCACTTATTTCCCCGCCGGCCTTCTGATCATCACACTGCACACCAGCGCCACTGCCGCCGCTCCGATC
>JAUNGW010000032.1 GCA_030524245.1 Eubacteriales bacterium
AGCGTCGCATTGGTAGTGCGGAGGTCACGGGTCCGATTCCCGTCAGCAGCTCTTTAAAAAGGGTGCCGCCGTATATGGGTGGCAGCCCTTTTTATATCATAGAAAAGTGCGTTCTATGATATAAAAACGCTCCGCGTGGATCGCACTGCGGCGGAAAGGAAAGATGTCGCCGGCGCGACCCGCCGCAGGCGGAGAATCCTGCGTAGCAGGATTCTTTTTCATATCATAGAAAAGTGCGAAAAATGCGTTCTATGATATAAAAACGCTCCGCGTGGACCGCACTGCGGCGGAGAGGAAGCATGTCGCCGGCGCGACCCGCCGCAGGCGGAGAATCCTGCGTGGCAGGATTCTTTTTCATTTTTATATCAGGCAGATCAATTATATGGAGGGCATTGCGCTATGGAAAAAGAGAAATCGGTTCTGGAGGCGGCAGAGTGTACGGAAAAGGAAGTGGTTTCCAAAAACTTCATCGAGCAGGAGATTGAGAAGGATCTGGCGGAGGGCGTTTACAATCATGTGCAGACCCGGTTCCCGCCGGAGCCGAACGGCTATCTTCATATTGGACACGCAAAGTCTATTCTTTTAAATTATGGTCTGGCGCAGAAGTATGGCGGAAAGTTCAATCTGCGCTTTGACGACACCAACCCGACAAAGGAGAAGACGGAGTTTGTGGAGTCTATTATCAATGACGTGAAGTGGCTGGGAGCGGATTTTGAGGACCGCTTGTTTTTTGCGTCCAATTATTTTGAGAAGATGTACGAGTGCGCCGTATTGCTGATAAAAAAGGGAAAGGCGTTTGTGTGCGATCTGTCTGCGGACCAGATCCGGGAGTACCGTGGTGATTTCACCACGCCGGGCAGGGAGAGTCCATACCGGAACCGCAGTGTGGAGGAGAATCTGCAGCTGTTTGAGGAGATGAAGGAAGGAAAGTATCGGGATGGCGAGAAGGTGCTTCGCGCAAAGATCGACATGGCGTCTCCAAATATCAACATGAGAGATCCGGTTATTTACCGGGTGGCCCATATGAGCCATCACAACACAGGCGATGCATGGTGTATTTATCCCATGTATGATTTTGCCCATCCCATTGAGGATGCCATCGAGCACATCACTCACTCTATCTGCACCCTGGAATTTGAGGACCACAGGCCGCTTTATGACTGGGTGGTGCGGGAGTGCGAATTTGAGAATCCGCCGAGGCAGATAGAGTTTGCGAAGCTGTATCTGACCAATGTGGTGACAGGAAAGCGTTACATCAAGAAGCTGGTGGAGGACGGCATTGTGGACGGCTGGGACGATCCGAGGCTGGTTTCCATTGCGGCGCTGCGCCGGAGAGGCTATACGCCGGAGTCCATCCGCATGTTCGTGGATATGGTTGGTGTTTCCAAGGCCAACAGCTCTGTGGATTACGCTATGCTTGAGTACTGCATCCGCGAGGATCTGAAGCTGAAGAAGGCGCGGATGATGGCGGTGCTGGATCCGGTGAAGCTGGTGATCGACAATTATCCGGAGGGACAGACGGAGCTGCTGGAGATTCCCAACAATCTGGAGAATCCGGAGCTGGGCTCCCGTATGGTGCCATTTGGTAAAGAAGTGTATATTGAGCGCGAGGACTTTATGGAGGAGCCGCCCCGCAAGTATTTCCGTATGTTCCCGGGCAATGAGGTTCGTCTCATGGGCGCTTATTACGTGACCTGCACCGGCTTCGAGAAGGATGCGGACGGCAATATCACGGTGGTTCACGGCACCTATGATCCGGCAACCCGCGGCGGCGCCAGCGAGCGGAAGGTGAAGGGAACTATCCACTGGGTTGCGTGCGGAACGGCGAAGCAGGTGGAGTGCCGCCTGTATGAGAATATTGTGGATGAGGAGAAGGGCAAGCTGAACGCTGACGGCACCTTAAATTTAAATCCCAACTCCCTGACGGTCTTGAAAAACTGCTATGTGGAGCCTGAGCTTGGCGCGGCGGAGGCGGGAGAGAGCTTCCAGTTTGTGAGAAATGGCTTTTTCTGCGCAGACAGCCATGACAGCAGCAAGGGAGCGCCGGTGTTCAACAGGATTGTATCCTTAAAGAGTTCCTTTAAGATTCAGAAATAGGTGAGAGACGCAGATGGAGCTTTTGATTCCGCTGGATTCACAGTCGAAAAAATCATTATATGAACAGATCTACGGCCATATTTGCCGGGAGATTCGGGAGGGCAGTCTGACGGCAGGGGAAAGGCTGCCCTCCACCCGTATGCTGGCAGAGCATTTGAAGGTCAGCCGCAGCACGACCCAGATGGCTTATGATCAGCTGCTGGCAGAGGGATATATTGAGGCCCGGCCGTACCGGGGATACTTTGTCAGCCAGTTGGACGGGCTTTTTGACGCCATTCCGGAAAGCCGGCAGCAGATGAGGCGGGAGGAGCCGGAGGGAGAGGGATATCTGGTTGATTTTTCACCCAGAGGCATTGATTTGGACAGCTTTCCCTATAATGTCTGGAGAAAGATAAGCCGCAGCACACTTGTGGACGACAACCGGGAGATGTTTCATGCCGGCAGTCCCCAGGGGGAGCCGGGGCTTCGGGAGGCCATCCGCGGGTATCTGCACACGGCGCGCGGCGTGAAATGCAGTGTGGAGCAGATCATTGTGGGCGCGGGAAATGAATACCTTCTGATGCTGCTGGCTCAGATCCTTGGCAGCCAGAGAAGGATCGCCATGGAAAACCCCACCTACCGGCAGGCGTATCTGGTGTTTTGCAGCCTGGGCTATCCGGTGTTTCCGACAGAGATGGACGAAAACGGAATGAATCCTGAGCAGCTGAAGGCGTCCGGCGCTGATGTGGCTTATGTGATGCCTTCCCATCAGTTTCCGACGGGAATCGTCATGCCGGTAGGGCGCAGGCAGGAGCTTCTGCGGTGGGCTGAGGATGGACCGGACCGTTATCTGATCGAGGATGACTACGACAGTGAATTCCGCTACCGGGGGAAGCCGGTTCCGGCTCTGCAGGGCATGGACCGGAGCGGCCGGGTGATTTACCTGGGAACCTTTTCCAAGTGTATCGCGCCGGCCATCCGGGTCAGCTATATGGTGCTTCCGCCGCAGCTGGTGGAACGCTACCAGGCGCAGGCCGGGTTTTACGCTTCCACCGTATCGAGGATCGATCAGAATATTCTGTATCAGTTTTTGTCTCAGGGCTATTTTGAACGCCATTTAAACAGAATGCGCGCTATTTACAAGGCGAAGCATGACGCGCTTCTGGAGGCGGCGTCTCCTTTGGAGACGGCTTTTCAGATCCGGGGGGAATACGCCGGTATCCATATTCTTCTGACCAGCCGTGAAGGACGAAGGGAGGAGGAGCTGATTTCCCTGGCGGCGGAGGCCGGGGTGAAGGTATATGGTCTCAGCCGCTGCGATATTGGAGCAAAAAGGGAAATGGAGACCTCCACAGTGATCTTGGGATATGCCAGTCTGACAGAGAGCCAGATCAGGATGGGAGCGGAGCTTTTGACGAGCTGCTGGATATAAAAAGAATCCTGTGCAGCGGGATTCTCCGCCTGCGGCGGGCCGCACCGGCGGCATAGCTCTATTCCGCCGCGGTGCGGTCCTTTACGGAGCGTTTTTGTATCGCGGGAAATATGTTCCTGTGATGCAAAAAGAGCCATTAAAAGAGAAGCTGTTTAAGATACAGTCTCTTTTAATGGCTTTTGTTTTTACTGGTTCTCTTCCTTGTCCCCGAGAATCTCTCCGGCCTCATCGCCCAGAGCGGAGGCAGTGTCAACGGCTACCTGTATGGTGTCCTTTGCCGCGTCCTTCACTGCATCGGCAGCGTCGCCGGCTGCAGTCTTTACTGCATCGGCGGCATCGCCAGCTGCAGTCTTTACTGTGTCGGCAGCGTCACCGGCAACGGCTTTTGCTGCGTCAGCTGCGTCCCGGACGGTGTCCTTTGCGTTCCCGGCGGTCTCTCTGGCGTCCTCAGCGGCCTCCTTTGCATCCTCGGCTGCATCCTTCATCGCGTCGGCAGCGGCGCCCATGGCCTCGCGGGTGGTGTCGGCCACAATCGCGGCCGCGTCCTTCATCACATTCTTCGCGGCGCCGGCCACATCCTTTGCGGCGTTTAACATATCTCCGGCAGCCACAAGCAGCTCGTCTCTGTTGGCGTGGAGAGAAACATAATTGCGGTTCATGGTGCTGTCCGGAACCGGGGCGTCCTCCTCGTCTTCGAAGTCATGGAAATCCTCATCCAGTTCCCGGTTGAAGGACTGATATTTTTTAAAATAAGAGATTCCCGCAGCGGCGGCCCCTGCAACGGCGGCCAGGGCTACTAACTTGCCAAATCCTTTTTTTGCCATAATATATACTCCTTTCCAGCGGCATGATTTTGTGCTGCCAAATGATCTTATTGAATATTGTAATACGAATAAGGGAAAAAAGAAAGGGGACAAGTGAAAAAAATTTTATAAAATTAGCACTCAATGCTTGACAGTGCTAACAATGCGTGGTATAAATGGTATTGTGAATTGAAAAAGGGTTTTTCAGGAATCCTTTCATTGCAGGAATATGAAGAAATAAGGAGGAATCATCCATGAAATTAGTTCCGTTATTTGATCGGGTAGTATTGAAACAGCTTGTTGCGGAGGAGACAACCAAGTCCGGCATCGTGCTTCCGGGCCAGGCGAAGGAGAAGCCCCAGCAGGCAGAGGTAATTGCCGTAGGACCGGGCGGAGTGGTTGACGGCAAGGAGGTAACCATGCAGGTGAAGGCCGGCGATAAGGTTATCTATTCCAAGTATTCAGGAACCGAGGTTGAGGTTGACGAGGAGAAGTACGTAATCGTTAAGCAGAACGATATTCTGGCAGTGATTCAGTAAGCTGCTTTTGGATATAAGGACAGACGGCATTAATTAATATATTTAAGACAGATTTGGAGGAATGTAATTATGGCAAAGCAGATTAAATATGGCGTAGAAGCCAGAAAAGCCCTGGAAGCAGGCGTAAACCAGCTGGCGGACACAGTTCGCGTAACCCTGGGACCGAAAGGAAGAAACGTGGTTCTGGATAAATCCTTCGGCGCTCCGCTGATCACCAACGACGGCGTAACCATCGCAAAGGAGATCGAGCTGGAGGACGCTTTTGAGAATATGGGCGCACAGCTTGTAAAAGAGGTTGCAACCAAGACCAATGATGTGGCGGGCGATGGCACCACCACCGCTACGGTTCTGGCTCAGGCGATGATCAACGAGGGCATGAAGAACCTGGCAGCGGGAGCGAATCCCATTGTGTTAAGAAAGGGCATGAAGAAGGCGACTGAGGCTGCTGTAGAGGCTATCAGAAAGATGAGCCAGCCCATTGAGGGACGCGACAGCATCGCAAGAGTTGCAGCAATCTCCGCATCGGACGATGAGGTTGGCGAGATGGTTGCAGAGGCTATGGAGAAGGTTTCCAACGATGGCGTAATCACCATCGAGGAGTCCAAGACCATGAAGACCGAGCTGGATCTGGTAGAGGGCATGCAGTTCGACCGCGGCTATGTTTCCGCATATATGTGCACCGATATGGAGAAGATGGAGGCGAACCTGGATGATCCGTACATCCTGATCACCGATAAGAAGATTTCCAATATTCAGGAGATTCTTCCGGTTCTGGAGCAGATCGTACAGGCAGGCGCCAAGCTGTTAATCGTTGCAGAGGATATCGAGGGCGAGGCTCTGACCACCCTGATCGTGAATAAGTTAAGAGGCACGTTCAGCGTTGTGGGCGTAAAGGCTCCGGGCTACGGCGACAGAAGAAAAGAGATGCTGAAGGATCTGGCTATTCTGACCGGCGGCACCGTGATCTCCGAGGAGCTGGGGCTGGATCTTAAGGATACTACCATGGCTCAGCTGGGACGTGCAAAGTCCGTTAAGGTTCAGAAGGAGAACACCATTGTGGTTGACGGCTGCGGCAACAAGGATGAGATTTCCGCCCGTGTTGCACAGATCCGCGCACAGATCGAGGAGACTACCTCTGAGTTTGACAAGGAGAAGCTGCAGGAGAGACTGGCCAAGCTGGCCGGCGGCGTTGCAGTAATCCGCGTGGGCGCTGCTACCGAGACCGAGATGAAGGAAGCAAAGCTCCGCATGGAGGATGCTTTATCTGCGGCAAGAGCAGCTGTAGAGGAAGGCATTATCGCAGGCGGCGGTTCTGCATATGTACACGCAACCCAGGAGATCAAGGCAGCAGTTGACGGCCTGGAGGGCGATGAGAAGACCGGCGGCAAGATCATCTTAAAGGCTCTGGAGGCTCCGCTGTTCCACATTGCGGCGAATGCAGGCCTGGAAGGTTCTGTCATCATCAACAAGGTAAAAGAGGCTCCGGTTGGAACTGGCTTCGATGCGTACAAGGAAGAGTATGTAGATATGATTAAGGCAGGCATTCTGGATCCGGCAAAGGTTACCAGAAGCGCACTGCAGAATGCAACCAGCGTTGCATCCACACTCTTGACAACAGAGTCCGTAGTGGCTAATATAAAAGAAGAAACTCCGGCTATGCCGGCAGGCGGCATGGGCGGCATGATGTAAGCAAAAGCAGCTGCATCGGCCCAGTCATCTGAGATGGCGCAGGGAAAAACTGTTCAGCGAGTTTTCCCTGCGCCATTTTACTATGAAAGCCCTGTCAAGCAGCTGTGCAGACAGGATGCTTGCATCCTGGGATGCACAGATATTTGACAGGCAAGCCGGTATGAGCAGGGAGGCCGAGAGGCCGGAATGCGAATACCGGAGGCGATAGCGAGAGCACCGCAGGTGCGTAGCAATCGGCTTTCATAAATAAAAAAGCCCTGTCAAGCAGCTGTGCAGACAGGATGCTTGCATCATGTCCGTTTACTATCAAGAAAAAGGAGCGCACCTTATTATGAACGAAACTTATGCTGAGTACCTGATCAAACGGAAGACCCCGGCGTATGCCTGGATCATTATCGGGCTTTTGGGCCTGATTACCGCATTTTTTATTTTTATGGCTCTGACCGGCGGTATTATTTCCATGATTTTGATGTTTGTTTCCGGCTTTCTGACCTATATGGCTTATCGGAATTTCCATGTGGAATTTGAGTATCTGTATGTGGACAGGCAGCTGAATGTGGACCGGATTCTGGGAAAAGCCAAGAGGAAAAAGGCTTATGAGTGCACCATGGATGAGATCCAGCTGATTGCCCCCTCCGGCGCCCATGTGCTGGATGATTACAGAGGCGGAAAGGTGCTGAACTGTGCCTCCCGGGAGCCGGGAGCAAAGACCTATACGGCCGTGGTACAGAAGAGCGGCGAGACTGTAAAGCTGATATTTGAACCCAATGACAAGATGCTTCAGTGTTTTAGGCAGACAGCTCCGCGGAAGGTTATGCAGTAGGCATTTCAGTAAAAATACACAACAACCTGGTAAAAAACCGGGGCGAATAGTGTTTGACAAGCGGACAGAAATTTGCTATATTAAGTCTTAACATTTCGGCGGAATCATGGATTCCGCCGAAAAAATAAACGAAAGAGAGGACATGAAGATGGGTACAATTATTGGTGACGGCATTACGTTTGACGATGTTCTGCTGGTACCTGCCTACTCCCAGGTGATACCGAATCAGGTGGATTTATCCACTTACCTGACGAAGAAAATCAAACTGAATATTCCGCTTATGAGCGCCGGTATGGATACGGTGACGGAGCATCGGATGGCGATTGCCATGGCGCGTCAGGGCGGCATCGGAATCATTCATAAAAACATGAGTATTGAAGCGCAGGCAGAGGAAGTAGACAAGGTAAAGCGTTCGGAGAATGGCGTTATCACGGACCCGTTTTTCCTGTCCCCGGAGCATACACTGAGGGATGCGGACGAGCTGATGGGCAAGTTCCGCATTTCCGGCGTGCCGATTACGGAGGGACGCAAGCTGGTGGGCATCATCACCAACCGGGATCTGAAGTTTGAAGAGGATTTCAGCAAGAAGATCAAGGAGTGTATGACCTCCGAGCATCTTGTGACTGCCAAGGAGGGCATTACCCTGACGGAGGCGAAGCAGATTCTGGCAAAGGCCAGAGTGGAGAAGCTTCCGATTGTGGATGAGGATTTCAACCTGAAAGGCCTGATTACCATCAAGGATATTGAGAAGCAGATCAAGTACCCGCTGTCCGCCAAGGACGCACAGGGACGGCTGCTCTGCGGCGCAGCTCTGGGCATCACGGCCAATGTTCTGGACCGGGTGGAGGCTCTGATCCAGGCGAAGGTGGACGTGGTGGTTCTGGACTCCGCCCACGGCCATTCGGAGAATGTTCTGCGCTGCGTGCGTATGATCAAGGAAAAGTATCCGGAGCTGCAGGTTATCGCGGGCAACGTGGCTACGGGAGAGGCGACAAGGGCGCTGATCGAGGCCGGCGTGGACGCCGTAAAGGTAGGCATCGGACCTGGCTCCATCTGTACAACCCGTGTGGTTGCAGGTATCGGCGTACCGCAGATCACGGCTGTGATGGATTGCTATGCGGTGGCGAAGGAGTACGGCGTACCGGTCATTGCCGACGGAGGAATCAAGTTCTCCGGCGATATCACAAAGGCTATCGCGGCAGGCGGCAACGTATGTATGATGGGAAGCATGTTTGCGGGCTGCGATGAGAGCCCGGGAACCTTCGAGCTGTATCAGGGAAGAAAGTACAAGGTATACCGCGGCATGGGATCTATTTCTGCCATGGAAAACGGCAGCAAGGACCGTTATTTCCAGTCTGACGCCAAGAAGCTGGTGCCGGAGGGCGTGGAGGGCCGCGTGGCTTACAAGGGACTTGTTGAGGATACGGTATTCCAGATGCTGGGCGGCCTGAGAGCCGGTATGGGCTACTGCGGCGCTCAGGATATTCCGACTCTGCAGGAGACGGGGCGATTTATCAAGATTTCCGCCGCGTCCCTGAAGGAAAGTCATCCCCATGATATACATATTACAAAGGAAGCTCCAAACTACAGTGTGGATGCGTAAAAGACGGCGCTGCTGTGCGATGCACAGCGGCGCGTTTTCATATCACAGAGTGCGCATCCTGTGATATGAAAACGCGCCGCGGGAACCGCGCTGCAGGATTCCTTTTTACATCACCGGAAAGTTCGCCCTGTGACGCAAAAAATATAAGAGGAAGTGTAGCGCACAGGCGATAATTATGATATACTAAAACAGTATGTTTCAGGATGATGAGGAAGTGCCTATGCTTAATGAAGACAAGTTAAAACTGATGACAAGCATTGCGATGTTTGAAAAGCGCGAGGGGAAGGCGGTTTTTCCCGCCAGCTGTTATTTCAAAAGCGACTATATCAGCAGCCGCATGCTTCGGTCTTTCTTTTATTACAGCTTCTGTTACCTTTTGTGCCTGCTGATCTGGATTCTGTACAGTATGGACTGGCTGCTTAACGCCAGCAATCTGGATGAAGTGATCGGGATGGCCGTAAGGGCGTTTCTGCTGTATGCGGGCGGTTTGGCGGCGTATCTGGCTGTGACGTTTTTTGTCTACAGGAAACGGTATGAGTATGCCAGACGCGGGATGAAGGTATATGTGGCGAAGTTAAAGCGCCTGGAAAAACGGTATGAGTTCCAGAGCCGCAGCAAAGAATTGACAAAGGAGGGCATCCGTCATGATGATGTTTCTCGTACTTAAAGAACGGCTGAAATCCTTTTACGGAAGATATGCAACGCTGGCCGGAGGGATGATCCGGTTTGTATACAGCTTTACAGCCCTTTGGCTGATGAGCGTGAATCTTGGCTTTATGGGAAGGCTGAACAGTCTTCCCGTGATGGGGCTGCTGGCCTTTATCTGCGGCTTTCTGCCCTTCGGCGCCATTGGCGCTGTGCTGGCGGCGGTGCTGCTGGCTCATATTTACGCAGTTTCTATGGAGACGGCATTGATTATGGCGGTGTTTCTGGTGATCGTGGCTCTGCTTTACTATGGGCTGCGTCCGGGAGACAGCTACTGGCTTGTGCTGGTGCCTGTGGCGTTCCTTTTAAAGGTGCCCTTTGCAGTTCCGATTCTGGCAGGACTTTCCGCGGGACTTGTGTCGGTGGTTCCGGTGAGCTGCGGCGTGGTGGTCTACTATATTATCCTCTATGTCAGACAGAACGCAGGAGTCCTGACGAACGATGCGTCGGTGGACATCACGCAGAAGTTTGTACAGATTATTCAGGCGATTCTTTCCAACCAGACCATGACGGTGATGATTGCCGTGTGCGCCCTTGGGGTGCTGGTGGTGCATCTTCTGCGCACGCTTTCCATTGATTATGCGTGGATGGCCGCCATTGTGTCGGGGACGATTGTGCAGCTGGCCGCGGTGTTCGCGGGGGATTATTTCTTCAATGTCTCCATGCCGGCGGGAGAGCTGCTTCTGGGCGCGGCTGCGGCTGTGGTCCTGGCGGGGCTGTATCATTTCTTCGTGTTTGCCGTGGATTACTCCAGGACAGAGTACACACAGTTTGAAGATGATGATTATGTTTATTACGTGAAGGCGGTGCCGAAGGTGGCGGTGAGCAAGCCGGATGTGCGGGTTCAGCGCATCAACAATCCGGCAGGCGGACGCCGGGTACGGGAGCGTTAGCAGGCGGCTGCGTCTGCAGAGAATAGACGGATACGGGAAAGAGAGGCATACTTATGACGGGCTTCATCCAGGATATGGGGGCATTTTTTGAGGGAATCGGTTCCTGGCTCTCCTTTTTGCCGCGGATTACCATGGGAAATCTGATTGAGATTATTATTATCGCGGTCCTGGTTTATTTTGCGCTGCTCTGGATTAAGAGTACGCGGGCGTGGTATCTGCTGAGAGGCATTGCCATGATCCTTTTGTTTGCCCTGGTGGCTGCGCTGGCGCACTGGAATACGATTCTGTGGATTCTGGAAAAGAGCGGCGGCATTGCAGTTACGGTGCTGGTGATTATTTTCCAGCCGGAGCTTCGCAAGGCGCTGGAGCAGCTGGGAAGCAGAAATCTGCTTTCGGAGCTTCTGCCCTTTGACGACGGGAAGGAGAATCAGGGTTTTTCGGAGCGCACGGTGAATGAGCTGGTGAAGGCAACCTTTGAGATGGCCAAGGTGAAGACGGGAGCTTTGATGGTCATTGAGCGGAAGGTTCCCTTAAAGGAGATCGAGCGGACTGGCATTGAGATCAACGGACTGGTGAGCAGCCAGCTCCTGATTAATATTTTTGAGCATAACACCCCTCTGCACGACGGAGCGGTGGTGATCCGGGGAAACCGGGTGACGGCGGCGACCTGCTATCTGCCGCTGTCTGACAATATGATGATCAGCAAGGCGCTGGGAACCAGGCACCGGGCCGCAGTGGGGATCAGCGAGGTGACGGACAGCGTAACCATTGTGGTTTCCGAGGAGACCGGCCGCGTGTCTCTGGTGGAGGGCGGCAGCCTTCGCAGAATCAGCGACGCGGAGGAATTAAGACAGGCTCTGGCGGCCATGGAACAGCAGGAAGACACCGGCGCCGGCCGGTTCTGGATTTGGAAGGGAAAACGGAAGAATGAAAGAAAAGCTGATAAATAATCTTGGACTGAAGATTCTTTCTATCTTTTTGGCATTTTTTGTGTGGCTTGTGGTGATGAACGTGTCTAATCCGCTGACCGACGATTCCAAGGAGGTGCCGCTTGAGATGGAGAACGGACAGGTTCTTACATCAGCCGGCCGGGCCTATGAGATTTCGGGCAAAAGCACGGTGACCGTATCCTACAGCGTCCGGGCAAGAGATGCGTACAGGATCCGGACAGCGGATTTCAGAGCCTATGTGGATCTGTCAGAGCTTTATGACGTGACGGGCTCCGTGGAGGTAAAGGTAGACGTACTGAACAATGCGGATTTGATCAGCAGCGTGGAGCCGAAGCCGGGGGTTGTGCGGGTGCAGACAGAGGAGCTGCAGAGCAAGCCATTCAGTCTTCAGGTGAAGACGGATGGAACGGTGGAGGACGGCTATGCAGTCGGACGCACGGAGCTTTCTCCGTCTCAGGTGACAGTACAGGGACCGATCTCAGAGGTGGGACTGATCAGCTACGCCGGAGTGGAGATTGACGTGGATGGACAGAGCAGCGATGTGGAAGGCACTGCCAAACCGGTATTTTACGATGCCAACAGAAATCCGCTGACGATCAGCGACAGGATTACAGTGACGCCTGCGGAGATTCAGTATACGGCGGCGATCAATAAGGTAAAGAATCTGACGCTGGACTTTGAGATATCCGGCACGGCAGCTTCCGGCTACCAGTATACGGGGCTGGAGTGCAGCGTAAAGAAAGTGGCTGTAACGGGCCTTCGGACAAATCTGGCGGAGGTCAATAAGATAACGATTCCGTCATCGGAGCTGAGTATAAGCGGAGCTTCGGCGGATGTTGTAAAGACTGTGGATCTGCGGAATTATCTGCCGGCCGGCATCAGTCTTGCGGATTCTGTGGATCCGGAGGTGGAGATTCGTCTGAAGATTGAGCCGCTGGTGGAGCGCACGGTGATTTTGAATGAAAGTGAAATCGAACGAAGAAATGCTTCTGACGATTATGAATACCGGATTACGCCGAACCGCCTGGAGGTGGTGATCCGCGGGCTGGAGGAGGATCTGGACAGCATCAACGGAAGAGATCTCTCAGCTTATGTGGATTTAAGCGGCATACAGCCGGGAACTCATGCGGGACGGCTGCAGTTTGAAAGCGACGCCGTGTTTGACATCATTTCCTATTCTGATTTTCAGGTGGAGGCGACGCAGCGGGCAAGCGTGCTTGTTCCGGGAACCGACGCCGGAAGTACGGAGAGCGGGGACAATACGGCTGAGGAGACAACAGACGAGACAGAGGATACAGAAGCCGGCTGACGGAAAGAGGAGAAACTGTGGTAAAGGGAAAGCTTACGATAAAAAATATATCGGGCCTCCATCTGCGCCCTACCGGGGTGCTGTGCAACGAGGCGATCAAATATAAATCATCAGTACAGATATTTTCAAAGAATACCAGCACAAACGCAAAGAGCGTGCTGAGCGTGCTGGGAGCCTGCATAAAGTGCGGGGACGAGGTGGAGCTGATATGCGAAGGGCCAGACGAGGAAGAGGCATTCGCGGCAATGAAGGCTTTGATTGAGGGAGGACTGGGCGAATAGCCGCCTTCAGGGGAGTATGAGCAGCGGGAGACGGTATCGTCCGGCTCTGCGCTTTTCATAAAAAATGCAGCTGCCCGGGATGGAGCAGCTGCGAAATAATTAATAAGGAGGACATATGATGTATAAGGGAACGAATGCATCTTCCGGAATCGGCATTGGAACAGCAGTGATTGTGGAAGAAGCGGAGCTGGTAATCACCAGGGAGATGGTTGCTGACGCGGAGGCTGAGGTGGAGCGTTTTAAGGGAGCGCTTCAGAGAACCATGGACGAAACAGAGGCGCTGGCGGCAGATCTTGCGCAGAGAGTAGGGGAGAAGGAGGCCGAGATCATGAACGGCCATCTGATGCTTCTGATGGATCCCATGCTGACAGGAGAGGTGGAAGGAGTAATCCGCAGTGAAGGTGTCTGCGGGGAGCATGCTATCGGACAAGTGTTTGATATGTATGCCGGCGTGTTTGCCAGCATGGATGACGAGCTGATGCAGCAGCGGGCGACGGATATGCGCGACTTAAAGACCCGTCTGCAGAGAGTTTTGCTGGGCGTGGCATCCACCGACATCGCGTCTCTTCCAGCGGGCAGCATTCTTGTGGCGAGAGATCTGACTCCTTCCATGACGGCGGGAATCAATCCGGCCAATGTGGCGGGGATTGTGACAGAGCTGGGAGGAAAGACCTCTCACAGCGCGATTTTGGCCCGGGCGCTGGAGATTCCTGCAGTGGTTGCGGTGGAGGGATTCTTAAGCCAGGTAAGCGGCGGAGATCAGGTTGTTCTGGATGGAGACGCCGGCGTGGTGTATGTGAATCCGGATGAGACTGTGGCTGCAGAGTATCAGGCAAAGAGAGAGGCATTCCTGAAGGAGAAGAAGGAGCTGGAGCAGTATATCGGAAAGCCGACTGTGACAAAGGACGGCGTTTCTGTGGAGCTTGTGGCCAATATTGGGAAGCCGGAGGATGTGGAGCGCGTGCTTGCCTATGACGGCGAGGGCGTCGGCCTGTTCCGTACGGAGTTTTTATTTATGGACCGGGACAGCATGCCGACAGAGCAGGAACAGTTTGAGGCATATAAGACGGTGGCGGAGAAGCTGGAAGGAAAGCCGGTGATCATCCGTACGCTGGATATTGGCGGCGACAAGGAGATTCCGTACATGGGCCTGAAAAAGGACGAGAATCCGTTTTTGGGCTACCGGGCCATCCGTCTGTGCCTGGACCGGAAGGATGATATTTACCGGCCGCAGCTGCGTGCGCTTCTGAGAGCCAGCGCCTACGGCAATATTAAGATCATGATTCCGATGGTGACCTGTCTGGATGAGCTGAGAGCGGCAAAGGCTCTGATCGGGGACATCAAAAAGGAGCTGGATGCGGAGAATATCCCGTATAACAGGGAGATTCAGGTTGGAATCATGGTGGAAACAGCCGCTGCTTCCCTGATGGCAGATCTTTTCGCGAAGGAGGCGGACTTCTTCAGCATTGGAACCAACGATCTGACCCAGTACACCCTGTCTGTGGACCGGGGCAACGAAAAGATTTCCTATCTGTATTCCACCTTCCACCCGGCGGTGCTGCGCAGCATCCGGCATATTATTGCCTGCGGACGCGAGGCCGGAATTATGGTCGGCATGTGCGGCGAGGCGGCCAGTGATCCGATGATGATTCCGCTTCTTCTGGCCTTTGGATTAAATGAGTTCAGTATGAGCGCTTCTGCGCTTCTGCGCTCCAGAAAGATGATTACAAACTACAGCATTCAGGAGCTGCAGGCGGTTGCGGATAAGGCGCTGAGCTTTTCCACCACCGGCGAGGTAGAGGCTTATATGAAGGAATTCCTGGGATAGTGACGATTCCAATGACAATCTTGGCTGCCGCTGGCTTCAGCGGCAGCCATTTAAGCAGCAGACGAACGCTGAGCAGCAGACAAACGCAAAACGAAAGACAGGATGGTAGTATTTATGGTGATTTATGGTATCTGTTACCTGGTAAGTTTTTTTCTGGCACGGGCAGGCTTTTATGTGCCGTCAGGACTGGCGCTTCTGGCAGCGGCGCTCTGGCTTTATGTGTCCGACTACCGGAGATTCGGCAGCCCGATCCATCTGCGGGCTCTGTTTTCCCTGTTCTGGGTAGGGGGGCAGGGGCTGGCCTGTTTTAAGCTGAGCAGCCTGCAGAGTGACTGGACCCTGATGAGCTGGGTCTGCTTTGCCCTGGCCTTTGTCGGCTTCTGGGCGGTATTTGAGGTGATGAACTCCTATTTCGGCTCTGGCCATGACCGGTACGGAAGATGGAGAAGCTTCTCCGGCAATGCGGTTCCTGTCTTTCATATGATCTGCGGCCTTACGGTTCTGTCTGCGGCTGCGTTTATAGTGGAGGCTGTGGTTCTCGGGTATGTCCCTCTGTTTGTAAGGGGGGTTCCGCATGCTTATTCTGAGTTTCACCTGACGGGACTCCACTATATTACGGTGTCCTGCGTGCTTGTTCCGTCTCTGGCTGTTCTGTATTTTCATATGGCCCGGGGGCGGCAGAGTGAGAGGCGGGCGGCGGCAGTGCTTGTGCTGTCCGTGATTTCCCTGCTGATTCCCATACTCTGCGTATCCAGATTCCAGTTTGTTTTTGCGGTGGTTCTGGCTGTGTTTACCTATATTTCCCTGCAGAAGACCTTTCAGCCTTTATATCTGGCCGGGGTAATGGGGGCGCTGGTGTTTGTGTATCTGATCCTGACCGTGGCCCGCAGCCATGATGCGGCATATTTAAACGGTATTTTTGAGATGAAGCATGAGGCGATACCGGTTTTTATCAGCCAGCCCTATATCTATATAACGAATAACTACGACAATTTTAACTGTATGGTGGAGGTGCTGCCGGAACATACCCTGGGACTGAAGGGACTGTTCCCGCTGTGGGCGTTGACGGGGCTTAAGTTCTTTTTCCCGCAGCTGATCAGCTTTCTGATCTACGTGGACAAAAAGGAGCTTACAACCCTGACCATGTTCTACGATGCCTATTATGACTTCGGCTGGATCGGAGTGCTGTTCTTTTCCTGCCTGCTGGGCTTTGTGGCGTACCTGCTGGTGGTGAAGCTTCGGGAAATGCGGAATCCGCTGGGCTTTCTTTTATACGCTCAGATGGCGTTCTATCTGATGCTGTCGTTTTTTACCACCTGGTTCAGCAATACTACCACATGGTTTTATCTGATACTGACCGGCCTGATGGCCCTTTACTACAATTTGAACGCCCACAGGCGCTAGAGAGGAGAGAAAGCAATGATTTCTGAGAAAATGAGACCTCTGATTGAGAACAATTCGGTGATCCGCGTGATGTTTGAGGAGGGGAAACGTCTTGCTTCCATCTATGGGGCGGAGAATGTTTTTGACTTCAGCCTGGGCAATCCCAATGTTCCGGCGCCGAAGGAGGTAGAACAGGCTATTTACGATACCCTGAGGGCTGAGGATTCCTGCTTTGTTCACGGTTATATGAGCAATGCCGGCTATGAGGACGTGCGGGAGACCGTCGCCCGGTCTTTAAATGCCCGTTTCGGGACTGGCTTCCATCAGAACAATATTCTGATGACTGTGGGAGCGGCCAGCGGTCTGAATGTGATTTTAAAAACGATTTTGAATCCAGGCGATGAGGTGGTTGTTTTTGCTCCGTATTTTGTGGAATATGGAAATTACGTGCGCAATTACGATGGACAGCTGGTGGTGATTTCTCCTGATACCAGCACCTTCCAGCCGAATCTGGAGGAGCTGTCTCAGCGGATTACAGCTAAGACAAAGGCTGTGATCATCAATACGCCGAATAACCCGACCGGTGTCATCTATTCGGATGAGACGCTGCGCCAGATGGCTCAGGTGCTGGAGAACAGGCAGAAGGAGCTTGGCACGGAGATTGTGCTGATTTCTGACGAGCCCTACCGGGAGCTGGCCTACGATGGGGCGGAGGTTCCCTATGTGACGAAATATTATGCAAATACAGTGGTATGCTATTCCTACAGCAAGTCCCTGTCGCTGCCGGGAGAGCGGATCGGATATCTGGTGATTCCGGATGAGATGGCCGACAGCCAGGCGGTGTTTACGGCGGCAACCATCGCAAACCGCGTGCTTGGCTGCGTCAATGCGCCGTCTCTGATGCAGCGTGTCATCAAGCGCTGCATTGAGATGGGGGCGCAGGTGAATCTGGCGGCCTACGAGGAGAACCGGAACCTTCTGTACGGAGGATTGAAAAAGCTGGGATTTTCCTGCATCAGGCCGGAGGGAGCATTTTATCTGTTTGTAAAGTCTCCGGTGGAGGACGATAAGGCCTTCTGCGCCCAGGCACAGAAGCACAATCTGCTGTTTGTACCGGGAAGCTCCTTTGCCTGCCCTGGCTATGTGCGTCTGGCGTACTGTGTTTCCAGGGAGCAGATCGAAAGATCTCTTCCCGCCTTTGCCCGGCTGGCGGAGGATTACGGCCTTTAGAAGCGGCATGAACCGGGAAAGACGAACAGTCAGGAAGGAGCATATGATGAGAGAGTGGGAAAAGAACATACGGAGGGTGACCCCTTATGTGCCGGGAGACCAGCCGAAGGGCGACCGTCTGATCAAGCTGAATACCAATGAAAATCCGTATCCGCCTGCGCCTGGAGTGCTTCGGGCGCTGCGGGAGATGGATTATGACCGGTTCCGCAAGTATCCGGATCCAGCGGCGTCAGTTCTGGTACGGGAGCTGGCGGAGCACTATGGAGTGGGAGAGAATCAGGTGTTTGTGGGCGTCGGCTCCGACGATGTGATCGCCATGAGCTTTATGACGTTCTTTAACTCGGATAAGCCGGTGCTGTTTCCGGATGTAACCTATTCTTTTTATAAGGTATGGGCGGAGCTTTTCGGAGTTTCCTATGAGACGCCGGCTCTGGATGAGCGCTTCGCAATCCGGCCGGAGGACTACAGAAAGGAAAACGGCGGGATTATTTTCCCCAATCCAAACGCGCCTACAGGGCTTTTGATGCCGCTGGAGACAGTGGAGGAGCTGGTGCGCAGCAATCCGGACAGCATTGTGATTGTGGATGAGGCATACAGTGACTTTGGAGGTACATCGGCTTTATCCCTGGTTCCGAAATACGAAAATCTGCTGGTGGTTCAGACCTTCAGCAAATCGCGCTCCATGGCGGGAATGCGGATCGGCTTTGCCATCGGGCAGCCGCGGCTGATTAAAGCTCTGCAGGATGTGAAGTATTCCTACAATTCCTACACTATGAACATGCCGTCTCTTGTTCTCGGAGCGGAGGCAGTGCGGGATGACGGATATTTTCGGGAAATGCTTGAGAAGGTCATTGAGACGCGGGAGTGGTCCAAGGCAGAGCTTACCCGCCTTGGCTTTACCTTCCCGGATTCCATGGCCAACTTTATTTTCGCTTCTCACAGAACCGTGCAGGCCGGGGAGCTGTTTGAGGCGCTGCGGGCGAACCATATTTATGTCCGCTACTTTAAGCAGCCGCGGCTGGATAATTATCTGAGGATCAGCATAGGGACGCGTGAGGAGATGAAAGAGCTGTTTGCATTTTTGGAAACCTATCTGTCGGCAAGATAAGCAAAAAGAAGGTGATTGGTTGAAGGATGGGAAATATTATGCAGGACTGATTCTGAACATTGTGGTTCCTGCAGTGGAAATTGCGCTGGTTTGCTTTCTGGGGCCGAAGCTGCTTGTGTTTTTCATGCCCTTTGTGATCGGATGGGTGATCGCCATGATTGCGAACCCGCTTGTCCGGATGCTGGAGAGGCGCCTGAAGATTGTGAGGAAGCACAGCTCGGCGCTGATTGTGGTGGCAGTGCTTGCGGCGGTGATCGGCCTGCTTTATTTCGCGGTTTCCAGATTGATTTACCAGGCCTGGGATCTGGCGGGAAGCCTGCCGGAGCTGTATGAGATTGTCTCGTATGAGCTGCAGAATATTTTTTCCAGGTTCGGAGATGTGTTCAGCCTGCTTCCTGAAGGAGTGCAGCAGGAGTGGCAGCAGCTGGCCGGAAGCGTGGGAGAGACCATCGGCCTTCTGGTCCAGAAAATTGCCTCGCCCACCGTGGAGGCAGCCGGAAATGTGGCCATGCGTATTCCTGCTGTACTGGTCAATGTGATCGTAACCATTCTGTCTTCGTATTTCTTCATTGCGGAGCGGGACCGGATCATCGAATTCTGGAAGCGGCACCTGCCGGGCGGCGGAAGCCGTTATTACCGTTATCTGAGAGAGGACGCCAGGCGTCTGATCGGCGGATACTTTCTGGCGCAGTTTAAGATCATGTTTGTGGTGGCTGGAATTTTGCTGGCAGGATTTCTCGTCCTTGGAATCAACTATGGATTTCTGCTGGCGATCCTTATTGCGATCCTTGATTTTCTTCCGCTGTTTGGAACAGGTACGATCCTGATTCCCTGGGCGGTGATCCGGCTTTTATCCGGCGATTATCCGCTGGCGGCGGGCCTGGCTCTTTTGTACGTTTTAAGCCAGGCGGTCCGTCAGCTGATCCAGCCGAAAATTGTAGGCGACACGATGGGACTTCCGCCGCTTCTGACCTTGATATTTTTGTATCTCGGCTTTAAGCTGCATGGAATTTCCGGTATGATTCTGGCGGTGCCGCTGGGGATTATCGTGCTGAATCTTTATAAGTACGGGGCGTTTGATTCCATGCTGGACAGCGTAAAGGAGCTTCTGGAGGAGATCCGAAGGCTTCGCGGGCAGAGCTGAGCGGAATAAAACGGATTTTGGGCCGGCTGGTTTTCAGGAATCAGTCGGCTTTCTCCTTCTCTTTCGTTTCCTTCTTCTTCATGTTCATTTTTTCTGTCAGCGGCGTGTCCGGCGGCAGATTTAATTTCTTTCCTGAAAATCGTTTGATAAAGCGGCGGATGATGAAAACGGCGGCAAGGATGATGATGGCCAGCAGCGCCAGTGAAGGCAGGCTGGAAAGGAACCAGACGGCGAAATTCACAAGCCCTTCCCCAACGCTCTGCAGATTCCTGGAAAAGCCCTTCTGGATACGCGCCATGGCGGAATCAGGGGCGGTGGGAGTGAACACCTTCACCTCGTCAATATAGAGACGAACGGTGCTGTAATCCACCTGATTGTCGTAAAGGCGCAGCTGGGATTCCATGGATTCCAGCTGATACCGGATCTCTGAAAGCCGGGATTCCAGGGCAATCACCGCGTCCATGGAGTCCGCCGCGACGAGCAGCTCCCAAAGCTTATCCTGCTCCACCAGAAGGGTTTTCTTTCTGCTTTCTATATCCGAATACTGGAGCGTCACATCCTGAACAGATTCTGATTTATTGGTAATATTCCCCTTTGCGCCGACCTGGGACACGAAGGAATCCAGCTGATCTGACGGAATCCGGACGGTCAGATAAGCGAACCGCCGACTGTCAGGCGATGCGGAAATGCTGCTGCCGGAAATATCAGACTGCTCCATATATCCGCCCATACTGGAAACAGCATCGTTCATATCGCGGAGAAGCCCGTCAAAATCCGTTGCCTCCACACGAAGCTCCACAGTGCGGATCAGCTTCCGGTTAGTGGACGCCGGATTTGCGCTGATTTCCGGCATACCGGAGCTTTCCATGCCGGAGACGCTGTCGTAGGAGCTGCCATTCGTCATGGCTTCCGGAGCAATGGTGGCATCTTCTGCCACTTCACTCATCGTTCCGCCCAATGGGGCCATGGCAGGCGCTCCCACCGTAGTCTCTGACAGGATCATATTTCTCTCTCCCGCGCCGGACGCACCGGAGGCGCCGCAGGCGGACAGCAGAACCGCGGACAGCAGAATAGCGGCAGCCAGCCACAGAAAAGCAGCCGGCTTCAGGTGCAGAATCCGTCTGTATGCTTTCTTTTTTGAAAAATAAGTTTTTGCCATATTCATTCCTCCCTTGATTACGTGAGTGCGAAGCACGGAGCAATCGACTTTCATACATGATGGTGATTCGCCGCAGGCGGATCATATCTAATTTATATATAACAGCTGCAAACAGGAGTGTCAAGCGAAGACGGAAAATCCGGCTGTTCTGTCATGAAAAAGAATCCTGTGATACGAAAAGGCCCCCGTTTCACAGGCTCGTCAATAACGATACATTTCAAAAGGAAAAGTTTATGGAAATTTTTGAAAAAAATTGTGTTGTATCCTATCGGTAAATTATGTATAATGAATCTATGCTGCGGCGGAAATCCGCGGCATTTTTGAATCTGACAAAAGCAGGAGGAAACGCATGAACAGAGAGAAAATCATTGTCATCGATTTCGGCGGCCAGTACAATCAGCTGGTGGCGCGCCGCGTTCGTGAATGCAGTGTCTATTGCGAAATATATTCCTACAAGACCGATATTTCCGCCATCCGGGCCATGAATCCCAAGGGTATCATCCTGACCGGCGGCCCCAACAGCTGCTACGAGGATGGAGCGCCTACCTGCAGCAGAGAGCTGTTTGAGATGGGTATCCCGGTTCTGGGCCTTTGCTACGGCGCCCAGCTGATGATGCACGTTCTGGGCGGACATGTCTGCAAGGCGCCTGTGCGGGAATACGGCAAGATTGAGGTGACTGTGGACAGAACCAGCAAGCTGTTCTCTGATGTGTCTGAGAAGACCATCTGCTGGATGAGCCACAATGATTATATAGAGAAGACTGCTCCTGGCTTCAGGACGGTGGCCTGGACGGACAACTGTCCGGCGGCAGCCATGGAGTGCGCAGAGAAGCAGCTTTATGCCATTCAGTTCCATCCGGAGGTGCTTCACACCGTAGAGGGCACAAAGATGCTGTCCAACTTCGTTTACAATGTCTGCGGCTGTTCCGGTGACTGGAAGATGGATGCATTTGTGGAGCAGTCCATCCGCGCCATCCGCGAGAAGGTGGGAGACGGCCGCGTGCTCTGCGCCCTGTCCGGCGGAGTTGATTCCTCCGTAGCTGCCGTTCTGCTGTCCAAGGCAGTGGGAAAGCAGCTGACCTGCGTATTTGTAGATCACGGCCTGCTCCGGAAAAATGAGGGAGACGAGGTGGAGGCGGTCTTTGGCCCCACCGGCGACTATGATCTGAACTTCATCCGTGTGAATGCGCAGGAGCGTTATTATAAAAAGCTGGCCGGCGCAGAGGAGCCGGAGAAGAAGCGGAAGATCATCGGAGAGGAGTTTATCCGTGTCTTTGAGGAGGAAGCGAAGAAGATCGGCAGAGTGGACTTCCTGGTTCAGGGAACCATCTATCCCGACGTAGTGGAGTCTGGACTGGGCGGAGAGTCCGCCGTGATTAAGTCCCATCACAACGTGGGCGGCCTGCCGGAGCATGTGGATTTCAAAGAGATTATTGAGCCGCTGCGGGATCTGTTCAAGGACGAGGTCCGCAAGGTGGGCTTAGAGCTTGGCATTCCGGAGTATCTGGTATTCCGCCAGCCATTCCCTGGCCCCGGTCTTGGCGTCCGCATCATCGGCGAGGTAACCGCTGAGAAGGTGCGTATCGTTCAGGACGCTGACGCGATCTTCCGAGAGGAAATCGCCACTGCCGGTTATGACAGGAAGATCAACCAGTATTTCGCGGCCCTGACCAATATGCGATCAGTCGGCGTTATGGGCGATGAGCGCACCTATGACTACGCCGTGGCCCTGAGAGCGGTGAGCACCGTCGATTTCATGACTGCCGAGGCTGTGGAGATCCCCTGGGAGGTTCTGCAGAAGGTGATGAGCAGAGTGATTAATGAGGTGAAGGGCGTTAATCGGGTAGTTTATGATCTGACTTCCAAGCCGCCGGGGACGATTGAGATGGAGTGATATAATAAGCCCAGAAACGTTGATT
>JAUNGW010000202.1 GCA_030524245.1 Eubacteriales bacterium
GAACCCCAATGAGACAGCAGAGCTGATGAAAACCATCCGTTTTGTGCGGGACAATTTTGACATGACGATCCTTCTGATTGAGCATGATATGAAGCTGGTTTCCGGCATCTGTGAAAAGCTGACGGTGCTGAATTTCGGCCAGGTGCTTACGCAGGGAGACACATCGGAAGTACTGAACGATAAGCGGGTTATTACGGCTTATCTGGGAGAGTAGGAGGAGAATAACTATGGCAATTCTTGAGGTAAAGGATCTTGAGGTATATTACGGTGTGATCCAGGCCATTAAGGGAATCTCCTTTGAGGTAAACCAGGGGGAGATTATTGCCCTGATCGGCGCCAACGGAGCCGGAAAGACGACGACCCTGCAGACGGTTACCGGCCTGATTCCTTCCAAGGCCGGAAAGATTTTTTACGAGGGCAGGGAAATCACAAGGGTTCCGGGCCATAAGCTGGTGTCCATGGGTATTGCCCATGTGCCGGAGGGACGGCGCGTATTTGCCTCTCTGTCGGTTCTGCAGAACTTAAAGCTGGGCGCCTACACCCGCAGCGATAAAAATGAGCTGGAAGAGACGCTTAAGATGGTTTACAGCCGGTTCCCCCGTCTGGAGGAGCGGAAAAATCAGATGGCAGGCACCCTGTCCGGAGGCGAGCAGCAGATGCTGGCCATGGGCCGCGCCCTGATGTCTCATCCGAAGCTGATCGTGATGGATGAGCCGTCCATGGGTCTGTCGCCGATTTACGTCAACGAAATTTTTGATATTATCCAGCAGATCAATAAGGACGGCGTAACGGTGCTTCTGGTGGAGCAGAACGCGAAGAAGGCGCTGTCCATCGCAAACCGCGCCTACGTGCTGGAGACAGGCAGGATTGTTTTGAGCGGAGAGGCTCATAAGCTGATGAACGATGATTCTGTGAAAAAAGCGTACCTGAGCGAATAAATTCCGGAAGTCTGGCAATATAGTCAGAAAATAATGTACTTTTAAGGGAAAAGTTGTGGACTTTTCCCTTATTTTTGTGGTATGATTTCCTTATACAGAAATGACAGGAGGGGTTTACCATGAAGGGAAATGTGATAGTTGGACAGTCCGGAGGGCCGACTGCGGTGATCAATTCCAGTCTTGCAGGCGTGTACAGGACTTCCATGGACAGGGGCGCAAAGAAGGTTTACGGCATGCTGTACGGAATTCAGGGGCTTTTGGATGAGCAGTATGTGGATTTATCCAGGTACATCAAAAGTGATCTGGACGTGGAGATTCTGAAGCGAACGCCGTCAGCGTTTTTGGGCACCTGCCGGTATAAGCTTCCCGACATCCATGAAAACCAGGAAATCTTCGTAAAGATTTTTGAAATTCTGGAAAAACTAAACATTGAATGCTTTATCTACATTGGCGGCAATGATTCCATGGATACCATCAAGAAGCTGTCGGACTACGCGGTGCTTACCGGTAAGACGCAGAAGTTCGTGGGCGTTCCGAAGACTATCGACAACGATCTGGCGCTTACAGACCATACGCCTGGCTACGGCAGCGCGGCCAAGTACATCGCTACCTCCACGAAGGAGGTGATCCGGGACGGCCTTGGTTTCTCCTACAAGAAGAAGCTGGTGACGATTATAGAGATCATGGGACGAAACGCGGGCTGGCTGACGGGAGCATCCGCCCTGTCAAGAGGCGAGGACTGTGAGGGACCGGATCTGATTTATCTTCCGGAGGTGGCATTTGACATTGCCAAATTCACCGCCAGGGTGAAGAAGCTTCTGGAGAAGAAGGACGTGGTGGTTGTGGCGGTTTCCGAGGGGATCCGCACGGCGGACGGCAAGTATGTCAGCGAGCTGGGCACCGGCGTGGACTACGTGGATGCCTTTGGCC
Organism: Eubacteriales bacterium; assembly: GCA_030524245.1. Taxonomy (GTDB): domain Bacteria; phylum Bacillota; class Clostridia; order Lachnospirales; family Lachnospiraceae; genus Brotaphodocola. The sequence continues at coordinate 1,869 of JAUNGW010000202.1, forward strand.
ACAAGCAGCTGACGGGAACGGCCAGCTATCTGGCGAACCTGGTCAATCAGGAGATCGGCTGCAAGACAAGAGCCGTGGAGTTTTCCACGCTGCAGAGAAGCGCGGCCCATCTTGCTTCCAGAGTGGACGTAAACGAGGCGTTTATGGTAGGCGGAGCTGCTGTGAAGGCGGCGGATGAGGGGGATTCCGGGAAGATGGTGGTCATCGACCGTGTATCCGATGATCCCTACCAGTGCGCAACGGGCATTTACGATGTGCACAAGATTGCCAACGGAGAGAAGCTGGTTCCCAGAGACTGGATTACCAGGGACGGCACCTACGTAACGGAGGAGTTTTTGGATTACGTGCGGCCGCTGATCCAGGGGGATTCCCCGTCTGTGATGGTAGACGGAATTCCGCGCCATTTATATATGAATTCAAAAAAATAGAATGAGATTTTTCTGAAGGGCAAATAATAAGGTACTCCCTGGCATATACTGTATCAGTATAGCAAGGGGGTATCTTCATATGGATCAATATAACGTATACAAGGATATGAAAGCCCGGACCGGAGGGGAGCTTTATCTGGGCGTCGTAGGCCCGGTGCGGACGGGAAAGTCTACCTTCATCAAGCGGTTTATGGAGCAGATGGTGCTCCCGGAGATGACCGACGAGCATCAGGCAGGGCG
>JAUNGW010000033.1 GCA_030524245.1 Eubacteriales bacterium
ATCCTCCAATATGTAATCTCCCATATAAAAGCTTCCATCCTCCCGGACCTCAAAGATTTTGTCCCACTGGGAATCATCCGCTTCTTTTCCGTCTATCAGCACCGGAACCCCCTTTGCCTGGTATTTTTTCAGTCCTTCCACATAGGCTCTCCGGCTTTTGCCGTCCAACTGCTTCTTTTTCTTCACGCGCCCCTCCATTCCCAGCCGGCTGACGGGCAGCGCCCAGGAGGCATAAGCCGTGACACAAATCCCCGCCGCCCTGCCGGCCATATTCTCAAAACAATAATGTCCTGAAAAATTCCATATCGGCACGGGTGACGGCAAAGGCATCCACTGAAGCTGGTATCCTTATGCACGGGCGGCCGAACGCCTTTTCCCATTCTCTTCTGGCTTCCCCGCTGCCGAACGCAGCGGCATAAATCCAGCTTCTGTCCCGCACCGGCTCCCTCTGCATAAGTTCCAGAAATGCCCCTGCCTGCCACTCACTCAAGGCGCCTACAACAATCTTCAAATCACATCTGGCGCACTCGTACATTCCTGTATCCGTTATCTCTCCGTAGTCCACAATGATCCGGCGGTAGCCGCCGTTTAAGCACCCGGCCAGCGCCCTGGCGCCGGCCCTTCCATAATAATCCACCTCCAAAATCCGCGCATCCGGGCAGGGCAGCCCGTCCCCTGCCGTCTTACCATTTCCGGCTGTCCGAGCTTCTGCTTTCCTGCTTTTCTGAAAGCAGGCCCCTTCCGGACCGCAGACTTTTGTCCGGCAGAACCGCGCCATGGCCTCAATGGCTCCGTGGCCATTCCACTCCAGCAGGGCGGTTCTCTCCCGCCGCACGCCGGTTAAATAATTGGCCATCCACACGGCCAGATGGGTTACTCCCGTCCCCCGTCCGGCTCCGATGATTCCAACGGTTTTCCATGCTTCCCCTGAATACTTCTCTGAAACACGGTTTTTCCTTTTCCACGCAGTTTTCCATGCAGTTTTCGTAGAATTCCTCCCGTTCCTTCACCGGGCCAGCCCTTAAGAACCGCACTGCAGACACGGTCCATCCGGCCTGTTCCCGTAAATGGATCTTCATATTCCGGCATCAGGAAATTCCTGTGCGCCCCGGCCTCCCGCGGAAGGCGGCAGCTCAGCTTCCGGCAGAAGCGGTTCCAAATCACGGATAATCCGCCGCAGCCGCTCAATCCGGCCAGCGCCGTCCTTGCCGCCTCGCCTTCCCACGGCCTGGCGCCGCAGACTACAAGATACAGATCTGCCGCCATATTCTCAAATTCCCGCCAGTCCGTACCAAGGTCCACAACTGTCACCGGATATTCCGGCTCCTTAAGCCTTACACAGTCCCCGTATCTTGGCCGCATAGGCACGCCGCGGACTGTCACAATGCCGCAGCTGTCTTCTGCGGCGCCTGCCCACCGGGCCAGCAGACGTACTGCGCCGGAGTCGTTCTCCTCCCGGTACACAGCAAAAATGCCGTTCCGCCTTAAATAGGCAGTCAGTCCCACTGCAGTATGGGTCGCCCCGGCTCCCGGCTGGCAGCCTGCAACTGCAATGGTCAGAGATGATATCCCGTCTTTGCCGGACACCTCTTGTCCTTTCCAGCTTTCCTGTCCCTGAATCCGCGCCGCAAGAGTCTCCAGCTCTGCGCAAAGCGCTTCCGCCGACTGATACCGCCTGCCGCGGTCCGTCCTTAAGCACCGCCGGATGATCCGCTCCAGAGCCCGCCCTGTCCCGTCCAGGGGCCAGAAACCGCCGGCAAAAAGCGCTCCCGTTCCGGCATCGCGGCAGGACGGTGGATAAGCTCCGGTCAGCATATAATGGAGGACAGCACCAATGGCATAAATATCAGTCCGTTCATCCAAAACTTCTCCCGTATACTGTTCCGGCGCCGCACATCCCACGGTTCCGTACCGCAGCATCAGACTGTCTGCTTCACGCAGATAGACGGCATGGTCAAAATCAATCAGTTTCACAACATCGTGGCACAGCAGCAAATTCTTTGGCTGCAGATCCAGGTATAAAATAGGGTTTGGTCTCGCCGAATGCAAGATGTTCACCAGACGGCAAATCTGAATCCCGTATCGGATCGTCATTGCCTTTGAAAAATGCCCTACATCAGAAATCAGGGCGTACAGGGAATCTCCTTCCAGATATTCTTCAATCAGATAGCTGTACCTGTCATCCTCCTCCAGGTCATACACAATCGGTATCCCCGGATGCCGGATATCCTTTAAAATCAGCGCTTCCTTCCGGAATCTGCTGTAATCTGCGCAGGCCTTCGGCACACGCTTGATGGCTCTGTACTCCTCCAGGTCCTTATGCCTGGCCAGATATACCGTTCCATTCCGTCCGCGGCCCAGCTCACGGCACAGCTGATACTTTCCAAACAGAGCGGTGTCCTCGATCTTCCCACCTCCTTCTTGTCCGCTTCATCTCTGTAGGCATATTCTAATCCATTGACGAGTGTTTTTCAAGGGGGAATCGTGCGACAAATTTTGACAAATGTTGACAATCTGCCGGTATGCACAGACAGGCTGACGGACCTGATTACCGTCCAGGCGCCCTTATAATCAATACACTCCCGGGCCCTTCAGAGAAAGGATTTCCGTCTTTCTCCGGAAATCCTCCCACTTAAACACATGCTGTCTGACGCTTATCAGCACTATTGCGCCCCGGAAACCTGACGGGTCAGATTCTTAAGCACCCCCTCCACCAGCTCCAGCACCCGCTCAAAGCTGTCCATATCCAGCCACTCCTTCGGTGTATGATAATCCACATAGGTTGCCGCGGTTGTTATCACATCCAAATCCGGAATCTTTTCCTTCAGAACCACGCAGTCATTTCCGCCATGGCTGATATTGACCTTTGGCATCCGGTGAAACAGCTCCTCATATGTTTTCACCATGATATCACGGATGGGAGAAACCCGCTCCCACTCCCAGCCCCGGTTTACATTTGTATCCCGAATATGAAAACCAAAGGTCTGCACAAAGGTTTTCATTTCCTCGTCCAGTGCTTCGCCCTGACAGCGCTCCTCCGCTGAAATAACTGTGAAAATACAGATGCCCTCCTGATCTGTATAAATTTTCTTCGTAATCACAGAGCAGCTCACCTCATCAAGTCTGGAAAGACTGCGATTTCTTGCTCCGTAGGGCATCAGATAAAGTGCGTTCACCAGCCTTTTGCTGTCCTCCTTCAAAAGCATATCCGGCATATCCGGCTCTGGTCTGGCACAGATACAGATCCCCGGATCACTCTGTGCATACTCCTCCCGGATCTGTCTCTGCTGTTCCTCAAGAATTTCCATCATTCTGCGTTCCTCTCCGGCCACAAGAACAATATGACTGGCACAATCTGACGGAATGCTTTTTCCTGTCTTATGAACAGAGCTGAGACGCACATCCAGCTCTTTGTTCAAATGGTGAAGCACTCTGGCGGTCATTTTGATCGCACAGATCTGTTCCCTTGGAATTCCCGCCCCCTGGTCTCCGCCCCGAAGCCCGCTGACCTCAAGACAATAGGCTTTTCCTGACACCGGCTCCCGCCTGACCGGAAGGCAGGCTGTCATCTCATATTTTGTGCTGGTTCCCTTACGAAACACTCCCTCTGCTCCGGCATCCAGGCCAATCGCCCTCCGGGACTGAATCAGAGAAGCGTCAAAATACTTAGCTCCCACCAGCCCCACCTCCTCCTGAACGGTAAAAAGGCACTCCAGCGGAGGATGAATCAGGCTTTTATCTGTCAGGATTTTCAGCATAATTGCTACGGCGCATCCATTATCAGCACCTAAAGTGGTTCCGTCCGCATGCAGAATATTGCCTTCCGCAATCAGGCGGATAGGATCCTTCGCGAAATCATGATCTGACTCCGGCCGTTTTGCCCCGACAATATCCAGATGCCCCTCTAAAAGCACAGAAGGCAGATTCTCAAAGCCCGGACTGCCCGGCTTCCTCACCAGTACGTTGTGCAGCTCGTCCTCATGACACCACAGTCCATGCTTCCCGGCAATCTCTTTTACATAGGACGCAGCCGCCTCCTCATTTCCCGATACTCTCGGTATGGCAGAAATATCTTCAAAATAACGATATAAAAGCTGCGGCTGTCTGTCTGTCAGCACATATTCTCTCGCCATACGCCCTCCTTATTCCCAGCTGTCCAGATACTCCAGAACTGCCGCTGTCATGGCCGCAACTCCGGTTTTTAACGCACTTTCATCCCAATTATATGTAGGCTGATGATTTTTTGACGGCGAAATTTCACCCGGATATGCACCTCCCAGCCAGAAATATCCGCCGGGAATCCCACTTTCCAGATACGCGCTGAAATCTTCGGAGCCAGGACGTCCCTTGTCCACCTCATATACCTTGTCTTCGCCCAGGACACGCCTTGCTCCCCGTGTGATAATATCCATCATTTCCGGGTCATTATAAACCGCTTTATATCCCTTATGATACTCCAGCTCATAGGTTGTCCCCAGCGCCTCGCAGACGCCTCTGCATATCTCATGCAGTCCCTGAATCACCCGCTCCTGAACCTCGTCTCCCAGGCTGCGCACTGTGCCGCGAAGCTCTGCTTCATCCGGAATAATGTTTTCCTTTGTTCCGCCCTGAATCACCCCCACAGTCACCGTAGCCGTATCCTGAGGACTTATTTTTCTTGCCACAATCATCTGAATGTCCGTAACAATTTTACAGGCTGCCAAAATTGTGTCTGTAGACTCATGAGGCTTGGCCGCATGACCGCCATGGCCATGAACCCGAATACAAAAGGTATCCGAAGCCAGATAAGAATACCCTTTATGCGTGGTAACTGTTCCCGCCTCCGTAAACATCATATGCTGGGCGATAATGGCATCCGGCCTCGGATTCTCCAGCGCTCCCGCCTTCACCATAACAGAGGCGCCGCCTCCGCCCTCCTCTGCAGGCTGAAAAATAAACTTAACCGTTCCTTTAATCTGGTCTCTGTGCCTGCTTAAAACAGACGCCGCTGCCATCAGCATGGCCGTGTGTCCGTCGTGACCGCAGGCATGCATAACTCCCGGTACCTGAGAGGCATACGGCAGCCCGGTCATTTCCTGCAGGGGAAGGGCATCCATATCAGCCCGAAGCGCCAGCACCTTTCCCGGTCTTCCTCCCTTAAGCAGAGCTATCACCCCTTTAGTCCCCACATGATCCCAAACCTCAAGCCCCAGACTCCGCAAATGGCTGGCAACAATCCCCGCTGTCCGTTCTTCCTGGTGTCCCAGCTCCGGATGCTGATGAAAATCATGCCGCCATTCCCTTGTCTGCGCCTCCATCTGCTCTGCTTCTTTCATTACGTCAAACATGCCGTTATCCTCACTTTCTTACTTTTTTCCTGACACGGGATGAAATATGCAGTACCAGTGACAAGGTAATAACTCCGTAGGAAATCGCCTCCCGGAAATACTCTCCGTAAGCCGCATCGTTTAACAGCGCCTTTCCTGCCAGCGGTGCAATCACAAATAATGTATGGAACAGAATAATTCCGATGACCCCTTGCCGGATCGTTGCCTTTTTCGTAGACGCTCCTCCCACCAAAATCGCGGCAACAGCAAACAGCCCCACCTTTTCATGACTGGAATATGTCGTGAAATTTCCTATGTTCTGAAGGAAAATAATCTGTCCCCACGCAGCCAGAATCGTGGACAGAATAATCGCTGTAATTCTGGTTTTATCCACATTAATTCCTGCTGAAGCCGCCACCTTCATATTCGATCCGATCGCTCTGAAATCCTGCCCCAGCTTGGTCCTTAAAATGGAATTAACCAGAAGTCCGATCAGAATCATAAGAATCATGGGCACCATTGGAACCGTGGTAAATTTCATTGCAAAACTGACTGACGGATTAAATATGCACAGCAGGACGGCTGCTGCAAGTCCCGCTCCATATACGCCGTAAGCGGCAAGCTTTTCCTTCCATCCCGGCGCTTTTTTTCTGATGGTACCCGCCGCCAAAAGGATCAGTATCACTGCAGCAGCCTCAAACAGCGGCCTGCTGAGAATATCCAGCCTTACCTTCCAGATATTATCCAGCGCATTGATCACAGAATCTTCCAGCTTCAGAGTATCCTTGATGCCCACTCCCGTATAAATCATGATACGTTCATCCGTCAGCGGAATCAGCGTTCCGATCAGCACAAGAAAGAACATCTGATACAGGCCGTTGGCAAAATATCCTGCAATCATTCCCGTAATCATTTCCTGCCCCTTCGTCTTATTAAACAGCTTTCCCAGCAGAAAACCAAACAGGATTGCCAGAGGCGTACAGATTGCCGCGGCAATAATCAGAGCCATAATTCCCTGAATACGCCAATGCGTAACAAAAATCAGAGCTGCCTGGGCCGCCATCGCGCCCAGCACAATACCGAAATTCAGGCCGATTCCCGCAATAACCGGAATAACCAGGGAAAACACCAGTCCAAAATTTCTGAAAAGCCGGCTTGCCACCTCTGACAGCACGTAACTAAAGGTCTGCCCGGAGGCAATAAATCCCAAAACACAAAGAACCGCAAACACAATCGTAACAACATTTTCTCTGAGAATCTTTTTGCCGTATTCTTTCATCGATGCTCACCTGCTTTCGTAAGTGCATAAAGGATAATCCCGTTCTGGATAATAATCCGCACGATTTCTGACAGGTTTCCCTCCGGCATAATCACATTGGCAATCGGAAGTGTAAAGGTCATAATGGACTGATACAAAATTGTTCCCAGAACCACATTAAAAATAGTTGCCTTTCCCACTGTCGCTCCGCCGATTAAAATAGCTGCCACTGCGATAAATGCCATATTTAAAGGCGCCATATAATATTGAAAAAATCCGTAGCTCTGCGCATAAACGATAATGCCTACTGCTCCCAGGACTGTAGAAATCGTCATTCCCAGAATTCGCATTTTGTTGACAGAAATACCCGTCGCCTCTGCCAGCACCGGATTGGAACCGGCTGTTTTCATAAGAATTCCTGTTCTGGAGCGCATAAACAGCCACACCAGAAGGCAGGCTCCGCCAAAGAACAAAAACAGGCCTGTAGGAAATATCAGCTCGTCTGTAATGGATATTTCCAGAAAATGATCCAGGATTTTTTCATATTTGCCTGTCAGCGTGACAATAGAACGCACACCATTTCCCTGCGGCCATCGGATCTCTGCATTCCGCACCGGAAGCGCCATCCATACAATACACATTACAGCCACTGCCGTATAACCAGAATAAGTGGCAATCATCATTTCTGAACCCTTGATTTTATTCAGTATGATTCCATAAAGGATTCCCACCACAACGGCAATCGGAATGGAAATTGCGATTGCTCCGGCAAATCCTCCCCAGCCGTCCAAACCTGCCTCCAGACTCATGGCTCCCCCGAACAGCCCGCACAAAACGCCAAGAGGAAGAGCCATGTTCATCTTGATTCCTGACTCAATAGCCGGAAGCATGGCCAGAACCAGGACACCGTACATGCCGATCCGTCCAAACGCCTGTGTGTAAAGCATTTCCATCTGCAGTCCCATAAATGGCATCGCAATTAACAGAACCAGCAGATACCCCATAATAATCAGACGGGGCACTCCAAATGTGTTTACTATCTTTTTCATCCGTTTGTTCATTTTTTCATCTCCTCGTCCTGAGTTTCCGCCAGCTTACGGGCGCCGGACATGGCCAGACCAAACTCCACATCTCCCGCATAAGGCGTCAGGATTGTTTCCAGCTTTCCATCTGTTACAATCGCAATCCGGTCGCACACAGAGCGAAGCTCCTTCAGCTCACTGGAGGTCATGATAATGGTTACTCCCTTTTCCCGGTTCAGCTGAACAAGATGATCCAGCACCACCTGCTTCGCCCCGATATCAATGCCTCGGGTAGGCTCCGACACAAACAGAAGCTCCGGCTCCATAGTCAGGGCCTTTGCCAGACACACCTTCTGCTGATTTCCTCCGCTTAAATCTGCCACATGCTGTCTCTCACTGACACATTTGATCTGAAAATCCTTAATCATCCTGTGGGCGTTCTCCCGGCGGGCCTTCGTGTCTACCTGAGTAAACGGTCCGTATTTCTTCAAAAACCGCCCCTTCACCCGAAGCGCTCCCACCGCAATATTCTGTTCGATACTCTCATTCAGAATCAGTCCCACATTCTTTCTGTCTTCAGACACAAACGCAACTGATTTTTTCAGCACCTGCAGCGGTGAATTTAAAGGCAGAGGGCTGCCGTGAAAGGAAACAGTTCCCTCCGCCGGATATATGCCAAGAATTCCATTGGAAACACCGATTTTGCCCTGCCCGGCCAATCCTCCAAGGCCGATAATCTCGCCTCTTCGGACATTCAGGGAAAAGTCCTTCACAGCCTCCCCCGGCATATCTACAGACAGATGCCCGATGGACAGAATGATATCCGAATCGTCAAAGTTTCTCTTTGGCGCGATGGAACCGGCATCGATGCCGCGCCCTACCATCAGCTCTGCCAGAGCGATTACATCAGTGTCCTCTTTGTTTACCGTCTTGATATGCTCCCCGTCCCGCAGGATCATAATTGTATCGGAAACCTCCATAACCTCATCCAGCTTATGACTGATAAAAATGACAGCGACGCCCTCTGATGCGATTTTTTTCATGGTATCCAGAAGACGCTGAGATTCCACCTCTGTCAAAACCGCTGTTGGCTCATCAAAAACAATCAGCTTCATATTCGATTTGTCCAACTCGCGGGCAATCTCCACAAACTGCATATATCCTACCGGAAGGCCTGATACCGGCTCATCTTCCCTGATATTCAGGCCAATCTTATCAAGAGAGCGCCTGGCATCCTGTCCCATGGTCTCCCTGTCCAGACGGCTCAGCCGCTTTCCGAAAATCCTCGAAAGAATACCCGGCTTCAGAATTTCCCGGTTCAGCTTGATGTTCTCTGTAATTGTAAAGCCCGGCAGAAGCATAAATTCCTGGTGCACCATTCCAATTCCCAGCCGGATCGCATCCTCCGGCGCAGAAATGCTGGCTTCCTTCCCGTCAAACAGTATCTTTCCGGAAAATCCTCCGGTATTTCTGATCTGTTCCATTCCAAACAGAATATTCATCAGGGTGGATTTTCCAGCTCCGTTCTCACCTACCAGCGTCATAATTTCCCCTGGCTTTAAGTTCAGATTAATTCCCTTCAGAACCTTATTTCCATAATACTCTTTCTTGATGTCAATCATCTGAAGCACATACTTCTCGCCCACTTCGATTCCGCCTCCATTTCCGGTTTTGGGTTAAAAATGGCGGGCAGCATTCCACTGCCCGCTGCATACTGCCAAAACTATTCAAATATATGCTGGCTGCCGAGCACCCGGAATACGTAATCGTATTCCTTTCCGTCGTTATTCGTCCAGTAATTTACCTCCGCGCCTTCTCCAGATAAGGTTCTGTAGCACGCCTGCATCGCCTCCAGAGCCTTTTCACCGTTAGTGTCTGTGGAAATCCCCATTCCATGAAGTATTGCAAACATTGTCCCTGCCTGTGTATACATCATATTCAGGGAAGACGGCCAGGTAGAGATGCGGCCGTTCATGCCTGCCTCGTCTACTTTTTCCTGAATTGCGTTCAGCATGAATTCACTGTCTCCCATTTTATCCTCCGGAACCTCAATGCCCAGAGCTGCCGGGAATCCGTCAAAGGGAGTCGGATCAGACTGTCCGCAGTACATCGCATGGCCTTCCATTACACACTTGATGATCGGCTCATGCATAGCCGTATTTGTAGAAAAGAACACTGTATCCTCACCAAGATCCTTGATCTGTCTCGGCACGTCCTCCAGAATAAACTGCTGGGTTCCTGCCGTACCGGAATCTCCCTGCGGATCCGGCGTAGTCACTTCATAAAAGGCTATGCCGTTTTCCTCGCATATTTCTCTCATACGCTCGCAGCGCTTGGCAATATTCTGATTAGACATGTGTCTCGGAAAGGAATAATGCACAAAGCTCTTTGCGCCCATCTGAACCGCCAGGTTTGCCACCTGATCCGCAAATCCCAGCTGATCCTTTACCAGCACCACATCTGCCACCGTTGCCATCTCATCGTAGTCCTCATTGGGATTGCAGGCCACTGTCAGCACATCGTCACGAACTTCCTTTAATTTTTTAATAGCTGCAATGGTTCCATCCTGAGCCTGATTGAATACAATCGCTTTCACCTGCGGATCAGAGGCCATCGCCATAACCTTGGAAATAGTGGTTTCCTGCTCCGACACCGCCTGAGCCGGGAAGGTATCCACAATAATCTTGTCCTCTCCATATTTTTCCTGAAGCCGGATGGTGGTTCTGTAGGTTTCCTCTGCCTGCGCCACAGAGCTGCTCATGATTCCTATTTTAAAATCCATATCCCGGGAATCAATCAGATCCCATACATTCTCAACCGCCGCCATGTCCGTTCCGTCTCCCGCCGCTTCCGCCGAAGCAGCTTCCGTCTCTGACGCTGTTCCCCCGGAGCCTGTCTCTGCCTGTACAGCTCCGCCACCGGATGACGAAGTTCCACCGCCGCCGCATCCACAAAGACCAACCGCCATGGCTGCCGCCAGCACCAACGCAAGAACTTTGCTTTTCCTCATAATAAATTCCTCCTTCTCTGAATACCGGTAGCCACAAAGGGAATCTCCTTCAATTTTTTGCATATTCTGCTCAATTTCTTTTGTCTACGGCATTTTATTTTATACAAATATAATAATCTTATTGATAATGAATGTCTAATATAGAATTCTCAATAAGATTATTGATATTTTCAATATTATCAAATATAATAAATCCATATATTGAAATATCAGTTATTATCTTATCAGAAAGTGAGGGAATCTGCCATGGATCTTCGCCAGCTGGAATATATTGTAAAAATTGCTGAATTTGAAAATCTTACCCTGGCTGCAAACGCCCTGTTTGTTTCCCAGTCAACTTTAAGCCTGTATCTGTCAGATCTGGAGAAAAAGCTTGGAGTTTCCCTGTTCACAAGAGAGAAAAAACGTCTGCACATTACGCCGGCCGGCGAGCTGTATGCAGACACCGCACGGAAAATGCTGGGACTGAAAAAAGAGCTGTATGATCAGCTGAACGGCTATAAAAAGCACGATGAACTGAGAGTAGGCCTTGCCTCACTCTATGCATTCAAGGTATTTTCCCGGGTTCTGCTGGCTCATCGCGAACAATTCTCTCAGCTCAGCATTTCCATCACCGAGGGACGCGCCCTGCCTATGCTCCGTCAGCTGGAAGAAAACAGAATGGATTTTGCCATCCTGGGCAGGAGCTGTCTTCTTCAGGACAGCTGGCTTACCTCCCGTCTGATACGCCGCGAGCTGATCGTATTCTGCATGTACAAAAACCATCCACTCAGCCGCTATGCCGTCCCGGTGGGACAGCTTCCGCCAAAGACAGAAGCCGGACTGTTCCAAAACGAGGCTTTTATCATCCCGCCCAAGGAAACCTGCGACGGCAGCCTGGCACTTGCTGTTTTAAAGGCATTCTGCCCCGGCTACAATATTTTATGCTGTCTTAACGATACCGCGTCCATCATCGATATGGCAAAAAATGAGTTTGCCATCACTGTTCTTCCCTGCTCCGTATACTATTCCGTAGAAGCTCTTAAGGAACTTTACTGGTGCCGTCCGCCTGAAAACCTGTACCGTTACATTCAGCTGGTAAGCGCTAAATCCAGAAAAATGACGCCTACAGAGAATGAGCTGTTTTCCAAAATACAGGAAAGCTATGACCGTGAGCATTTAGACTGGTTTGATACTGGAGAGGGAAGCTCCCCCGCCGGCGCATCCGGGAGCACCATTCCCTCTGAAACTGATTTTTTTCCTTAATTTTTCATAAAATATCTACATAGGAATTGCATTTTCCTTATATCCTATACTATAATTAAATTAGGGAAGCAGGTCCTTTTCCTGTTTCCCTAATTTACAGAAGGGAGTGGTCTTATGAAGATAGAACGGATTAACGATAACCAGATACGCTGTACTCTGACCAGCCTTGATTTAAGCAGCCACAATCTGAACCTGGGCGAGCTTGCCTATGGCAGTGAAAAGGCCCGCAATCTGTTTCGGGAGATGATTCAGAAGGCCTCTACTGAAGTTGGTTTTGATGCTGAGGATATTCCTTTGATGGTCGAAGCGATTCCGCTTTCCAACGAAAGCGTGATGCTGGTCATCACCAAGATAGAGGATCCGGAGGAGCTGGATACCCGCTTTTCCAAGTTTTCCCCGCTGCCTGAGGAGGATCAGGACGGCTTTTACGGCGGCATGACAAACGAGCTGCTGGAAGGCGCGGACAGCCTGATGGATCTCCTGAAAAATGATCTGCTCAGCCTGGCGGCCGGACAGATAAAGGGAGCCGCCTCCGGCGCTGCAGATCCTCCCGCGGCGGAGGACGCCAGACAGGCACAGCAGCCCGCCGCCCCCCAGACAAGGATCTACCGGTTCGGCAGTCTGGACGCGGCGGCAGATGCAGCCCGGGTGACCTGCCAGATCTGCCAGTGTCCCAGTGCGCTTTACAAGAAGCCGGGCACCTCCAGCTATTATCTGGTTCTTTCCAGCTCCGGCTGCGAGTCTCTGGCCTTCAGCCGCCTGTGCAACGTCCTTGCGGAATACGGAGAGAAGATCAGGCAGGAGAGCCAGGCAGAAGCCTACTATCAGGAGCATTACGATGCAATCATCAAAAACCAGGCGCTTCAGAAGCTGTCTCTTATTTAAGGCGGTTTGTAATTATTCAGGACGATTTCAGACATATAAAAAGGAATGCCCCGCCGGAGCATTCCTTTTTATATGTCTCTGATTTTATACGTTTGCCAGAACCTCGTTGATCCCGCTTACCAGAGCGTCGCAGTCGATGCCGTGAACCATGCATGCTTCCTCAAGGGTCTCGCCCTGGGAAGACGGGCAGCCCAGGCAGTGCATGCCTGCGCGCATCAGCATGGGAGCAATCAGCTCGTGCATCTGGATCAGTTCTCCGATCAGCATGTCCTTACTAACCTGCATATTGTGTTCCTCCTTCATTCATTGTACAGTGTCTGCCTGCAGCCGGCCGAATGTCTTTACGGCTGCACCTCTTTTACTATAATACTTTTCCGCCGGCTTGGCAAGCCGGAACAGAAATGGATTTTTGCATAATGTCCTTGACGTGTGGGCACTATACAATATATAATGCCTATGCAGGACATTTTATCAATATATAGTTGTTCATCATTTACAGCATACACAGGAGGTAACAATCATGCAAGAGCAATGGAGATCCTTTTCTCCCGGGGTGTGGATACGGGAAATCAACGTGCGCAATTTCATCCAGATGAATTACACGCCCTACGATGGAGATGATTCCTTTCTGGCCGGCCCTACCGCAGGCACGACGGCGCTGTGGGAGCAGGTTATGGAACTGAATCAGAAGGAACGGGAAGCCGGCGGCGTCCTGGATATGGACACCCGGGTTATTTCCACCATTACGTCTCATGGTCCCGGATATCTTAACAAGGATCTGGAAACCATCGTGGGATTCCAGACAGATAAGCCCTTTAAGCGCTCCTTACAGCCCTACGGCGGTATCCGCATGGCAGTCAAGGCCTGCGCTGACAACGGGCGGGAGGTTGACCAGGAAGTTGTTGACTTCTTCACCACTCATAGAAAAACTCACAATGCAGGTGTTTTTGACGCCTATACCCCGGAGATGCGGGCCTGCCGCTCCAGCCACATCATTACGGGCCTGCCGGACGCCTACGGCCGCGGACGCATCATCGGCGACTACCGGCGGATTGCCCTCTACGGCGTGGACCGCCTGATCGACGACAAGGAGGAGCAGAAGGCGACCACCAGAAGCACCATGTACTCCGAGATCATCCGCGACCGGGAGGAGCTGTCCGAGCAGATCCGCGCCTTAAAGGAGCTTAAGGAGCTGGGCCGCATTTACGGCTTTGACATTTCCAGACCGGCTGACAATGTACAGGAGGCCATCCAGTGGACTTATTTCGGCTATCTGGCAGCTGTCAAGGAGCAGAACGGCGCCGCCATGTCCCTTGGCCGCACCTCCACCTTCCTGGATATTTACGCTCAGCGCGATCTGGCGGAGGGCCGCTTTACCGAGGAGCAGATCCAGGAGTTTGTGGATCATTTTATCATGAAGCTGCGGCTGGTGAAGTTCGCCCGCACCCCGGAATACAACGAGCTGTTTTCCGGAGATCCCACCTGGGTGACGGAGTCCGTCGGCGGCGTCGGCATCGATGGACGTCATATGGTAACGAAGATGTCCTTCCGCTACCTGCACACCCTGCAGAATCTGGGAACCGCGCCGGAGCCGAACCTGACTGTGCTCTGGTCTGTGCGGCTTCCGGAGAATTTCAAGCGGTTCTGTGCAAAAACCTCCATCGAGTCCTCATCCATTCAGTATGAAAACGACGACCTGATGCGGGTAACCCACGGCGATGACTACGCCATCGCCTGCTGCGTGTCCTCCATGCGGCTGGGCAAGGAGATGCAGTTCTTCGGCGCCAGAGCCAACCTGGCAAAGTGTCTGCTCTACGCCATCAACGGCGGCGTGGACGAGGT
This sequence comes from Eubacteriales bacterium, assembly GCA_030524245.1. GTDB lineage: Bacteria > Bacillota > Clostridia > Lachnospirales > Lachnospiraceae > Brotaphodocola. The sequence goes on from JAUNGW010000033.1 coordinate 14,569, forward strand.
GAGCAAGAAACAGGTAGGCCCCAAATACCGGCCGATCACCTCCGAGTATCTGGACTACGATGAGGTGATGGAGCGCTACCACGACATGATGCAGTGGCTGGCCGGCGTTTACGTAAACAGCCTGAACATTATTCACTACATGCACGATAAGTACAGCTATGAGCGGCTGCAGATGGCGCTCCACGACCACAAGGTGACCCGCTGGTTCGCCACCGGCATCGCCGGCCTGTCCGTGGTGGCCGACTCTCTCTCCGCCATCCGGTACGCAAAGGTCAGAACCGTCCGGGATGAGAATGGCATCGTCGTAGATTACCAGGTGGAGGGTGACTTCCCCAAATACGGCAATGACGACGACCGGGTGGATCAGATCGCTGTAGATATTGTCCACGACTTCATGAACTATGTGAAGCGCAATCACTGCTACCGGGGCGGCATTCCCACCACCTCCATCCTGACCATCACCTCCAATGTGGTTTACGGAAAGGCCACCGGCTCCACGCCGGACGGAAGGAAGGCCGGCGAACCCTTCGCTCCCGGCGCCAATCCCATGCACCACAGGGACAGCCACGGAGCGGTTGCCTCTCTGGCGTCTGTGGCCAAGCTTCCCTTCAAGGACGCTCAGGACGGCATTTCCAACACCTTCTCCATTATCCCGGGCGCCCTGGGCAGGGAGGATCAGGTGTTTATGGGAGATCTGGACATCGAGCTGGAGTGCTGCGGGGATTCTGCCTGCGCCATCCCGAACCTGATGGAAGGCCTGGATGACAGAAACTGATACTTCCAAACCAGCATGATTCTCCTGACGGCGAATCATCACCATACATGAAAATACAACGGAGGATTATATTATGACACATGTCAGCGAAGCACAGATTGACAACCTGGTTTCTCTGCTGGACGGCTACGCGGCCAAAGGCGGACACCATCTGAATGTAAACGTATTTACGAAGGAAACCCTGCTGGATGCCCAGGCCCACCCTGAGAAGTATCCTCAGCTGACGGTCCGCGTTTCCGGGTATGCGGTAAACTTCAACAAGCTGACAAAAGAACAGCAGGATGAGGTTATTTCCCGTACCTTCCACGACAATATTTAACAGCTTCAGGAGGCAGATATGGCTGGACACGTCCATTCCATAGAAAGTTTCGGCACCGTAGACGGACCCGGGGTCCGTCTCGTTGTCTTTTTTCAGGGCTGTCCTTTGCGGTGTCTCTACTGTCACAATCCGGACACCTGGCATTTTGGCGGCGGAACGGAAATGACCGCCGGAGAGATTATTGCCCTCTACGAAAAAAACAGGCCGTTTTATAAAAACGGCGGCATTACGGCCACAGGCGGCGAGCCGCTGGGACAGATGGAATTTTTAACGGAGCTGTTTGAGGCGGCGTCCATGCGTGGAATCCACACCTGCCTGGATACCTCCGGCATCACCTTCTCTGCGGAGAACGCTTCTCTGCTCAGGCAGTTTGACCGCCTGACCGCGGCAACCAGCCTGGTGATGCTGGATATCAAGCATATCGACCCGGACGCCCATCTTCAGCTGACGGGAAAGCCCTTAAAGCCGGTGCTTGATTTCGCCCGGTATCTGGACGGGCGGGGCGTTCCCATGTGGATCCGCCATGTTATCGTGCCGGGCATCACCTACGATCAGGGACAGCTGTTCCGGCTGGGACAGTTTATCGGCTCCCTGCGCCACGTAAAGGCGCTGGACGTTCTGCCCTACCACGATATGGGCAGAGCCAAGTATGACCGGCTTGGTCTGGACTACCGCCTGAAGGACACAAAGCCCCTGGGACGGGAGGAGGCCATCGCCGCGAAAAGGCAGATTCTGTCAGGAATTCAGGCTGTCCGGAGCAGCCGGCCGCAGCCGCCCTCCGCCATATAAACGCCGCATTGTTCCTGATTTTGTCCACGGACACAGCATTTTCCACTTGAATATTTTTCTCATATAGTATAGAATGAAAGAACAACGAAATGTTATAGAATATTTAAGGAGGATAATATTATGGCATATGTAATTTCTGACGCTTGCGTAAGCTGCGGAACCTGCGAAGGCGAGTGCCCGGTAGGCGCTATCTCTCAGGGAGACAGCCAGTACGTTATCGATGCAGACGCTTGCATTTCCTGCGGAACCTGTGCAGGCGCATGCCCGACCGGCGCTATCAGCGAGCAGTAATTCATGAGACCGAACACCCCTTCCGTACAAGCTGCGGAGGGGGTATTTGTTTTTCTGCTCCATATGCCTTTTCTGTAAGAAAGAATCCTGCTGCGCAGGATTCTCCGCCTGCGGCGGACCGCATCAGCGGCAGGAGCCCGCGCCTTTGCAGGCGAACCATCCCCATAAATGAAAGGAGACTTCCACAGCCATGAACCAAAAACCGATAATCGCCCTGACCCCCTATTTTAATACGGAGCGGGATGAGCCGTATATGCGTCCTGCCTTTTTAAAGGCGGTTCGCCACGCGGGCGGAATCCCTGTGATCCTCCCGCTGGATCTGACCGGAGAGGAGCTGGAGCAGCTCCTGGAAGGCTGCCACGGCGTGCTTTTCACAGGCGGTCCGGATGTGCACCCGTTTTTCTTCGGCGAGGAAACCCAGGCCCACTGCGGCAATGTATGCCTGCGGCGGGATGAGATGGAATTTGCCCTGCTAAAGCTTGCCATGGCGGCGAAGAAGCCGGTTCTTGGAGTCTGCCGCGGGGTGCAGGTGCTGAACATCGGCCTGGGCGGCGATATCTATCAGGATATTCCCAGCCAGTTTAAGGAGGATTTCCCCATCGCCCACACCCAGCCGTTCGGGTATGATATTCCTTCTCATACGGTAAAGGTAAGGCCGGACACCCTGCTTGCCCGGATCGCCCGGTGCGAGGTTTTGAAGGTCAACAGCATGCACCATCAGGCCGTGCGGAAGACAGCTCCCGGCCTGACGGCTTCCGGCCACGCCCCCGGCGGCCTGGTGGAAGCTGTGGAAATGCCGGATTATCCGTTCTTCCTGGGCGTCCAGTGGCATCCGGAATATCTCTGGGAGAAGGATCCCGCGGCCAGCCGGCTGTTTGAAGCCTTTGTAGACGCAGCGCGGGCGGGGATGTAATATATCCCCGCCCGCTGCGGCGTTCCGCCCCGTCTACACCTTCCTGGCGCTGCGTCCAAACCTGCGCCTTTTGAAAAACGGCAGCTTCGTGGCCGCCGCCTCTGCCTTGCCCTTATTCTCCTTCTGACAGCTCCGCAGCGTCTCATCCAGCATCTTAAACCGCTCTTCCTCCCGCTCGTCGCTGATCCTCATCATGTACTCCAGCTCCTGAACCATATGATTTCCCACCTGACGGCTGATCTCCTCGCTCATGGCCTCGCTGTTCTGCTTCATGGCCTGTCCGATGGCATTGGTAATAATATGGTTCATAATCTCCTGGAACTGCTCCAGCTTCTCCTGATTTACCTGATTGACCTGATTCACCGCTTCCGCTGTCTCCTGACGCTGCACCAGCCTCAATCTGGTCTCCCCCGGGACGCCCTCTCCGTCCTCCCCGCTCCCCTCCTTTAAAATATTGACCGCATTCTGTTCCAAAATCTCGTCCACGTCCACGTTCTCATCTCCTTCAAGCATTTTCTTAAGCACCTGTTCGATAGCCTTGAGCTGATATCCCTTCTCCTTCAGCTCCTTTATCTTCCGAAACAGCCGGATATGCAGCTCCGTATAATATCGATGGCTTTTCCCGTTCCGTGGTATCTCAAGCTGCAGCTCGTCCTCCCAGTACCGGAGCACATGGGATTCCACGCCGACCAGCTTACCGGCCTCCGATATGGAGTAATGTGTCTCGTCCATTCCTTTCCTCTCCTTATGTCTTCTATATTTCACCAGCTTTGTTATATTGCAGCTGTCCGGGACGGCGTATCCTGCCGCTGTCCTGAACAGCTACGTTATATTTTATGAGAGGGGGTTAAGAAGTATGCTTAATTTCCCGGGACTTGTTTTTTATATTCCCTTTCTTATCTGGCCAGATTCACAAACTTCGTGAACTCCGGCTGCCACAGCAGATTCACCGTCCCGATGGGGCCGTTTCTCTGTTTGGCAATAATAACCTCAGCAATATTCGGAGTATCTGTATCCTTATTGTAATAATCGTCACGATATAAAAACATCACCACATCCGCGTCCTGCTCGATGGCTCCCGACTCACGCAGATCCGAAAGCATCGGCCTGTGGTCTGTTCTGGTTTCACAGGCGCGGCTTAACTGGGACAGCGCCACCACCGGCGCGTTCATCTCGCGGGCCAGCGCCTTCAAGGAGCGGGAAATCTCCGAGATCTCCTGCTGCCGGCTCTCGCTGCTCTTTCCACCGCTGCCGGACATCAGCTGCAGGTAATCGATAATCACCATGCTTAATCCCTGCTCCAGCTTCATCTTCCTGCATTTGGAACGAAGCTCCGTAATGGAAATACCCGGCGTGTCGTCAATCACCAGCCTGGAATTGCCGATGACTCCAATGCCCTCCACAATCGCATCCCAGTCCGAGTCTGTCAGATTGCCTGTACGCAGCTTCTGAGAGTCCACGTTGGACTCCATGGCCAGCATACGGTTTACCAGCTGCTCCTTGGACATCTCCAGGCTGAAAATCATACAGGGCAGGCCCTTGCGCACCGCCACGTGATCCACCAGGTTCAGCACGAAAGCCGTCTTTCCCATAGACGGACGGGCCGCAATCAGCACAAAGTCCGACGGCTGCATGCCCGAGGTCTTGTAATCCAGGTCAATGAAGCCCGTGGGGACGCCGGTTACGGTTCCCTGGTTTTTGGATGCCGTCTCGATCTTCTCAAGCACGTTCAGCGCCACCTGCCGGATCGGCACGAATTCTCCGCCGCCGCGGCTCTGCAGCAGATCAAACACCGACTTCTCCGTGTGCGCCAGGATCTGCTCCAACGGCTCTCTGCCCGCGTAGCAGGTATTGGCAATCTCCTCATTGACGCGGATCAGCCGCCGCAGCACCGCCTTTTCCCGGACAATGTTCGCATAGGAACGCACATTGGCCGAGGTTGGCACCATGGTCAGAATATCCCGCACAAAATCAAGGCTGCTGACCTCCGGCGGCACATCCTTCTCCTTTAAGCGGTCCTGAAGCGTCACCAGATCCACCGGTTTGCCCTCATTGAACAGCTCCACCATAGTCTCAAACATGATGCCGTACTGCTTCTGATAAAAATCATCCGCCGTCACGATCTCCGAGGCCGCCACAATAGCCTCCTTGTCCATCAGCATGGAGCCGACCACGGACTGCTCTGCCTCTGCGCTGTGGGGAAGCACCCGCTTCATCAAAGCTTCATCCATCTAAAACACCTCTCCTGTCTGTACAGAGCGCTTACGCCTCTGTCACCTTCACGGTCAGCTTCGCCGTCACATCCTTATGGAGCTTCACCGGAACCTCGTGAACTCCGAAGGTTTTAATCGGCTCCGGAAGCACCAGCTTTTTCTTGTCCAGATCCAGCTGCAGCTGCTCCGCCGCCGCGGCTGCGATCTCCTTGCCGGACACAGAGCCGAAGGCCTTTCCGCCCTCGCCCGCCTTCATGGTCAGGGAAATGGACATGGCGCCAATCTTCTCCGCCAGCTCCTTTGCCGCCGCCAGCTGCTCCGCCGCAACCTTTGCCGCATTGGCCTTCTGAAGCTTTAAGTCGTTTAAGTTCTTCGCCGTAGCCTCCACGCCCAGCTTTTTCGGCAGGATGAAGTTTCTGGCATAGCCGTCGTTTACCTTTACAATCTGGCCCTTTTTGCCCAGAGCCTTCACATCCTCTAATAATACGATTTCCATTATGATATTTCTCCCTTCTGAAGCATTTGATCAATGACATCTTTTACGCGGCGTTTGGCCTCTTCCTCGCTCATTCCCTTAAGCTGCGCTCCGGCAATGGTCCTGTGTCCGCCTCCGCCCAACTGCTCCATCATCACCTGAACATTTACCTCGTCGATGGAACGGGCGCTCAGATAAATGATGTCGTGGTAGGAGGTCAGCACAACGGAAGCCTTGATGCCCTTGATTTCCAAAAGCTCGTTGGCCGCCTGGGCGCCTACAATGGTAGGGCTCTGCAGTCCCTCTCCCGGGCAGATTCCGATGGAGAACGCGTCCCGGTATACCTCCGCAGAGGTGATCGTGGCCGCCTTCGCCTTGTAATCCGTCATATCGTCCCTAAACAGCTTGCGCACTCTTGTCACATCGGCCCCGCTGCGCCGCAGGTAAGCCGCCGCCTCGAAGGTCCGCACGCCGGTCTGGTTTGTGAAGTTGTTGGTATCGATCACAATGCCCGCATACATGGCGTCTGCCTCCGCCGGCTTGATCCTGATACCGTCCGCGATATACTGAAGCACCTCCGCAACCATCTCGCAGGCAGAGGACGCATAGGGCTCCACGTAGGAAAGCACCGCGTCGGTGATCACCTCGCTGCTCTGCCGGTGATGATCCAGAACCACGATGGTCTTTACCATCTTTAAAAGCTCCGGCGCGTCGGTGATGCTGGGCCGGTTCACATCCACGACCACCAGCATGGTGTTGTTGTCCACCAGCTCGGCAGCCTGCGGCCCCTTCAGGAACAGATCCTCCGGATACTCCGGATTGTCCAGGAAGCGGTCCATCATAGGCTGCACCGAGGATGTCACCTCGTTAATGACAATGTGCGACTTTTTGTTCAGGGACGTGGCGATCCGGTAAATACCGATGGCCGATCCAAAGGAATCGATATCGCTCATCTTATGTCCCATAATCAGCAGCCGGTCCTTCGTCTCCATCAGCTCCCGCAGCGCATGCGCCTTCACGCGGGCCTTTACGCGGGTGGTCTTCTCCAGCTGCTGCGCCTTGCCGCCGTAATACTGGATGCGGCTTCTGTCCTTCACCACGGCCTGGTCGCCGCCGCGGCCAAGGGCCATATCGATGGCAGTCCGGGCATAATCATAGTTCTGGCTGTAGCTGTCCCCATTGACGCCGATGCCGATACTTAAGGTAACCGCCATCTCGTTGCCGATATTTACGGATTTTACATCTTCCAGGATGGAGAAACGCTCCTCCTGGATCTGCTCCATGTACTTCTGCTTGATGGTGAAGAAATACTTATCCTTCTCCAGCTTTTTCACGATTCCTTCCATGGAACCTACATACTTGTTGATTTTCCGGTCGATCAGGGCCGTCAGCAGGGAACGGCGGACCTCCTCCACGCTCTCTAAGGCTTCGTCGTAATTGTCCAGATAAATCAGGCCGGCCACCAGCTTCTCATCGGTGATCTCCTGACGATACCGCAGGATCTCTGTCTCATCAAAAAGATAAACAGCCAGCAGCTTCTGCCTGCCGGTCAGAGCCTGGATATCCTCCTCCTCCGTGCCGCTTACATAAATCGGCTGCAGATCCACCCGGAACCGGCTCTGCCCAAAAGAGGTATGGACCCGGGCCGTCTCCGTCTCCACCGCCAGATCCGTCTTCGTCACCTCAGGAAACAGAGAAAGCAGGTTTTTGCGGCTTCCCCGCTCAGCCTCCACAATCTCCTGAAAGGCGCGGTTCATCCAGATCACCCGCCCATCCTCATCGGAAAGGGCGTAGGGCAGCGCCATATCCGTCAGCAGCTGCTTCTGTATCCAGGCATACTCAGCGGAGAACTCCACCAGCCCGCCCAGAATCCGCTTGCTGCTGTACATCTTAATCCAGGCCGATATGGCAACATAAGCGACCGTAAACGGAAGCATCATGCAGGCGCCCTGCCAGTCCACCAGAAATACCGCCACATTTGCGAAAATCATAAACAGAGAAAGCAAAAGGGGCCAGGCCATGTACCCCCGAAGCTGTCCTCTGACTTTCATATTGTCTCTCATAACCGTCTCCTTAATAGAATTCAGATTGTAGAATCCTTAAAACAGCCATATATCATGTAATTATATCACAGGATAACTTTTTCGTCTACACAGGATTCCCTCCATGCTCCCCCCTGTTACTGTCAAGTAATCATTGGCAACATTCTTTTTTGATTTATCTTTTCTGTTC
>JAUNGW010000034.1:0-6462 GCA_030524245.1 Eubacteriales bacterium
GCAATGCCGGGCAAGAAGATGCGCCGTCCTGAAGGATTATGCGCCGCTCTGAAGGATTACAATAAGATATAGGATCAGGCAGTGAAAAGAAAACAGAAATAGAAAAAGTGAGGTTTGAACAATATGAAAAAACAGTCAGCCGAAGATATAAAAGCAGACGATATCCGGAATGAAAAGCTGGTGCAGGCCATGCAGGCCATGGTGCGCCATGAGGATATGCACACAAGAAGCGTGATGGTGACGGAGCTGATGCGCTCCCGCCTGCTTTCTCCGATTTTAAGGGAGACTGTGCTTTTGGAGTCCAGCGGTCCGTCCACCAGAATCAAGTTTGAGGATATTGAGAATACAGACGGAGACCGGTATTACCTGGCCTTCACCGATATGGATGAGTACTCCAAGTGGAATGAAGACGGCACCCACGACCAGGCGCTGATTATGACCATGGAGGATTTTGGTAATCTCCTGATCCGCAATGTCAACGATCTGAAGGGCTTTGTAATCAATCCGTACGGAGAAAACGTAAGCATTTCCAAGAAGCTCCTTCTGTCTCTGCTGCAGCAGCAGGAAGCGAAGCAGAACGCAAAGAGAGGGAACTGATCCCATGGTGCTGGGAATCACAGGAGGTGTGGGCGCCGGGAAGAGCCGGATTCTGGATATACTGAGGGAGGTATACGGCGCCAGGATCATACAGGCGGATCAGGTTGCGGCGGAGCTGGAGCAGCCCGGACAGCCTGGTTATGAGGCGCTGGTGGAAACATTTGGAGCGGGAATTCTGAACCGGGAAGGACAGCTTGACAGAGCCGCCTTTGCGCAGCTTATTTTTCAGGACAGCCAGGCGCTTTCACAGGTCAATGGGATCCTGCATCCCCTGACCTGGCGGCGGATCCGGCAGATGACAGAGGAGCAGCCGGAGCAGCTTACGGCAGTGGAGTCGGCTCTTTTTGACAGACAGAGCAGAGATTACTGCGGAAAGCTGGTCTTTGTGGATACGGATGAGGCGAACAGGATCAGCCGCCTGATGGAAAACAGAGGATATTCCAGAGAAAAGTGTCTGGATATTATGAAAAATCAGCCGGACCGGGAGACGTTTCTTTCCCTGGCCGATTATGTGATTGACAATAACGGCAGTCTGGAGCAGGTGCGCGCCCAGGTAGACCGTGTGATGGAGGAATTGACCAATGAGGTTCGTTAGCATTGCCAGCGGAAGCAGCGGAAACTGCATTTATATCGGGTCGGAGAACACCCATATTCTGGTGGATGCGGGAATCAGCAACAAAAGGATCGAGCAGGGGCTTGGAGCCATTGGCGTGAAGGGAAGCGAGTTAGACGGCGTGGTTATCACCCACGAGCATTCCGATCATATCAGAGGACTTGGGGTGCTTGCAAGAAAGCATGGCGTTCCCGTCTATGGGACGAAGGAAACCCTGGAAGAGATTGCGGCAAAGACGACGCTGGGAGATTATCCCAGGGAGCTGCTTCGTCCGGTCAGCCCGGATGTGGAGTTTGCGATTGGAGATCTTACCCTGCATCCGTTTTCCATCGACCACGACGCGGCCAATCCGGTGGCATACCGGGTGAAAAACGGACGCCGGTCTGTGGCGGTAGCCACGGATATCGGCCATTTCGATCAGTATGTGATCGAACATCTTCAGGGGCTGGATGCCCTGCTTCTGGAGTCCAATCACGATGTGAACATGCTGCAGGCGGGGCCGTATCCGTATTATCTGAAGCAGAGGATTCTGGGAGATCACGGGCATTTGTCCAATGAGAATGCCGGGCGGCTTCTGAATTATATCCTTCACGACAACATGAAGCATATCCTGCTCGGACATCTGAGCAGGGAGAACAACTATGAGCAGCTGGCCTATGAGACCGTGAAGCTGGAGATCGACCAGGGCGACTGCCCCTACCGGGGAGGGGATTTCCCGATTGACGTAGCCGGAAGGGACCGGATGTCGGATATTATAAATTTATAGCAGCTGTCCGGGAAGGCGGAAAATATCCGATGCTTCCTGTCTGTCGGCTGTGCCGGGCGGGAAGAGGCGCCGTTCTGAACAATTACAATTTATAAATACATATGAATCAAAGGAAAGGCGGAAACAGCATGAGCAAGGTGATTATTACCGTAGTGGGGAAGGACACAGTAGGCATTATCGCAAAGGTGTGTACTTATCTGGCAGAGCATAAGGTGAATGTCCTCGATATTTCCCAGACCATTGTGCAGGGATATTTCAACATGATGATGATCGTGGACATGGAGCAGGCGGCAGGCTCCTTTGAGCAGATATCCACGGAGCTGGAGGCGGCGGGACAGGAAATCGGCGTTTCCATCAAGTGCCAGCGGGAGGAGATCTTTACGAAGATGCACCGCATCTGAGACAGGCAGAACCATTGTTCATTACAAACAGAAAAGGCGGAATTTGTCTATGTTAAACATGTTTGAAGTCATTGAGACAAACAATATGATCGAGCACGAAAAGCTGGACGTGCGGACCATCACCATGGGAATCAGCCTGCTGGACTGCTGTGATGCGGATTTGCAGATTCTCAATGAAAAAATTTACAAAAAAATCACCACCTGCGCCAGGGATCTGGTGTCCACCGGCGAGGCCATTGCCAGGGATTTCGGCGTGCCGATTGTCAACAAGCGGATTTCCGTCACCCCTATCGCTCTGATCGGCGGCTGCGCGTGCAAAACTCCGGAGGATTTCGTGACCATTGCCCGGACTCTGGACCGTGCTGCGAAGGAAGTGGGCGTGAATTTTATCGGCGGCTACTCCGCGCTGGTATCCAAGGGCATGACTCCGGCGGAGGAGAATCTGATCCGCTCCATTCCCCAGGCCCTTGCTGTGACGGAGCGTGTATGCAGCTCTGTGAATGTGGGCTCCACGAAGACCGGACTTAATATGGACGCTGTGCGGCTTATGGGTGATATTGTACGGCTGACGGCGGAGGCCACGAAGGAGAACGACTCCCTTGGCTGCGCCAAGCTGGTGGTATTCTGCAATGCTCCCGATGACAATCCCTTCATGGCAGGCGCTTTCCACGGCGTTACTGAGGCGGATACCATCATCAATGTAGGCGTCAGCGGCCCCGGAGTAGTGAAGGTGGCTCTTGAGAAGGCGAGAGGAGAGAACTTCGAGGTGCTCTGCGAGACCATCAAAAAGACGGCGTTTAAGATCACACGTGTGGGACAGCTGGTAGCCCAGGAGGCGTCCAGGCGCCTTGGCGTTCCGTTCGGCATCATCGATTTGTCCCTGGCGCCGACTCCGGCAGTAGGGGACAGCGTTGCGGAGATTCTGGAGGAGATCGGGCTGGAGCGGGTCGGCGCACCGGGAACCACGGCGGCTCTTGCCATGCTGAACGACCAGGTAAAAAAGGGCGGCGTTATGGCGTCCTCCTATGTGGGCGGCTTAAGCGGAGCGTTTATCCCTGTCAGCGAGGATCAGGGGATGATCGACGCGGTTTCCATGGGCGCACTGACTTTGGAGAAGTTAGAGGCCATGACCTGCGTATGCTCTGTGGGCCTTGACATGATCGCCATTCCCGGAGATACGACGGCGGCTACGATTGCCGGAATTATCGCTGATGAAGCTGCTATTGGAATGATTAACCAGAAAACCACGGCAGTCCGCGTGATTCCCGTGATCGGAAAGAGCGTGGGGGACACCGTGGAGTTCGGCGGCCTTTTGGGCTATGCGCCGGTAATGCCTGTGAACCAGTATTCCTGCGAGAAGTTTGTGAACCGGGGCGGACGGATTCCGGCGCCGATCCACAGCTTTAAGAACTGACGCCATATGAGAAATGAAACCCTTGAGGCCATGGTGGCCATGTTTGCCAATGCAGGCTTAAAACAGATGGTATTCGGCAGTCCCCGATCCCGGGACGGACGGCAGAAGGTGCGGATCCGTCCGGTGAGCCTGCGGGGGCGGCTGATGTTTCAGGCAGAGGAGCTGGTTGGAAATCAGGCATTCCACAAAAATCTGCTGCCGGAAGAACTGGAGGCGTATGTAAAGGAGCTGGTTCCGGGAGAGTTCCGCAGCGGCCAGGTGATTTCCGAGCTTGGAAGCGCGGCTGTTTTAGTCAGCAAAAAGGGCGCGGTGACGGTACGGGTGAAGGGCGGCGCACAGGCGGCTCCTTCCCTGGAAAACACAGTGTCACTGGCTCACAACCGGAAAAAGCGGTATGTGCTGGAGGAGGGAATTCCTGTCCCGTTTCTGGTGGATCTGGGCGTTATGACAGAGGACGGCTCCATTGTCCGCACCCGCTATGATAAATTCCGCCAGATCAACCGTTTTCTGGAATTTATCGAGGATATTCTTCCGAATCTGGATAAGGGCAGGGAGAATACCATTATTGATTTCGGCTGCGGCAAGTCTTATTTAACCTTTGCCATGTATCATTATCTGAACCGGGTGAAGGGATATCCGGTGCGGATCATTGGACTGGACTTAAAAAAGGACGTGATCAGCCGCTGCAGCCGGCTGGCAGAGCAGTACGGCTATGACGGCTTAAGCTTTGCCGACGGAGACATTGCCGGTTTTGAGGGCGTGGAGCATGTGGATATGGTAGTGACCCTTCATGCCTGTGATACGGCCACGGATTATGCGCTTGAGAAGGCGGTTCGCTGGGGCGCCAGGGTGATCCTGTCGGTTCCCTGCTGTCAGCACGAGCTGAATAAGCAGCTGAAAAACCAGCTGTTGAAGCCGGCCCTTCAGTATGGACTGATTAAGGAGCGGATGGCAGCTCTCCTTACGGACGGACTGCGGGCGGAAATTCTGGAGCATTATGGATACAGAACCCAGATTCTGGAGTTTATCGACATGGAGCATACGCCGAAAAACATTCTGATCCGGGCTGTCTATGACGGACGGAAAAAGGACAACAGACAGGAGCTGGAGGAAATGATGCAGTTCTTATCTGTGGAGCCGGCGCTTGCAAGGCTGCTCCCGCTGTCCTGAAAGGCCGCTGAGATCAGATTTACGGGCAGATGATAACGGATCTTGTGTATTCGTTTTTCATCTGCCTTCCTTTTTGGAACAGGATGGACTGGTACACATGGGAGGCGTACATGTCGCGGCTCAGCTGCTCAAAGGCCTCCGGCGTCAGGACGTTCTTTGCATCGGCGGTTTTTGTCACCAGGGGAATGCTGCTGTTTGCCCTGATGGCGGAGAGCAGAGGGGCGGCCTGCCGGCGGAAGCCAAGAACCCGTCCGTAGGGCGCATACCCGTTCTGCTTCTGACGCGCTGTTTCCTCTGCCGTGATGCCGAGGATGAGGTGGAGCAGGGCGCGGCTGATGCGGGTGTAGGTATACTGCTTTGTCTTGATCTGCCGGATCCGCTCTGTAAAGGCTGCCGGAGTGAAGGCTTCCCTCGTCAGCCGGGCAGCCATCTCCGGGGAAAGATCTGCGAACCTGCTTAAGGGCTCGTGAAGCTCCAGACAGGAGAGCAGCCGATACTGCAGAAGGGCGGAAAAATCGTCCGGAAAAACAGGACAGGGCACGGGCTGGCCGTCCAGAAGGACCTTTAAGGCTTCGGCAGGAAGCTGGCCGCAGACATCGGCGGGAAGCGGACCTGCCGTTTCCCGCATCCGTTTCCTTAAAGCGGAGGCAGAAGCATGGACGCCGGCCTGCTCCGGCATGGAAGCATCGTTGTAGCCGCTTCCCCGCCGAAGGACCGTCCGGGGCGCGATGGCGCTGTTTTGGACCTTTAAGGCCTTTATGTATTCAGCAGCCAGAATGTCGTTGGGGGAGGAGAGAAGACCGGCCAGGCCGAAGGCTTCCAGGGCCCGCCCTCTGGCGGCCGGCCAGGAAAGGCCCTGGCGCAGGCCTTCTTTAAGAAGTGCGCGAAAATCCTCCGGCTCATCAAGCAGCAGATCCGCAGCCCTGGAAAGCAGGGCGGTATCTCCGGATTCACTGCCGAAGCAGAGCTGATCCGCCACGCCGAGACGGTCAAGAAGCGAAACGGCGCAGGCGGCAAAGGATTCGGCGCTTCCGGTGGCAAAGGCCGCGGGAAGCTCCAGAACCAGGTCGGCGCCGCAGGAAAGCGCCATGGCTGTCCTGGTGTATTTATCAAAGACAGCCGGTTCCCCCCGCTGAACAAAATCGCCGCTCATGACAACGATCACGTAGTCTGCTCCCAGGACCTCCCGGGCCGTTTTCAGCTGATAAAAATGTCCGTTGTGAAACGGATTATATTCTGCAATGATCCCTGTGATGTTCATGCGTTCTGCTCCTTTTTGCGTAAAAAAACAAGGTGGTATCATTATACTGTCATTTTGTCTGTCCGTAAAGGAAAAAGTGCTTCCATTGTTTGATAAAAAATGCAAAAAAAGTAAAAATATAGCTTGTTTCCATATTTTACTCCGTTTATAATAGAACTATATGCACTACGATAAGAAAGGGGTATTTTTATGGGATTCATTGATGTAATCAAAGCAAAAGCGAAGGCTGACAAGAAGACA
>JAUNGW010000034.1:6472-22499 GCA_030524245.1 Eubacteriales bacterium
TAGAAGATTTTAAAGGAAGGCCTTGCCAACCTGATCATCATCGGTACGCCGGAGGATATCGGCGCTCACAGCGACGGCCTGGATGTGTCCGGCGCCACCATTATCAACCCGCAGACCTACGAGAAGACTCAGGAGTACATTGATCTTTTCGTTGAGCTGAGAAAGTCCAAGGGTATGACTCCGGAGAAGGCAAGAGAGACGATTTTAAGCGACTACGCTTATTATGGCTGTCTGATGATCAAGAACGGCGACGCAGACGGCATGGTATCCGGCGCCTGCCATTCCACAGCCAACACCCTGCGTCCCTGCCTGCAGGTAATCAAGACAAAGCCGGGCACCAAGCTGGTTTCCGCTTTCTTCCTGATGGAGGTTCCGGACTGCCAGTTCGGCAACAACGGCACCTTTGTGTTTGCTGACTGCGGACTGAACCAGAATCCGAATCCGGAAGAGCTGGCAGCGATTGCGGTTTCCTCGGCAGAGAGCTTCCGTATGCTGACCGGAGAGGAGCCGAAGGTGGCCATGCTGTCCCATTCCTCCAAGGGAAGCGCTTCCCATCCGGATGTGGACAAGGTTGTGGAGGCTACAAAGCTGGCGAAGGAGATGGCTCCGGAGCTTGCGCTGGACGGAGAGCTGCAGCTTGATGCAGCCATTGTGCCGGAGATCGGCGCTTCCAAGGCTCCGGACAGCAAGGTTGCGGGCCATGCCAATGTTCTGGTATTCCCGGACCTGGATGCAGGAAACATCGGCTACAAGCTGGTTCAGAGACTGGGCAAGGCAGAGGCCTACGGCCCCATGTGCCAGGGTATTGCAAAGCCGGTCAACGATCTGTCCAGAGGCTGCTCCGCAGATGATATTGTAGGCGTTGTGGCGATCACCGCTGTACAGTGCCAGAACGCGCAGTAAGGCGCTTTAAACACAAGAAATATTTAATAGGAGAATATCAGATTATGAAGATTTTGGTTATCAACTGCGGAAGCTCCTCTCTGAAATATCAGCTGATCGATATGGATGATGAGAGCGTAATCGCAAAGGGTCTCTGCGAGAGAATCGGTATTGACGGCTCCAAGCTTACCCATCAGCCGGCAGGCAAGGACAAATTCGTTGTAGAAAAGGCTATGCCCAACCACACAGTAGCCATCGAGCTGGTTATGGATGCTCTGCAGGATCCGGAGCACGGCGTGATCAAAAGCACGGAAGAGATCGCAGCTGTCGGCCACCGCGTGCTGCACGCAGGCACCACTTACAGCGAGTCCATCATTGTAAATGAGGATGTTAAGCGCGTGATCCGTGAGTGCTTCGATCTGGGACCGCTGCACAACCCGGCGAACTTAATGGGTATCGAGGCCTGCGAGGCAGCTATGCCCGGCAAGCCCAACGTGGCTGTCTGGGATACCGGCTTTGGCATGGCTATGCCGGAGAAGGCATACCTCTATGCAATTCCGCGCGAGTACTATGAGAAGTACAGCATCCGCCGCTACGGCTTCCACGGCACCAGCCATATGTTCGTATCCGGCGAGGCCATCAAGTTCGGCGGTCTGGATCCGGAGAAGGCAAAGGTGATCGTATGCCACCTTGGAAACGGCGCCAGTGTTTCCGCTTCCATCGGCGGCAGATGTGTGGATACCAGCATGGGCCTTACCCCTCTTGAGGGCCTGATCATGGGTACCAGAAGCGGTGACATCGATCCGGCTGTAGTGCAGTTTATCTGCAATAAGGAAGGAAAGGACGTCAACGAGGTGCTGAACATCCTCAACAAGAAGTCCGGCGTTTTAGGCATGAGCGGCGGCATTTCCAGCGACTTCCGCGATATTGAGAATGCCAAGAAGGAGGGCAACCATCTGGCTGAGGTGGCTCTGGACGCATTTATTTACCGCGTGGCAAAATACATCGGCGCTTACACCGCAGCTATGAACGGTGTGGACGCCATCGCCTTCACAGCCGGCGTCGGCGAGAACGACAAGGCAGGCAGAAAGGCTATCTGCGATTATCTGGGCTATCTGGGAGTGAAGATCGACGATGCAGCCAACGATGTGAGAGGCAAGAATGCAGTGATCTCCGCGCCGGATTCCAAGGTTAAGGTGATGCTGATCCCCACCAACGAGGAGCTGGCTATCGCAAGAGAAACAAAGCGTCTGATCTGATAAAAAGCACAGGCGGTTTTGCGGCGTATTTTCTGAAAAAACTGGTTGACAAAACAAAACTGCCTATGTATAATATCATAGGTGCGTATTAGGAGATTAATATGCTGATTAACCTGACTGAGCTGTTTACCAGAGAAGGTAAAGAGAAGTCCTACACATGCAGTATTGATATGGAGAAGCTTGACGCATTGCGGGAGAGCTACGATATCGTATCAAAGGAGCCTGTGTCCCTTCGGATCCGGAACCTGGGAGACCGAAAGCTTTTGCTGGAGGGAAGCGCCGAAGTTACCCTGCAGATGCCCTGCGGCAGATGTCTGGAGCCGGTGGATGTCCCGTTCCCGCTGGATATCAGCGAAGAGCTGGATCTGTCGAAGACAGAGGAGGAGCGTGCGGAGGATCTGGATGAACAGCCCTATGTAAGCGGTTATACTCTGGATGTAGACCGGCTGCTCAGTAACGAACTATTGCTGAATCTGCCCATGAAAGTGCTGTGCAGGGAAGACTGCAAAGGGATTTGCAATAGATGTGGTGCGAATTTGAATCACGGGACCTGCTCCTGTGACCAGAGTTCGCCTGACCCAAGAATGTCAGTAATCCAGGATTTATTTCAAAAGTTTAAGGAGGTGTAAACCATGTCTATCTGCCCGAAGAATAAATCTTCCAAAGCAAGACGCGACAAGCGGAGAGCTAATTGGAAAATGAGCGCTATGAACTTAGTAAAGTGCAGCAAGTGCGGCGCCCTGATGATGCCTCACAGAGTCTGCAAGGCCTGCGGTTCTTACAACAAGAGAGAAATCGTAAGCGTAGAGGACTAATTGCGGGATTAAGAATGTATGATAAAGACCATTGGAGAAATCCAGTGGTCTTTTTACGTTAAAAGCGTAGTCAAGCGGCTGTGCAGACTGCGTGCTTGCATGCGTTTGCGCACAGGTATTTCCTGCGCATAATCAACATTTTTGTGCAAAAGTGTTGACTTTCCCCTTAAGAGGAAGGATTATAATTACATAAAACCTATGACAGGAGGAGGTGATCCGTAGATTATGTCTGAGGAGAAGCTGTACTCGATTGGGGAGGCAGGCAGGATCTGCAATATATCGAAAAAGGCGCTGCGTTTTTACGATCAGATCGGCGTCATAGCTCCGGACTATATCAACAGGGAGAATGGATACCGGTACTACAGCCGGGAATCACTTTTGACGCTGTCCGTTCTGAAATATTATAAACAGATGGGGTTTCGCCTGGAGGAAATGCAGGAGATCGTCAGCCGGAACAACGACTTTGTAGTGAAGGAAAAATTCCAGGGGAAAATTGGGGAGCTGCGGACAAAGGTGCGGGAGCTTTACTACAATCTGGAGGCGGTGGAGGAATGGTATAATCTGATCCAGGAGGCGCAGATGGTGCGGAAAATACCGGTTCATGAGGTGTTTGTGCGTTACGTTCCGCCGACTGCATGCTGCTTTATGGAGCAGGATTTCTGTTATGAATACAAGGAATCCATTATTAACATCCAGTGGGTGAACCATTTGGAGGAAGAGGGAATCGAGATATCCGGACCGGTGATTATAAAATATCCTTCCTGGGTGGATAAAATGACGGGAAAAGCTGCCCGCGCATCGATTATGCAAAGGCCGTTAAGACCGATGGCCGGCGGTGCGCAGACCTGCCGGTTCGGCGGATTCATGGCGGTCTGTGTGTATCATGTGGGGCCGATCGAAGCCATTGACATGGAATATGGCCGGATCAGGGACTGGGCAGAGGCAAGGGGGCATGTCTGCAGTGCGGAATCCTATGAGCGCTATGTGGTGGATCACTGGACAACCAGAAATCCGGGAAAATTTGTGACAGAAATCATAATTCCTCTGATCCAGAAGGAAAAAGACGATGTTTTGGAAATCAGGGCTTGACATTCCACTTAAGGGAAAGGACTATACTTGGAACGGACAGATAGTCCTGAAAAATGCAGCAGGAAAGGAGCAGGGGATATGAATCATGATGCAGTTGGTCTGATCGAAGCGAGAGGATTTGTGTGCGCCGCTGCGGCAGCGGACGCTATGGTAAAGGCAGCGGATGTTGCGCTGTCCGGTCTGGAATATCCCGGAGGAGGGCTGGTGACCGTGATTGTGCGGGGAGCTGTGTGGGATGTGAAGGCGGCGGTGGACGCGGGAGCAGCAGCTGCGGCGCGGGCCGGAGAAATTCTGGGAGCAGAAGTGATCTCAGAGCCTCATGAAGAGCTGGAGAGCTTTCTTGCAGGATCAGAAGAGACGGCCGGGAGGAAGGAATTATGATTGCGGCGCGGGTTATTGAATGTGTGTGGGCGGTGCGGACAGCCAGAACTCTGACGGGAAGCCGGCTGATTCTGGCAGAAACAATCGGAGGCAGCAGAAACGGGGAACGGCTGGTGGCAGTGGATACTGTGGGCGCGGGAATCGGTGAGAAGGTGCTGATTGCTGCCGGAACCGCCGCCAGAAATATGCTGGGAGATGACAAGAGCCCGGTGGATGCAGCTGTGGTGGCAGTGCTTGAGGCGGAATGCGCCCTGGACAGGGTGTGGGCAGTGAAAGGGGGTAAAAGCTGGAATGAAGCGGGTTATCTGTGCCAGTGATATTGAACGGCTGGCCCGGGAAGGAAAATTAATCTGTATGACGGATGAGGATACCATCGTCACTCCGGCAGCCAGGGATGCGGCAGCAAGTCTGGCAGTGATATTTTCCCGGCAGGAAATGCTCCCGCCGGAGGCTGATGCAGAAAAGCGTCAGGAGTCTGAAAGGGGAGGTGGAGCATGCGGGCGCTTGGAATGATTGAAACGAGGGGATATCTGACGGCGGTTTGCGCGGCAGACGCCATGCTAAAGGCAGCAGAGGTCAGCCTGGCGGAAAAGATAACAGCCGGCGCAGGACTTGTGACCGTGGCGGTGACCGGCGATGTGGCCGCAGTGACCAGAGCGGTGTATGAGGCACAGAGGGAAGCGGGGCGGATCAACAGAAAAAGCCTCGTGTGCAGCCATATCATTCCCTGTATAGCCGGGGAGCTGGAGCACAGAATAATTGGAAGCGGCAGGCAGGCTCCAGTGGACGGTTCTTTTTTCAGGGAAGAAGAAAAAGGCATGCCGGAGCCGGTTCGTGGACCGGAGCTTATGACGGCTCCCACCAGGAAGGAATATGAACGGGTGGAGGCAGAATACGGCAGGCGGCAGGCATTTGCGGCCCTGCGAAAGCTGAAGGTCATTGAACTGCGGGATCTGGCAAGGAAATTCCCGGAGCTTTCCATTGGCGGAAGGGAGATATCAAAGGCCAACAGAAAGCGGCTCCTGGAGGTATTCGCAGCTCTGCAGGAGAAAATTTAACAGTTATCGGAGGGGACAGGCGCCCCAGGCAGCATACGGACAATCCGGACTGCCTGGGGCGCCTTTATGATGCCATAAGAAATTAACGACAGGATTGATAATTATATATTGATTTATAAACCATTATTTAGTATATTATTTAAGGAATAGAGTTACCGGCAGAAGCTGGAAAGGAGAATCGGCATGATTAAGATAGCTGTGGACGCCATGGGAGGAGACAATGCACCGGGCGAGATTGTAAAGGGCGCTGCGGACGCTGTCGCGTCAAGGAGTGATATTCAGGTGCTTCTTGTTGGACAGGAGGAAGTGGTGAAGGCGGAGCTTGGAAAGTATCAGGCTTCAGACAGGCTTCTTGTGATTCCGGCCTCCGAGGTGATTGCGACTGACGAGCCTCCGGTGAACGCAATTCGCCGCAAAAAGGATTCATCCATCGTCGTGGGGATGAACCTGGTGAAGCGGGGAGAGGCGGACGCCTTCGTTTCTGCGGGGAATTCCGGCGCGATTTTAGTTGGAGGGCAGATGATCGTGGGCAGGATCCGGGGAGTGGAGCGAGCGCCCTTTGGAGCCCTGATTCCCACGGAAAAGGGAGTTTCCCTTCTGCTTGACAGCGGAGCCAATGTGGATGCCAGAGCCTCCCATCTGGTACAGTTTGCGCGCATGGGATCTATTTATATGGAGCACGTGCTGGGCATTTCCAGGCCAAGAGTAGGCATTGTGAATGTCGGCGCTGAAGAAGAAAAGGGGAATGCCCTTGTAAAAGAGACGTTTCCGCTTCTGAAAGCCTGCCGGGATCTGAATTTTACGGGCAGCATCGAAGCGAGAGAGATTCCCCACGGAGGCGCGGATGTGATCGTCTGCGAGGCATTCACCGGCAACGTGATTTTAAAGCTTTACGAAGGGACCGGCGCCGTGCTGCTCAGTATGGTAAAACAGGGCATGATGAGCTCTCTGCGGAGCAAAATCGGAGCACTGCTTGTAAAGCCGGCCTTAAAGGAAACTCTGAAGAAGTTTGACGCATCCCAGTACGGAGGCGCGCCTCTTCTTGGCTTAAAGGGCCTTGTGGTGAAGACCCACGGCAACGCCAGGGCAGGGGAGATCTGCAATTCCATTATTCAGTGCGTCACCTTTAAGGAGCAGAAGATTAACGAGAAAATTAAGGAGAGCCTGGATGCCGAAGAACAGGCAGAAGAATAAAAGACAGGAGAGGACGTTATGGAATTTGAAAAGCTGCAGGAAATCATTGCGGAGGTTTTGAACGTGGAGCCGGAGGAGATCACCATGGAGACTACTTTCGTGGAGGATCTGGGCGCAGATTCCCTGGATATTTTCCAGATTGTCATGGGCATTGAGGAAGCCTTTGACATTGAGATTCCCACAGAGGCGGCGGAGCAGATTGTCACCGTTGGAGATGCTGTGGAGCAGATCAAAAGCGCACTGAATTAAGCATGAAGATATGTAGGAGGAAAGGGGACTCTGCAGCTGCGGGCCCCTTTTCTTCCATAATGGTGATTCGCCTGCGCCGAATCATGTCTGTTTGAGAATGGCTGTAATATTAAGAAAAGGAGAAAATCATGAATCATAGTCTGCAAAAGCTCCAGGAGAGAATCGGCTGTCAGTTTCAGAATGAGAAGCTGCTGCGTCAGGCCATGACCCACAGCTCCTATGCCAATGAGCATCGCATGGATAAGCTTTCCTGCAATGAACGGCTTGAATTTTTGGGTGATGCTGTTCTGGAGGTGATTTCCAGCGATTTTTTGTATCAGCTTTATCCGGAAAAACCGGAGGGAGAGCTGACGAAGATCCGGGCAAGCATTGTCTGTGAGCCGACCCTGGCCTACTGTGCCGGGCAGATCGGGCTGGGAAGCTACCTGCTTTTGGGGCGGGGAGAGGATGCCACCGGAGGCAGGGAGCGTAATTCTGTCGTGTCCGACGCTATGGAGGCCCTGATCGGAGCGATTTATCTGGATGGTGGTTTTGCTAGTGCAAAAGAGTTTATTCACCGGTTTATTCTGAATGATATTGAGCATAAGCAGCTCTTTTATGATAGCAAGACTACCCTTCAGGAGCTTGTTCAGGCGTCCTTTGAGGAAAGCCTGGAATATGAGATTTTGAAGGAGGAGGGACCGGATCACAATAAGGTCTTTGAGGTAAGGGCCATGGTAGGAGGCCGCGAAATCGGAAGAGGAAGCGGCAGAACAAAGAAGGCGGCGGAGGCTATGGCAGCATACCGCGGAATTCTGAAGCTGAGGGAAGATGTATGTATTTAAAGAGTATTGAAATTCAGGGTTTTAAGTCTTTTGCCAATAAAATCCTGTTTGAGTTTCACAACGGAATTACCGGTATTGTAGGACCGAACGGGAGCGGAAAAAGCAATGTGGCTGACGCAGTCCGCTGGGTTCTGGGGGAGCAGCGGGTGAAGCAGCTGAGGGGCGGTTCCATGCAGGACGTCATTTTTGCAGGAACAGAGCTGAGAAAGCCCCAGGGCTTTGCCTATGTGGCAATTACCCTGGATAATTCCGATCATCAGCTGGCCATCGATTACGATGAGGTTACCGTATCCAGGCGGCTGTACCGTTCCGGTGAAAGCGAGTATATGATCAATGGCAGCTCCTGCCGGTTAAAGGATATCAACGAGCTGTTTTATGACACCGGTATCGGAAAGGAAGGCTATTCCATCATCGGACAGGGGCAGATCGACAAGATTCTGAGCGGCAAGCCGGAGGAACGGCGGGAGCTGTTTGACGAGGCCGCCGGCATTGTCAAGTTCAAGCGGAGAAAGGCCATTGCTCAGAAAAAGCTGGAGGATGAAAAGCAGAACCTGGTCCGTGTTACCGACATTCTGTCAGAGCTGGAAAAGCAGGTGGGGCCGCTGGCCCGCCAGTCCGAGGCGGCAAAAAAGTATCTGACGCTGAAGGAAGAGCTGAAAACCTGCGATGTAAACCTGTTCCTCATGGAGACGGAGGGAATCCGCAGCCAGCTAAAGGAGCTGGAGGAGAAGGAAGCCATTGTATCCGGCGACCTGAAGGATGCCGCCGGGCAGTCAGAGGCGCTGCGGGCAGAATATGAGCAGCTGGAGCAGGAAATCGACGCCCTGGACGCGGAGATCACAGACGAGCGGACAAAGCTGAATCAGGCGGAGATGCTGAAGGGCAATCTGGAAGGTCAGATCAATGTGCTGAACGAGCAGATCAATACGGAGCGGATGCATGCGGAGCATATGAGCAGCCGGATGCAGGCCATTGATCAGGATGTGGAGCAGAGGCGGAAGCAGATTGCTGATTATGAGGCGGATAATGCAGGCATAGCCGACGCAGCTGCGGAGAGCAGAAAACGGCAGGAGGACGCGGAGGCCAGGCTGCAGAGCCAGGATGAGGCGCTGATGCTTCTGGATCAGAAAATCGAAGCGGCAAAGGGCAGCATCATTGCCGGCCTGAATGAAAAGGCATCTCTTTCCGCAAAAGAGGAACGATACGATACCATGCTGGAGCAGGTGCAGGTGCGCCGCTCAGAGGTGGCGCAGAAAATCCTGAAATTCAAAAGCGATGAATCTGTTCAGGAGGAGCAGCTGCTCGCAGAGCAGGCCAGGCTGAAGGAGGCAGAGGAGCGTCTTTTGCAGCTGGCTGTCAGCCAGACTGGCTGTGAGGAGCAGGTATCCGGCCTGGAGCATGAGGTCCGCCGTCTGACCAGAAATTTAAATGAGACGCAGCAGGAGTACAGGACGGCTTACACAAAGCTGGAGTCCCTGAGGAACCTGGCGGAGCGCTATGACGGCTATGGAAACAGCATCCGCCGTGTGATGGAGGTCCGGGACAGGATCCGGGGCATTCACGGTGTTGTGGCGGATCTGGTGACTACGGATAAGCAGTATGAGACAGCGGTAGAGACTGCTCTGGGAGGAAGCATCCAGAACGTGGTGACGGATTCGGAGCAGACGGCCAAGCAGTTGATTGAATATTTGAAAAAGAACCGGTACGGGAGAGTGACGTTTCTGCCGCTGACCAGCATCAGCGGCAGCGGAGGCATTTCCCGGCCGGAGGCGTTAAAGGAGCCCGGAGTTATCGGACTGGCCAGTGATCTGGTTCATGTAAAGCCGCAGTATCAGGTTCTGGCAAAGTATCTGCTGGGCCGGGTGGTGGTGGCGGATACCATTGACCATGCCATTGCCCTGGCAAGAAAGTACAGGTATTCCCTGCGGATTGTAACCCTGGAGGGCGAGCTGTTAAGCGCCGGCGGTTCCATGACGGGCGGCGCCTTTAAAAATTCCAGCAACCTGCTGGGAAGAAAGAGGGAGCTGGAGGAGCTGGAGGCCGTGTGCAAAAAGGCTGACGGCGCCTGTGAAAAGCTGGAGCAGGAGCTTTTCATGAACGAGAGCCTGCTTCAGGAGAAGCGGGATGAGCTGGAGCGGCTGAAAAATGAGCGCCACAGCGCGTCCTTGATTCAGAACACCCAGAAGATGAATGTGACTCAGCTGGAGGAAAAGCAGGAGGAGATCCGGGAGTCCTATCAGGATCTTGTTCTGGAAAACAGCCAGCTGGAGCAGCAGATCCGGGAAATCGAGGAGAGCCGCCAGGCGCTTTTACAGGATGCGGACGCCCTGGTGCGGCAGAATGACGAGGCCAGCGGCCAGGTGAGCCAGATGACAGCCCAGATGGAGGAGGGCAGACACATCCGCGAGGAGGCGGCCCGGGATCTGGAAGCTGTCCGCCTGGAGGCAGCCGGCTTAAAGCAGAAGGTGGATTTCGTTATGGAGAATATCCGCCGGGTGGAGGATGAGATCCGCCGGCTTCTGGAGGAGCGGACCGGTCTTCTGGAGGGAAACAGAGATTCAGACGGCATTGTGGAGGGCAAACAAAAAGAGATTGCCCATTTAAAAGAACTGATCAACAATGCCATGGAGCAGCGGACGCTGCTGGCTGCAAAGGTAGAGGAGCAGACGGCGAAGAAGGAGGCTCAGATGAAGAGCCAGAAGGAATTCTTCGGAAAGCGGGAGGAGCTTGCTGAGCGGACCGGAAGGCTGGACAAGGAGCTGTACCGCTTGCAGAGCCAGAAGGAAAAGCTGGAGGAGAAGCAGGAAAGCCAGGTCAACTACATGTGGAATGAATATGAGCTGACCTATACTCTGGCAGAGCCGCTGCGGAATCCTGAGCTTACGGTGCTTTCAGAGGTGAGAAAAAAAATTGACGGCCTGAAGAACAGCATCCGAGCCCTGGGTAATGTCAATGTCAACGCCATTGAGGATTACAAGGAGATTTCCGGGCGCTATGACTTCATGAAGACTCAGCATGACGATCTGGTTCAGGCGGAGGGTGCGCTGCTGCAGATCATCGAGGAGCTGGACAGCGGCATGCGCCGTCAGTTTGAGCAGAAATTCAGAGAAATCCGCCAGGAGTTTGACCGGGTGTTCCGGGAGCTGTTCGGCGGAGGCCACGGCGCGCTGGATCTTCAGGAGGACGAGGATATTCTGGAGGCCGGCATTCAGATTATTGCCCAGCCGCCGGGAAAAAAGCTGCAGAATATGATGCAGCTTTCCGGAGGAGAGAAGGCGCTGACGGCAATCGCACTTTTGTTTGCCATTCAGAACTTAAAGCCGTCGCCGTTCTGCCTGCTGGATGAGATTGAGGCGGCTCTGGACGATTCCAACGTGGACCGGTACGCGGGCTATCTTCATAAGCTGACGAAAAACACCCAGTTTATTGTCATCACCCACCGGCGCGGAACCATGGTTGCTTCCGACCGGCTGTACGGAATCACCATGCAGGAAAAAGGCGTATCCACCCTGGTATCGGTAAACCTGATTGAGGATCAGCTGGACAAATAAAGCGCCGGGAAAGAGGAATGTATATGGAAGAAAAGAAAAAGGGCTTTTTCAGCCGTCTTGTAGAGGGCTTAAATAAAACAAGAGACAATATTGTGTCCGGCATGGACTCTATTTTCAGCGGATTTTCCGCTATTGACGATGACTTTTACGAGGAGCTGGAGGAAACTCTGATCATGGGCGATCTGGGCATCCAGACAACCATGACGATTATGGAGGATCTGCGGCGGAAGGTAAAGGAGCAGCATATCAAGGAGCCGTCCGAGTGCCGTCAGCTTCTGATCGATTCGATCAGGGAGCAGATGAATCTGGGAGACAACGCCTATGAGTTTGAGCACCGCACCTCGGTGGTGCTTGTGATCGGCGTCAACGGCGTGGGAAAGACCACCTCCGTCGGAAAGCTGGCAGGACAGCTGAAGGACGAGGGGAAGAAGGTGATTTTAGCGGCGGCGGATACCTTCCGTGCGGCAGCCATAGACCAGCTGACCGAGTGGGCCAACCGGGCGGGCGTGGAGATTATCGCTCAGCAGGAGGGATCGGATCCGGCAGCCGTGATTTACGACGCGGTGGCCGCGGCAAAATCCCGTCATGCGGACGTGCTGATCTGCGATACGGCGGGGCGGCTTCACAATAAGAAAAACCTGATGGAGGAGTTAAAAAAGATCAACCGGATTATCGACCGGGAATACCCGGACGCTTACCGGGAGACGCTGGTGGTGCTGGACGGAACCACCGGCCAGAACGCCCTTGTTCAGGCCCGCCAGTTTATGGAGGCGGCTGAGATTACCGGCATTATTCTGACGAAGCTGGACGGCACAGCCAAGGGCGGCATCGCGGTGGCTATTCAGTCAGAGCTGGGGATCCCGGTAAAATATGTAGGTGTGGGAGAGAAGATCGATGATCTTCAGAAATTCAACTCCGAGGATTTTGTAAATGCTTTATTTGACATAAAATAATAGTAACTGTTCAGGACGGCGGGAAAATAAGACCAAAAATGGGCGTCAAGCTTGCTTGTAAGACCGTTTTTGACCTTATTTTCACATCGGAGGAACCTCCGATGCTTCTTGTCCGGCTCTGCCGGGCAAGAAGATGCGCCGTCCTGAACAGTTACAAATAACAACAGAAAAAGAGAGGAAATCAGTTATGGAACAGGAAATGACAGAGCAGCTTACGCTGGAAAAATTTGAGGAGGCCAGCGAGGAGGTAAAAAAGGTTACGCAGGAGACGAAGCTGGTATTCAGCGAGTACTATTCTGCACAGACGGGAAACAGGGTTTACTTTAAGCCGGAAAACATGCAGTACACCGGGGCCTACAAGGTTCGCGGAGCCTATTACAAGATCAGCACCTTAAGCGAGGAGGCAAAGCGGCACGGCCTGATCACCGCTTCTGCGGGAAATCATGCCCAGGGCGTTGCCTATGCGGCGAAGCTGGCAGGAATCAAGGCAGTCATCGTTATGCCGACAACGACGCCTCTGATCAAGGTGAACCGCACCAGAGGTTACGGCGCTGAGGTGGTGCTTTACGGCAACGTGTTTGACGAGGCATGTGATTACGCATATCAGCTGGCAGAGGAGCACAACTATACCTTTGTGCATCCGTTCAACGACCTGGACGTGGCTACGGGACAGGGAACCATTGCCATGGAAATCATCAAGGAGCTGCCCACTGTGGATTACATTCTGGTTCCCATCGGCGGCGGCGGTCTCTGCACCGGCGTTTCAACCCTGGCAAAGCTTCTGAATCCGAAGATCAGGGTTATCGGTGTGGAGCCGGCGGGAGCCAACTGCATGCAGGCGTCTTTAAAGGCCGGCCATGTGGTGGAGCTGCCCTCCGTGGATACCATTGCAGACGGTACAGCGGTGAAGCGTCCCGGCGAAAAGCTGTTCCCCTATATCCAGCAGAATGTGGACGATATCATTACTGTGGATGATTCGGAGCTGATCGTGGCGTTCCTTGATATGGTGGAAAATCACAAGATGATCGTGGAGAACTCCGGTCTTCTGACCGTGGCGGCTTTAAAGCATCTGGATGTTCAGAAGAAAAAGATCGTGTCCATCTTAAGCGGCGGCAACATGGATGTGATCACCATGTCCTCTGTGGTTCAGCACGGACTGATCCAGAGAGACCGTATTTTTACCGTGTCTGTGCTGCTTCCGGATAAGCCCGGCGAGCTGGCCAAGGTTTCTTCTCTCCTTGCGGCAGAGCGGGGCAATGTGATCAAGCTGGAGCATAACCAGTTTGTGAGCATCAACCGGAACGCAGCCGTGGAGCTTCGGATTACGCTGGAGGCAGAGGGCACCGACCACAAGAACAGAATTGTGCAGGCCTTAAATGACGAGGGCTACCGTCCGAGAGTCGTGAAGTCCAAGGGTACCTACAGCGACTGATTTCCGGCTTGAAAACGGGGGTACGAGGAGATGAACTGGAAAGAGGAAATGACGTCCTTAAAGAGAAATATCCAGTATTTTTTCAAGTGGACGGTGATTTCTGCTGTGACAGGCGTTCTGGTCGGGGCGGCGGGCACTGCCTTCGGCCACGGAGTCGCCTGGGCCACGCGGACCTGGAATACGTACAGCTGGACGCTCTATCTGATGCCGGCGGCAGGAATCCTGATCGTGGGTCTGTACCGGCTGTTTAAGGAAGAAAAAAACAGGGGAACGGATATGGTGCTGGAGGCGATCTCCTCCAATGAGGAGGTGACTCCTGCCACGGCGCCGCTGATTTTCATTACTACAATTTTAAGCCATCTGGTCAGCGCTTCAGTAGGACGGGAGGGAGCGGCGCTCCAGCTGGGCGGAAGTCTTGGCAGCATGATCGGAAGAGCGATCCGCCTGGATGAAAAGGACAGAAAGATTGCGGTGATGTGCGGCATGAGCGCCGGCTTTGCGGCGCTGTTCGGAACGCCTCTGGCGGCTGCAGTTTTTGCCATGGAGGTGATCAGTATCGGCGTTATGTATTACGCCGCCCTGGTGCCCTGCGTGTTTTCTGCTTTTATCGGAGCAGGGATTTCTGCCCATTTCGGCCTTAAGGCAGAGCATTTTCTGATTGGCGCGGTACCGGAATTCGGCGTGTTTGGCGCCTCCCTTTCTGTGCTGCTTGGCATATTGTGCGCCGGTGTGGGAGTGATTATGTGCATCTGCTTCCATGAAGGCGGCCATCTGTACAGAAGATATCTGCCGAATCCGTTTCTGAGAATTGCGGCAGGCAGCGTGATTTTTATTCTGCTGACACTGATATTCAGCAGCCGACTGTACAACGGCAGCGGCGTGGCTCTGATTGAGCGCTGCTTTGCAGGAGAGCAGGTGCCCTGGTACAGCTTTCTTATAAAGATCCTGTTTACGGCAGCAGCGCTTGGCGCCGGATTCAAGGGCGGAGAGATTGTTCCGACGCTGACGGTGGGCGCAGCCTTCGGCTATCTGCTGGGAACAGCCCTCGGCGTCCCCGCAGGTCTCTGCACAGCTGTGGGGATGGTGTGCCTGTTTGTCAGCGTGACCAACTGTCCGGTGACAAGCGTGCTGATGGCCTTCGAGATGTTTGGATTTGAGGCCATGCCTTATTACGCGGTTTCCATTGCGGTCTGCTTTACCCTGTCCGGATATTTCGGGCTGTACGGCAGTCAGAAATTTATTTACTCCAAGACCAGAGCGGAATATATCAACCGCCGGTCGCATTAAAAAATGAAAAATCCCCGCAGCTTCTGACTGGCAGAAGTGTGCGGGGATTTTTGCAGGCGCGCCGTTTTATGGTCTTACTGCTTTACAATCTCTGTTGCCTGAATCTCCTTGTCTCCGATGGAACCTTCGTAGAAGATTTCCAGATTGTCGCCTTCCTTATACTGAGTAAAATCAATGCTGTCAGACACAAAGGTGTAGAAATCACCGTTGGCAGAGGCAAGGACAATGTTGGAGCCGTCCTCGGCAATCTGGGCAACCTCGCCGATGAAGGCGTTCTTCTCTGCCTCCGGAGTGCCGTAGGAATCCTCCATAACAACCTTTGCCACAACCGGATCATCATCCAGGGAGCCTAAGTAGGTAACGGTGGCGTTCTTATCCACAGTAATGCCATCCTTCGCCACGATATAGGCATTGGCAGTGATCAGGGGATACTCAACCCCGTCAACCTCCAGGGTCATGGAATTCATGGTGGCGTCAACAACCTTGCCTTCCGCGGGAGGATCCATGCTCTGACCGATCATGGACTCGGTTACCTCTACGGTTACAGCCGGAACCGGCTCGGTTTCGCTTCCGACAGGGAAGGAAATATCCACCCAGTCGCCTTCGCTGAAGGGATAATCCTGGATCAGCTCTGCGTCTGCGATATCGTAGGTTCTCTCCACATCATCGTCCAGACTCTTCACAACCAGGGTGTCTCCGTCAATCTTTGTGATAATGCCGGACACATAATCCGTCTCCACCTCTTCCGTGGTCTCCTCAGTGGAGGCTTCGGTGGAAGACTCCTCAACAGAAGCCTCCGTGGCAGCTGTGGTAGGCTCCGGAGCTTCCTTCTTGGAACAGGCCGCAGCGCTGACAGAAAGGGCTGCGACAGCAGCAAATAAAAGCATTTTTCTCATAATACGATCTCCTTTATCATTGATATTTCGTTGTGTTCACGAAAGGTGCTTATGTAACATACAAGAGTTTACTACAAAGCAAACGAAAATACTATTGATTTTTTATTAAATTTTCGACAAAAAACTATAAGCTCCATTCATTTTTAAGTATTTGACG
>JAUNGW010000203.1 GCA_030524245.1 Eubacteriales bacterium
TGGGAATGCTCAAAATCGAGCATATCCGCGCCATGCTTCAAATGGAACGGATTGGGAAGCTATGGGAAGAAAAGTATGGACGCACCGCTGACAATGCGGATATACAGGCGATTTACGGACAATTTGAGCCGAAGCTTCTTAACATTTTGGATCGTTATTCTGCTCCGAAGCCCTTTGTTCTGGATGCGGTGGAAAAACTGCGCCGGATGGGACTGAAGATAGGTTCCACGACCGGGTACACCGATAAGATGATGGAAATCGTAGTACCGGAAGCCGCAAAACAGGGATATGCCCCTGATTGCTGGTTCAGCCCGGACAGTGTGGGAGGAAAAGGCCGTCCCTGTCCATATATGATCTTCCGGAACATGCAGAAGCTGCAGATTTCCTCTGTCAGGGATGTCGTGAAGGTGGGAGATACCGTAGCTGATATCAAAGAAGGCGTAAATGCAGGCGTTTGGTCTGTTGGTGTGATCGAAGGCAGTTCGGAATTGGGATTGAGCGAGGGAGAATGGGAAGCTCTTTCTGGCGATGGAAAAAAATCTGCCGCGAAGCGGGCAGAGACTTCTTTCCGGAATGCAGGCGCTCATTTCGTCATTCAAAATCTGGCAGAACTTCCTGCTTTGATTTCTATGCTGGGAATTTAAAAAGAAAGACCTATGGTTTTTGAACCATAGGTCTTTCTTTTGGCTTTTTTGTATCACAGGGCGTACGTTTTTCCATAATACAAGAAGAGCTGCTGTCCGGAACAGCTACAGCATCTCCATATAGGCCAGCAGATGATCCAGCATATCCAGGCCGATCCAGATCAGGATCCCAAGGAGCACTGCGGAAACAGCCAGAAATACCAGCTTGTAAAACAGATATGCCCGGGCGAAATTCCGGCGGGACGTGTCTGTTTTTCTGCGGGTCAGCCGCAGCAGATAGATCCAGCCAACGATTGGAATGTTCATGCACATGAAAGTGAAGAACCAGTCCCGCACCGGAGAGTCCTCAGGAAAGGGTCTGCCGGGAGCAGCCTCTCCCGCGAGCCCCGTTAAGGGCAGAGGCGGGATTGCGGCGGTGACGTTTTCAATCTCATGGGCGATGGCCTTCTCGATCCGTGAGGTTTCCTCCACGTCGTCCTTCTGCACAGCAGTCCCTTCTTTTTCGGGATGTATATTTTTTTCATCGTTCATGGTAATCACTCTCCTTCTGTCTCAGCCGCAGAGCTTTCCCGGGCTGCGCCTGGGCCGGCCTCCTCCGGCGTTTGCTCTGTGGTGCCGGGGCCGTTGTAAATGGGGGTGCCTCCGCTGTTTCCGGAAGGGCCGGAAGCGTGGGGGCCGTAGGTGCTCCATTTGCGCTGCTCCTGGTTAAAATAGGCCTGAAGCTGAGCCTGCTCATTCTGGATCTGGGCCTGCTCGGCAGCCTGGCTGGCGGCCTCCTCCTCGGCCTTTTTCGCCTGCTCCATCTGCCACTCCTCTTCTGTGGGAAGGGTGGAGACGCGGGAGATGGCGGCCTGAAGCCGCTGACTGTAGGAGGCGGCCTCCGCATAGTCAGATACGAGAGACAGCTTGCTGATGGCGGTCTGTATCAGCTGCTGGGCGGCGGCTGACTGGTATTCCAGGGCCTCCACATCCATCAGAGCGGTCAGGAATTCGTTCTTCCTTGTCTGAACCTCCAGATCAGCCCGCCGCTTGGCGGCTTCCTCTTCAGCGCGCTTCTGGCTGTCCGCTTTCTTGCGCGCCTGCTGCGCCTCGTACAGGGCAATGGTATCCTGCATCTCCTGAATGGTTTTCTCAAATTCCCCGTGCTTTTCAGCCATGCGGGCAAGGAAGCCGCCCCGGACCTCCCCCTCGTCCAGCTGGTTGATTTTACCCATGATGGAGGTATACTGCTGCTTTACCCAGTAGGTGTCCTCAACAGTCTGAATGGTTTTGTCCTCATAAGCGGCAATGGAAACGGAAAGCTCTTCCTCAAGCTTTCTCTGCTCCTTGTCGTGAAGGCTCTGCTGCGCCCGGAGCCTGGCCGTGACGCTGACGTAATCGGTAATGCCGGAGGTGGACTGAAGCTCCACGGTGGGAGGCTGCTCCCAGTCCAAGGGCTCTTTGCCCTGGTGGAGCAGATCCATGGTCTGCTTCCAGATCCTGCCGGCGTAGGTGCTGCCGTAGATGCCGGGCATGGCGCGCGGGGTATCGTAGCCCACCCAGACGGCGGCGGTGTAGTATCTGGTGTATCCGCAGAACCAGGTGTCCTTGCTGCTGTTGGTGGTTCCCGTCTTGCCGGCGGCCGGCATACCGCCCTCCAGGGCCAGGCCGCGGCCTGTGCCGTAGGATTCGGTGAGAGTTCCCTTCAAAATGTCGGTGAGCATGAACGCGGAATCCTCCTGGTAGACCTGTCTGGCAAAGGGCTTCATATCCTTTGTCAGCTCTCCCTGCTGCTCGTGGTCGATCCGCAGAATGCAGGTGCGCTCATCGTAAACGCCGTTGTTGGCCAGGGTGCTGTAGCCCTTGGCCATATCCACCACCCGGAC
>JAUNGW010000035.1 GCA_030524245.1 Eubacteriales bacterium
TGATTTGTAAGGTTTAATTCCACACAGGGGTTGATTTTAAATTTGCAATTGAGACAGTGAAGATATTTTATCGGATAGCCGGCTTCTGTATTGTGATTTTTTGAATCCTGTGCTATACTGTGATGAATCTTTTTTTCTAAATGAGTATACTTTTTTAACAAAACGACAGGCAGGTTGGATGATTTTGAATACGTACGATTTTGACGCCGCAAAGAAGGCGGCTCCTGCGGAGGAAGGGCCGCGGCAGTATTATTTTATTGAGCAGGCGAGGGCGGTTTTAAGGGAACGGTTTGAGGCGATGGTGGATTCCGGGGAAGCCATGGAGCGGTACGGAAGCAGCCTTTTGGGACAGCTGCAGGCGGAAGGCAAATATGGCACCTTTCACATCGAGACCTTCGGATGCCAGATGAATTCCAGGGATTCAGAGAAGCTTGCGGGAGTTCTGGATCAGGCCGGATACAAGGAGGTGGACGGGGAGGATGCGGATTTTGTCCTCTACAACACCTGCACCGTCCGGGACAATGCAAACCAGAAGGTGTACGGCCGTCTTGGCTATCTGAATACATTGAAAAAGCGGCGTTCCGGCATGATGATCGCGCTCTGCGGCTGTATGATGCAGGAACCGTCCGTAATCGAGAAAATCAAAAAATCCTATCCGTTTGTGGATCTGATTTTCGGCACGCACAATATTTTCAAGCTGGCGGAGCTTCTGTGCGGAAAGCTGATGAAGGGCGGACGGATGACCGTCGACATCTGGGAGGGAACCGACGCGATTGTGGAGGAGCTTCCTGTGGACCGCAAATATTCCTTTAAGTCCGGCGTCAACATTATGTTCGGCTGCAACAACTTCTGCAGCTACTGCATTGTTCCCTATGTGCGCGGACGGGAGCGGAGCCGGAGACCGGAGGACATCATCGATGAGATCCGGCGTCTTGTGGCGGACGGCGTGGTGGAGGTTATGCTGCTGGGACAGAACGTCAATTCCTACGGGAAGAATCTGGAGCAGCCGGTGAGCTTTGCGCAGCTTCTCCGCCAGGTGAACGAGATCGAGGGGCTGGAGCGGATCCGCTTTATGACCTCGCATCCGAAGGATCTGTCGGATGAGCTGATCGAAGCCATGAGGGACTGCAAAAAGGTCTGCACCCACCTGCATCTTCCGGTGCAGTCGGGAAGCAGCCGGATTTTAAAGATCATGAACCGCCATTATACGAAGGAGAGCTATCTGGAGCTGGTGGATAAGATCCGCGCGGCCATACCGGATATCTCGCTGACAACAGATATTATTGTGGGCTTCCCCGGGGAGACGGAGGAGGACTTTGAGGAGACGATGGATGTAGTGCGCCGGGTCCGCTATGACAGCGCGTTTACATTTATTTATTCCAAGCGGACAGGAACGCCGGCAGCGGCCATGGAGCAGGTGCCGGAGCAGGTGGTGAAGGAACGGTTCGACCGCCTGTTAAGGGAGGTGCAGGAGATTTCTGCCCAGGTCTGCGGCCGGGATGAAAAAACTGTTCAGAAGGTGCTGGTGGAGAGCCTGGACGATCACAAGGAGGGCTATGTGACCGGCAGAATGAGCAACAATACAACGGTGCATTTTCCGGGGGACGAGTCTCTGATCGGAAGAATTTCAGATGTGTACCTGGAGGAAGCAAAGGGCTTTTACTATATGGGAAGGCCGGTATAAGTAAGGAGAACTGGAATCGTGGCTGGATTATCACCAATGATGGCTCAATACATGGAGACCAAGAAGCAGTACAGCGACTGTATTTTATTTTACCGTCTGGGGGATTTCTATGAGATGTTTTTTGAGGACGCCCTGACGGCCTCAAAGGAGCTGGAGATTACCCTGACAGGCAAGGAGTGCGGCCTTGAAGAGCGGGCGCCTATGTGCGGCGTGCCTTACCATGCGGTGGACAGCTATTTGAGCCGGCTTGTGCAGAAGGGCTACAAGGTGGCTATCGCTGAGCAGATGGAGGATCCGAAGCTGGCCAAGGGACTGGTGAAGCGAGAGGTGATCCGGGTGGTGACGCCGGGAACCATCACCAGCGCTCAGGCTCTTGATGAGACGAAAAATAATTACCTGATGGGAATCGTATATATGGGGGATAAAATGGGAGTTGCCGTGGCGGATATCACCACCGGCGACTTTCTTGTGACGGAGGTTGGCTCGGAGCGTTCCCTCTTTGATGAGATCAACAAGTTTTCGCCGGCGGAGATCATATGCAATGATGCCTTTGCCATGTCCGGCATCAGTCTGGATGATTTAAAGGACCGGTACCATTTTACGGTTTCCACGGCGGATCCGCATTTTTTCCAGGATGAGAGCTGCCGGAAGGTGCTGCGGGAGCATTTTAAGGTGAACGGCCTGGAGGGGCTGGGGCTTGCGGATTATGACAGCGGCGTCATCGCTGCAGGAGCTGTTCTTCAGTACCTGTACGAGACGCAGAAGACCACCATGGATCATCTGACTACCATCGTGCCCTATTCCACAGGAAATTACATGGTGCTTGATTCCTCCACCAGGCGGAATCTGGAGCTTCTGGAGACCATGCGGGAGAAGCAGAAGAGGGGAAGCCTTCTCTGGGTGCTCGACAAAACCAGAACGGCCATGGGTGCCAGGCTTCTGCGTACCTGGATCGAGCAGCCTCTGATCCACAGGGATGAGATTCTTAAGCGGCAGCAGGCCATTGAGGAGCTGAATTTAAATTATATCAGCCGGGAGGAACTGCGGGAGTATCTGAACCCGGTTTACGATCTGGAGCGGCTGATCGGCCGGATCAGCTACAAGTCTGCGAATCCACGGGATCTGCTGGCATTTAAGAATTCCATCGCCATGGTGCCTCATATTAAAACGCTGCTTTCAGAATTTACCAGCGAAAATTTAAAGACGCTGGAGGAGGAGCTGGACGCTCTTGAGGATCTGGGGGATCTGATCGGCCGCGCCATTGTGGAGGAGCCGCCTGTTACGGTTCGGGAGGGCGGCATGATCCGGGACGGCTTTAACGAAGAGGCGGACCGTCTGCGCCACGCAAAAACCGAGGGAAAGACCTGGCTGGCAGAGCTGGAGGCCAGAGAGAAGGAGAAAACCGGCATCAAGAATCTGCGGGTGAAGTTCAATAAGGTGTTCGGATATTATTTTGAAGTAACCAATTCCTTCCGGGATCTGGTTCCGGATTACTTTATCCGCAAGCAGACCCTGACCAATGCGGAGCGGTACACCACAGATGAGCTGAAGAATCTGGAGGATGTGATTCTGGGGGCGGAGGACAAGCTGTTTTCCCTGGAATACGAGCTGTTCTGCCAGGTCCGCGACGCCATCGGCGCAGAGGTTGTGCGGATTCAGAAAACAGCCCGTGCCATTGCGGAGGTGGATGTGTACGCCTCGCTTTCCACCGTTGCGACCCGCAGCGATTATGTTAAGCCCTCCATCAATGAGAAGGGCGTGATTCAGATTAAGGGCGGCCGTCATCCGGTTGTGGAAAAAATGATGCGGGATGATCTGTTTGTGTCAAACGATACCTGTCTGGATAATGGAAAAAACAGGATTTCTATTATAACCGGCCCCAATATGGCAGGAAAATCCACCTATATGCGCCAGACGGCCCTGATCGTTTTGATGGCCCAGCTGGGAAGCTTTGTCCCGGCGGCGGAAGCGAACATCGGTATCTGCGACAGAATCTTTACCAGAGTGGGAGCCTCCGATGATCTGGCCAGCGGACAGAGCACGTTCATGGTGGAGATGACGGAGGTGGCCAATATTTTGAGAAACGCCACCAGAAACAGTCTTTTGATTCTGGACGAGATCGGCCGCGGCACCAGCACCTTTGACGGACTCAGCATCGCCTGGGCTGTGGTGGAGCATATCAGCAATACAAAGCTTCTCGGAGCGAAGACCCTGTTCGCAACGCATTATCACGAGCTGACGGAGCTGGAGGGGCTGATGAACGGCGTCAACAACTACTGCATTGCGGTGAAGGAGCAGGGAGACGACATTGTGTTCCTGCGAAAGATCGTCAAGGGCGGAGCGGATAAAAGCTATGGCATTCAGGTGGCGAAGCTGGCCGGCGTGCCGGATTCGGTGATAAACAGGGCCAGGGAGCTGGTGGAGCAGCTGATCGATACGGATCTGACCACCCGGACCAGGGAGATTGCCGAGGGCAATGCCGCGGCGGCCAGAAAGCCGGTGCCAAAGCCTGACGATGTGGAGCTGAGCCAGCTGACGCTGTTTGACACAGTCCGGGAGGATGACATTATTGAGGAAATCAAAAAGCTGGAGCTGGGGAACATGACGCCGATTGACGCCCTGAACACCCTGTACCGGCTGCAGACGAAGCTGAAGAACCGCTGGAGCGGAGCTGAGGCTTAAGGAAAGGAGAATGCCTGATGCCGAATATTCATGTGCTGGATCAAAGCACCATCAATAAGATTGCCGCAGGCGAGGTCATCGAACGTCCGGCTTCCGTAGTGAAGGAGCTTCTGGAGAATGCCATTGACGCCAGGGCCACGGCTGTGACTGTGGAAATCCGGGACGGCGGCATTTCCTTTATCCGTGTGACGGACAACGGCTGCGGGATCCCGAGGGAGGAGCTTCCCATGGCTTTTCTGCGTCATTCCACCAGCAAAATCCAGTCGGTGGAGGATCTGTTTACCGTGTCCTCTCTGGGGTTTCGCGGCGAGGCGCTGTCCAGCATTGCGGCGGTGTCCCAGGTAGAGGTGATTACGAAAACCGCGGACTGCCTGACGGGCAGCAGATATCAGATCGAGGGCGGCGCTGAGCGGGGGCTTGAGGAAATCGGTTCTCCGGACGGAACAACCTTCATCGCGCGGAATCTGTTCTACAATACGCCGGTGCGCCGGAAGTTTCTGAAGACTCCGGCCACGGAAGGGTCTCATGTGGCGGATCTGGTGGAGAAGATCGCTCTGTCTCATCCGGAGATTTCCATCCGGTTTATTCAGAACAACCAGAATAAGCTGCATACCTCTGGAAACCACAATGTGAAGGATATTATTTATACGGTGTTTGGCCGGGAGATTGCATCGAACCTGCTGCCGGTGGACAGCCGCAGCGAGGCGGTTTCGGTGACGGGCTTTGCGGGAAAGCCTGTGATTGCCAGAAATAACAGGAATTTTGAAAACTATTTCATCAACGGACGGTATATCAAAAGCGGAATTGTATGCAAGGCCATAGAGGAGGCGTATAAGCCTTATATGATGCAGCATAAATACCCCTTTACCCTGCTTCATTTTTCCATTGAGCCGGAATTTCTTGATGTAAATGTGCATCCGACCAAGATGGAGCTGCGCTTTCGGGACGGCGAGCTGATCTTTCGCATGGTCCGCGACGCGGTAGCCCAGGCTCTGGGGCATAAGGAGCTGATTCCGCGGGTGGAGCTGGACGAGAAGGAACGGCAGGCTCAGGAGCGGGAGGCTGCCAGAGCATCCAGGGAAAAGCGCATTCCGGTGCCGGAGCCCTTTGAGCGGCGGCGTCTGATGCAGGCGGCAGAAAAGGATGCCGCTTCTTTTGAGCCGAAGACGGAGCGGTACCTGTCCCCTGCCGGAGCCGGTTTCGGTGACAGGGAGCTTTTGCGGGAGCGTCCCGCGGGCTACGGCGTTTCCGCCGGCTCTCGTCCGTCTGAAACAGGCTCGGTAATTACTGTTGATGAAGAGCTGACAGCGCTGCTGAAAAGCAAGCCGGGAACGGTAAAGGAAGCTTCCGGAGAAAAGGAAACGGAGCCGCTTCCTTCCGTACAGGAGCCGCTTTCTCCGGTGCAGCAGCAGATTTCTCCGGCACAGACACCGGAGAAGGAGCGGGACTCCCGCCAGCTGGATCTTTTCGAGGAAAAGCTTTTGGACAACAGAGCGCGCAGCCGCCACCGCCTGATCGGACAGCTGTTCGACACCTATTGGCTGGTGGAATTCAGCCAGAATCTTTACATCATCGATCAGCATGCGGCCCATGAAAAGGTGCTTTATGAGCGGACCATGGCCACCTTAAAGACGAGACAGTACACCTGCCAGCAGATCAGTCCGCCCATTATCCTGACACTGGGCAGCCGGGAGGAGCTGATGCTTAAGGAGCATTTAAAGTGCTTTACGGACATCGGCTTTGAGATAGAGCCCTTCGGAGGCAGAGAGTACGCCGTCCGCGGCGTTCCGGACAATCTGTTTTCCATCGCCAAAAAGGAGCTTCTGATGGAGATGCTGGACAATCTGGCGGAGGATACGATTTCCGGCGGAGCCAGCTTAATCTATGAAAAGGTGGCGTCCATGTCCTGCAAGGCGGCGGTGAAGGGCAACCGCCAGATGAGCTTTCAGGAGGCGGACCGCCTGATTGACGAGCTTTTGACGCTGGAAAATCCGTACGCCTGTCCCCACGGCCGGCCAACGATCATTTCCATGAGCAAATACGAGCTGGAGAAGAAATTTAAGCGGATTGTCTGACCGCGATAAAAGGAGGCAGCCGCCATGAGCGAGGAGAAACAGAAAGGAAAACGTCCGCTGGTCATACTGACCGGCCCTACGGCAGTGGGCAAGACGGCTCTTTCCATCGGGCTTGCAAAGGCCCTGGGCGGAGAGATTATCAGCGCTGATTCCATGCAGGTTTACCACGGCATGGATATCGGCTCCGCCAAGATCACAAAAGAGGAAATGGACGGCGTTCCCCACCATCTGATCGATGTGCTGGAGCCGTGGGAGGATTTTAATGTAACCAGATTCCAGTCCATGGCAAAGGAAGCGGCGGAGGATATTTACAGACGCGGCCATATTCCTGTTGTCACCGGCGGAACCGGTTTTTATATCCAGGCGCTGGCGTATGATATTGACTTTAAGGAGAATGACGAGGGCGGCCAGGTGCGCCGGGAGCTGGAGCTTCTGGCACGGGAGAAGGGGAATGAATTTCTTCACAGCCTTTTAAGGGAGCTGGATCCGGAGTCCGCCGCGGCCATTCACGCCAACAATATAAAGCGGGTGATCCGTGCCATCGAATACTACAAGCTGACAGGAGAGCCTATTTCCAGGCATAACCGGCAGGAGCGGGAAAAGCAGACGCCCTATCAGCTGTATTATTATGTTCTTACCTGCGACAGGGCGGTGCTTTACGCCAGAATCGACGAGCGGGTGGATCAGATGCTGGAGGCCGGCCTGGTGGACGAGGTCCGCCGTTTGAAGGAGCAGGGCTGCAGCCGCGGCATGGTATCCATGCAGGGGCTTGGCTATAAGGAAATTATGGATTATCTGGACGGAGTCTGTACATTGGACGAGGCTGTCCGTGTGATAAAACGGGACACAAGACATTTTGCAAAGCGCCAGCTGACCTGGTTTAAACGGGAGAGAGACGTAAGATGGCTGGAGCTGGAGGCATATGATTCTGACCGGAAGAAGGTGCTGGAGCATATGCTGGAGGAGCTGTCCGGCATATCCGCGGAGGCGGATGAAGAATGAACGATAAAGGAGATAGAACAGCCATGGAACTGGAAACCATGTATCAGAAGCTGGGCATCAGCCCGGCTGTGCAGAGCTTCTGCAGGGAGATTGAAACCCACTTAAAGGAGCGTTTTGAGGATATCGACGCCAACGCAGAGTATAACCAGATGAAGGTTATCAAGGCCATGCAGGATGCCAGGGTCAGCGACATTCATTTTGCCGCCACCACCGGCTACGGCTACAATGATCTGGGACGGGACGTTCTGGAGGAGGTTTATGCCAATGCCTTTCACGGAGAAAGCGCTCTGGTTCGTCCGCAGTTAATCAGCGGCACTCATGCCCTGCACATCGCCCTGTCCGGCAATCTGCGGCCGGGAGACGAGCTTTTGTCCCCGGTGGGAAAGCCGTATGATACGCTGGAGGAGGTGATCGGCATCCGTGATTCTGTCGGCTCCTTAAAGGAGTACGGCGTGGTATACCGGCAGGTAGATCTTTTGGAGGACGGCTCCTTTGATTACGAGAATATCAAAAAAGCGATCAGCGGGAAGACAAAGCTGGTGACTATCCAGCGTTCCAAGGGCTATGCCACCCGCCCCACCTTATCGGTGGAACGGATCGGCCAGCTGATCTCCTTTATAAAGAGTGTGAAGCCTGATGTGATCTGCATGGTGGACAACTGCTACGGCGAGTTTGTGGAGCGGATCGAGCCTACGGATGTTGGCGCCGACATGATCGTCGGATCCCTGATCAAGAATCCGGGCGGCGGACTGGCTCCCATCGGAGGCTATATTGTGGGAAGGAAGGACTGTATTGACCGGGCCTCCTTCCGCTTAAGCGCTCCCGGTCTTGGGAAGGAGGTAGGCGCCAGCCTGGGGCTTAACCAGTCCTTCTTCCAGGGACTGTTTCTTTCGCCTGCAGTGGTGGCCGGAGCATTAAAGGGAGCCATTTTCGCGGCGAACGTGTATGAGAGGCTTGGTTTTTCTGTTGTGCCAAACGGCAGCGAATCCCGCCATGATATTATTCAGGCGGTGACCTTTGGAACCCCGGAGGGCGTCATTGCCTTCTGCCAGGGCATCCAGGCGGCAGCGCCGGTGGACAGCTTTGTGTCTCCGGAGCCCTGGGATATGCCCGGCTATGACGCGCCGGTGATTATGGCGGCGGGAGCCTTCGTCCAGGGAGCCTCCATCGAGCTTTCTGCAGACGGCCCTATCAAGCCGCCCTATGCAGTTTATTTTCAGGGAGGACTTACCTGGTATCACGCGAAGCTTGGCATTATGATGTCGCTGCAGAAGCTGGCGGATGCCGGGATTGCGGTGCTGCCCTGACGGCGCGCCGCAAAATCTAAACTCCTTCTAAACTTTTCCATTTTTGGTATACAGAGGATGCATTTTGTGGTAAACTAAAGACCTGATCCATTTCTGAATTTCGTACCTGGAGAGCGGTGTGAAGGAGGAGATGTGATGAAGCATATCAGGATGAAAGAACTGCCCAGCAGCTTAAGACCGTACGAACGATGTATCCGCGAGGGACCGGACAGGCTGACAGACGCAGAGCTTCTGTCCATTATTATCCGTACTGGTTCCCGGGATGAGAATTCCCTGGAGCTGGCCCACAGAATTCTGGCCTTAAACTATCCTTCCGAGGGTATTTTAGGGCTTTTGCATCTTTCTCTGCCGCAGCTGATGTCGGTAAAGGGCATCGGCGAGGTGAAGGGACTGCAGCTTTTGTGCACGGGCGAGCTGTCCCGGCGCATCTGGAAGCGGAAGACGATCCGGAAAGCGGTGTCTTTCTGCGAGCCGGAGCAGGTGGCCGCCTATTATCAGGAGGATCTGCGCCATCAGAAGCAGGAGCAGTTCTGCATGATGATGTTCAACAGCAAGCAGAATCTGATCCGCGATATGATGCTCAGCAAGGGCACGGTCAATGCCTCTCTGGCCGCGCCGAGGGAGATTTTTGCAGAGGCGCTCTGCCACAGGGCGGTGAGCCTGATTCTGGTCCACAACCATCCGAGCGGAGATCCGGAGC
Organism: Eubacteriales bacterium; assembly: GCA_030524245.1. Taxonomy (GTDB): domain Bacteria; phylum Bacillota; class Clostridia; order Lachnospirales; family Lachnospiraceae; genus Brotaphodocola. Next base: position 9,451 of record JAUNGW010000035.1, read on the forward strand.
CCAGCAGGGAGGATATTGCCCTGACCAAAAGGATTGCGGAGGCGGGAGTTTTGCTTGGAATTCCGCTGCTGGACCATGTTGTCATCGGGGACAACGCGTATGTCAGTATGAAAGAACGAGGATTATTATAGATGGAATCAAAGCGCAGCAAGTATATTCTCATAGGGCTTTCCCTGTTCTGCGTGATCCTGATTGTGGTCACGTCGTTTGTGGACGGCTTTTTAAATCCATTGCGGACGAGTATTGGATTTTTCTTAAATCCGATCCAGTCCGGCGTCAACAGGGCGGGAACCTCTCTGTACAACGGCGTCAGCAATTACAGCAGCTTAAAAAGCGCCATGGAGGAAAAGCAGGCTCTGCAGTCCAGGATCGATGAGCTGATCGAGGAAAACAGCCGGCTTCAATCGGAGCAGTTTGAGCTGCAGAGGCTGCGGGAGATGTACGAGCTGGATCAGGATTACATGCAGTATGAAAAAATCGGCGCCCGGGTGATTGCAAAGGATTCGGGAGACTGGTTTCAGGTATTCCGGATCAACAAGGGTTCCGCGGACGGCGTCCGTGTGGATGCCAACGTGATTGCCGGAGGCGGTCTTGTGGGCATTGTCACTGATGTGGGAGCCAACTACGCCACCGTCCGGTCCATTATTGACGATGTGAGCCGGGTCAGCGGTATGGCCCAGCAGTCGGGAGACTCCTGTATTGTGGCCGGAGACCTGACTTTGTTTGACGAGGGGCGTCTCCGGATCACCAATATCGCCATGGACGGCGATGTGAAGGACGGCGACAGGATCGTCACCTCCAACATCAGCTCCAAGTTTCTTCCGGGGATTCTGATCGGTTACGCCGCGGATATTACCGCTGATTCCACCCGCCTGACCAAGTCGGGATACCTGGTTCCGGCAGCCAGATTCGACAGTCTTCAGGAGGTTTTGGTGATTACAACGCTCAAGGAGGATATGACTCAGGAAACGGAAGCGGACGGACAGGGCGCCGGGGAGAGTCAGGGAGATGGAGCATGAGACGGATTATCATCAATTTACTGCTGCTGGTGCTTGCCTTTACCATACAAAACAGCGTGATTCCGCTGATTCCGTTTTTGTCGGCGTCGCCGAACCTGCTTCTGATCCTGACCTTTTCCTTCGGATTCATTTATGGAAAAGAGGCCGGCATGTATTACGGACTGTTCGCGGGGATTCTGCTGGATCTGTTTTACAGCGGTCCCTTCGGGTTTTACACCCTGCTGTTCGTAAATATCGGATACTTTAACGGCATCTGCACCAGATACTATTACGAGGATTACATCAACCTGCCGCTGGTTATGAGCCTGGTCAATGAGCTGATTTACAATGGCTACATTTATGTGTTTCGTTTTCTGATCCGCAGCAGGCTGGATATTTTTTACTATGCGCGGGAGATTGTGATTCCCGAGATCATATTTACCGTGGTAACCACCTTACTGATTTACCGGTTCTTCCTGTCTGCCAACCGGCGGCTGGAGGAGATTGAAAACAGGAGAGACTAGAACGAAGTGCTGAAGGATTTTTTTGAAATATTACAGGAGCTTGCAAAAAAAATACTGAGATCCAGGATTTTTGCCCTGGCCATTGTCTTCACCTGCATGTTTGCTGTTCTGCTTGGAAAGCTTTTCAGCCTGCAGATTATAAAGGGCGAGGAATATCAGGAGGATTATGTCCAGCTGACGGCCAAGACGGTGACAACCCCCGGAACCCGGGGCAATATTTACGACCGCAGCGGGAACCTGCTGGCCTACAACGAGCTGGCCTATATGGTCAATATCCAGGATACGGGAGATTATAAGGACAGCGCCTCCATGAACGCCATGCTTTTAAAACTGGTCCGCATTTTAAACGCGCATGGCGTTAAGGCTCAGGGAAAGCTGGAGCTGGCATTGGATGCGGATGGGAATATGATCTATACCTCCGGCTCCGAGGCGGCCAGGAAGCGCTTCCTGCGGGATTATTACGGGCTCCGCTCCCTGGATGAGCTGGACGATGCGAGGGGGCAGCACCCGACGAACATTACCGCCGCAGAGGCATATCAGAGACGCTATGATTCCTACAGGCTGGGAGAGCTGGCGGACGCGGACGGCAATCCGGTTATCCTGACGGACGAGGAAGCCCTGCAGATCGTGGATATCCGCTACACCATGTCGCTTGTTTCCTACCGGAAGTACGAGACGAGCACCATCACCGGCAGAATCGACGATGAGACGGTGGCGGATATCATGGAGCATGCGGATGAGCTCCGGGGCGTGGGCATCGAGCAGACCACCATCCGGGTATACAAGGACAGCATTTATTTTGCACCGATCATCGGTTATACGGGAAGGGTGCAGGAGGATCAGCTGGAGGAGCTGCAGAAGCTGAATCCGGAATATGAGAGCAACGACATTGTAGGACGGACCGGCATCGAGGCTTCCATGGAGACGGAGCTGCAGGGGCAGAAGGGGCATACAGAGCTGGTTGTCAACAATCTTGGAAGCATTATGGAGGTGGTGTCGGAGACGCAGCCCACCACGGGAAATGATATTTATCTGACCATAGACAGGGATCTGCAGGTGGGTATTTACCATCTGATTGAACAGCAGCTGGCCGGTATTCTTGCCGAGGCGCTGATCAACGAGGATGTGGATGCCATGGACGCGGTGGATGCTTCCAAGATCAGGATTCCTGTAAAGGATGCTTATTTCCAGCTGATTAACAATAACGTCCTTTCGCTGAGCCATATGGCCGGAGAGGAGGCTTCTGAGATTGAGCAGGAGATTTACCGGATTTATACGCAGTCCAAGGCAGGAATCATGCAGCAGCTCCGATATGAGCTGCTGAGCAGCCATGCGGCTATGATGAAGGACCTTCCTCAGGACATGATGGCCTACATGGTCTATATTTACAATTACCTGTCCTCGGAAGAGGCCGGGATTATCCAGACGTCCGGGATTGATACGTCCGGTGCGGAATATCTGGCATGGAAGGCCGATGAGATCAGCCTGCGGGATTATCTGTATGCAGGAATCGCGGGCGGATGGATCGATACTACGAAGCTGGAGGTGGAAAGCAAATATTCCAGCGCCGATGATATTTATAATGAGATCATTGAGTTCGTGATGGCCCATCTGGAGGACGATACAGACTTTATGAAGCAGATTTTCCGCTATCTTGTGAAGGCGGAGACCATTACAGGACGTCAGCTGTGTCTGGCGCTTTATGCGCAGGGAGTGCTGCCGTACGATGAGGAGCAGGTGCGGCTTCTGACCGTCAACGGCAACGAGTATGCGTTTACCTTCATGCGGGAGAAAATCCGCAGCATCGAGCTGACGCCGGCGCAGCTGGCGCTGGATCCCTGTACGGCCGGCGTTGTAATCACCGATGTGAACACCGGAGAGGTCCGGGCTCTGGTTACCTACCCCAGCTACGACAACAACCGGATGTCGGGGACGGTGGACGCCGCTTACTTCCGGCAACTGCAGAATGATCTGTCACTGCCGCTTTACAACAATGCCACTCAGGCGAAAAAGGCGCCCGGCTCTACCTTTAAGCCGATTACAGCCATTGCAGGACTTGAGGAGGGCGTGATCACGCTGGATGAAACCATTGACTGCACCGGACGGTATACCGAGGTTGCCACCCCGATCAACTGCTGGATTTACCCGGGACATCACGGTCCGCTGAATGTTGTGGGAGGTATTACCAATTCCTGCAACTACTTCTTCTCTGAGGTGGCCCACCGGCTTGCCACAGATGAGGAAACGCTGGTGTATTCCACGGACATGGGAATCCAGAAGTTAAGAGAATATGCCTCCATGTTCGGTCTGGACCGTCCCTCCGGCATAGAGATCTCCGAGATTTCTCCGGAGATGTCCACCGAGGACCCGGAGCGTTCTGCCATGGGTCAGGGTACAAACTCCTACGCCAATATCCAGCTGGCCCGGTATGTTGCGGCGCTGGCCAACCGGGGAACCGTGTTTGAGCTCAGCCTTCTGGACAAGATGACGGATTCAGAGGGGAATCTGATCGAGGATTACACGCCGGAGGTATCCGGCCATGTGGACATCGCGGAGTCTACCTGGGATGCGGTTCAGCAGGGCATGCGCGGTGTGGTTACGGAGGGCTCCGCCCGGAAGATCTTCCAGGATCTTGAGGTGGATATTGCCGGAAAGACCGGTACGGCCCAGGAGACCCGTACCAGAGGAAACCACGCGTTTTTCATCTCCTACGGGCCATATGCCAACCCGGAAATCAGCGTAACGGTAAATATCCCGTACGGATATTCTTCGTCCAATGCAGCGATTCTTGCAAAGAATGTTTACCGCTTTTACTTCGGATACACCGATCTTGACTATATTTTAAACACCGGAGCCCTTGGGGTGTCCAATGTCATCATCGGAGATTAATGCATGAAAGCAGACGGCGTGCCGGTGTGCGCCGTCATTAAGGAAAGCGGGGATGGAAGTTGAAAAACAAAGTAGTGATCAAAAGCAGCAGAGCCGGTATGACCGTACTCCTTGATCCGGAGTGCGGATTCCAGGAGCTGCTTGCGGAGGTGGCGGCCAAGTTCAGAGAGAGCGCCAAATTCTGGGGCAGCGTCCAGATGGCGCTGATGCTGGAGGGACGCCGTCTGACTGCGGAGGAGGAGCTTCGGATCGTCAATACCATCACGGACAATTCCGGGATTGAGATACTCTGTCTGCTCGACAATGACGCCAACCGGATTGAGCGCTGCGAAAAGGCGCTTAATCAGAAGCTGATGGAGCTTTCAGAACGAACCGGACAGTTTTACCGCGGTGATCTGCACCGGGGGGAATCTCTGGAATCGGAGGCCAGCATTGTTGTCATCGGCGATGTGATGCACGGAGCCAGAGTGACGGCCCGAGGCAACATTATCATTCTGGGAGAGCTTCGCGGAACCGTTCACGCCGGCGTCGCCGGAAACAGGAACGCGGTGGCGGCGGCTCTGGAGATGGCGCCGCTCCAGATAAAAATAGCCGACGTTTCCAGGCATTTTGGAGACCGGGGAAGGAAGCTTGGGCGCGGACCGCTGATTGCCTGCGTAGAAAATGACAGTATTTGCACGCGGCAGATGAAAAAAACATGTTTAAATATATTAAACTTCAATTAATACTGGAAAAATTCCAGACTTTCATGTAAAATGAATAAGTAATATATTTTTCAGGAGGCGTGCTATGAGTGAAGTCATGGTAATTACTTCTGGAAAAGGCGGGGTCGGCAAGACTACCACAACTGCCAATATCGGAACAGGCCTGGCGCTTCTGGGCTACAGCGTGGTGATGATTGATACGGATATCGGGCTGCGCAACCTGGATGTGGTGATGGGACTGGAAAACCGGATTATTTACAATCTGGTGGATGTGGTGGAAGGCAACTGCCGTATGAAGCAGGCCCTGATAAGAGACAAAAGATGCGCGAACCTTTATCTGCTTCCGTCAGCACAGACCAGGGACAAGTCTTCGGTGAATCCCGGTCAGATGAAAAAGCTGGTGGACGATCTGCGGGAGGAGTTTGATTATATTCTTCTCGACTGCCCGGCTGGTATTGAACAGGGCTTCCAGAACGCCATTGCAGGTGCAGACCGGGCGCTGGTGGTGACCACGCCGGAGGTATCTGCCATCCGGGATGCGGACCGTATCATCGGGCTTTTGGAAGCAGCCGGCATGGAAACCATTGATCTGATTGTCAACCGGATCCGGATGGATATGGTAAGGCGGGGCGACATGATGTCCGTGGAGGATGTTGCTGACATTCTTGCAGTCAATATGATCGGCGCTGTGCCGGATGATGAGGATATTGTGATCTCCACCAACCAGGGGGAACCGCTGGTTGACACAGAAACACTGGCAGGACAGGCTTACCTGAATATCTGCAAGCGCATCACCGGAGAGGCTGTTCCGTTTCTGGATCTGGAGCAGCATAAGGGAATCCTGATCCATATTTCCCGTTTTTTGAAACGGGCGTAGGAGGGCAGGAGCGATGAGACAGAGATTTTGTTTTCAGAAAGGCAATTCCGGAGAGATTGCCAGAAGCCGGCTGAAGCTTCTGCTGGTTTCCGACAAGGCCCGTTTGAGTCCGGGGCTCATCGATTTGATCAGAAGTGATATGATCTGCGTACTGTCCAGATATGCGGAGGTTGATTCCGGACAGCTGGATATCCGGCTTACAAGAATGGAGACAGCCGGAGCAAAGGAGCCGACGCCGGCCCTTTCCGCTACGTTTCCGCTCAGACAATTTACAGCAAAGAGGAATGAAGAATGCTTTTAGACTATAACTTCAAAAATTACAATTATCGTTTATTCCTTTATGTGCTGCTGCTTAATATCCTGGGAGTTCTGGTGATACGCAGTGCGACGAATCAGGATATGTCCGTGGTGGGAAAGCAGATTATGGGAATTGTGATCGGATGCGCTGTGGTAGCAGGTCTTTCCCTGCTGGACTATCATAAGGTGGTGTCCGCAGCGCCTGCGGTTTATGGTTTCTGCATAGCAGGTCTTCTGGCGGTTCTGCTGTTTGGCGTCAGCCGCGGCGGAGCTACCAGATGGCTGGTGCTTCCTGTCATTGGGCAGATTCAGCCGTCGGAGTTTGTGAAGATTGGTCTGATTGTGTTTTTTGCCTGGTTTTTCAGTAAAAATCAGGAACAGTTTAACAGGCTCCCTGTACTGGCAGCTGCAGCAGGTCTGTATTTGATTGTGTTTTTTATGATTTATAAGGAACCGGATCTGTCCACGGGCCTGGTTACGATGATGGTATTCGCGGCCATGCTGTTTGTGGGAGGACTGAGCCGCAGGTGGATTCTTGGAGGACTTGCGGTCTGTGTTTCGTTCGGCATATTATTTGTGTATCTGCTTCAGTATGACATGGTGCCGTTTCTCCATGGTTACCAGGCCCGGCGCATTCTTGCCTTTATCAATCCGGCGGAATATGCAGAGGCCAATCTGCAGCAGCGCAATTCCATTATGGCCATCGGCTCCGGGATGCTTCAGGGCAAGGGACTTAACAACAACACGCTGGCGTCCGTGAAGAACGGCAATTTCCTTTCAGAGGAACAAACAGACTTTATCTTTGCTGTGATCGGAGAGGAGCTTGGCTTTATCGGCTGCGCTCTGGTGATTATTCTGATTGCACTGATTGTATATGAATGCCTGGTTATGGCGGCGCGGTCAAGAGATATGGCCGGCCGGCTTTTATGCGTGGGACTTGCCACGCTTCTGGCGTTTCAGAGCTTTTCCAACATTGCCGTAGCGACAGGCCTTTTCCCCAATACGGGATTGCCGCTTCCATTTATCAGCTATGGGGTCAGCTCCCTGATGAGTATTTATTTTGGCATCGGGATTGTACTGAATGTTGGCCTGCAAAGAAAAATCAGCAACCACTAAAGGAGGGTTTATATTAATATGAATATTGGGTTGATTGCGCATGATTCCAAGAAGAAACTGATGCAGAATTTCTGTATTGCGTACAGAGGAATCCTGTCAAAACACGAGCTGTACGCAACAGGCACCACCGGAAGACTGGTGGAGGAAGTGACGAATTTAAACATTCACAAATATCTTGCCGGCCATCTGGGCGGACAGCAGCAGCTTGCCTCTCAGATTGAGCATAACGAGATGGATATGGTTATTTTCCTGCGGGATCCGCTGACTCCAAAATCTCACGAGCCGAATGTCAACGACGTGGTGCGCCTGTGCGATACCTATAATATCCCTCTTGCCACCAATCTTGCCACGGCGGAGCTTCTGATCCGTGCGCTGGGCCGCGGGGATCTGGAGTGGCGTGAAATTTACCGATAGGAGAACGCTGCTTTGAAACGATTTTATGGCATATGCTTGTGGATAGGTTTTTCCGGCATCGTGCTGACCGGCTGCGGCAGGAGTCAGGCGTCTTATGAGTATGAGCCGGAGCGCATGGATGCGCTGGCAGCTGATGTTCTGCCTGAGAACAGCCAGGCGCCGGCCTTTGCCAGCGATCTTTGTGTGATTATGGGCGATGAGGCGGGGCCTGATCCTTCTGTGACGGCCGAAGCTGCCTGTGTGTTTTCTCTTGAGGATGGAAAGGTTCTGCTTCAGAAGAATCCGTATGAACGGATGAATCCTGCCAGTATTACAAAGGTGATGACTGCCCTGATTGCTGTCAGGGAGGCGGATCTGCAGGAGACTGTTACCGTAGGCCAGGAGACTGTGATCACGGAGAGCGGGGCTTCTCTGTGCCATATCAATCCAGGTGACACACTGACGATGGAACAGCTTTTATATGGGCTGATGCTGCCTTCGGGCAATGACGCGGGAGCTGCCATTGCCGTCCATATGGCCGGAAGCCTGGAGGCTTTCGCTGAGAAGATGAATGAGACGGCGCGCAGTCTTGGCGCAACGGACACGCATTTTGTGAATCCGCATGGCCTGACCGATGAAAACCACTATACTACCGCTTATGATTTATATCTGATTTATCAGGAGGCCATGAAGGAACCGGAATTTCAGAAGATTGTCGGAACGGTCAGCTATACGGCACAGTACACGGATGGAGAAGGAAACGCAAAGACGCAGGTGTGGAAAAACAGCAACCAGTATTTATCAGGAAAGACGCAGACGCCGGAAGGACTTACCGTTACCGGAGGAAAAACCGGAACGACCAAGGCTGCAGGCTCCTGTCTGATTATTGGCTGTGAAGACGAAAATGCGCAGAATTACGTAGCAGTAGTTCTGAAGGCAGAGGGCCGGGCAGAGCTGTACCAAAATATGACAAATATTATTCAGGAAATTGTCAATTAGAGATTGCTTATTTTGAGAATTTGTACTATAATTATTTTAATAATAAAAGACTTTTTATACAAATTAAATAACTCAAGGAGGAGATTCATATGGTGCAGATTATCGCAGGCAAAAAAGGAAAGGGCAAGACAAAGCATCTGTTGGGGATGGCAAATGACAGCATCAAGAAAGCGATAGGCTCTGTTGTTTATCTTGACAAAAGCTCTAAACACATGTATGAACTCAATAACCGTATCCGCCTGATCAATGTGAACGAGTTTCCGATCACCACGAGCCAGGGCTTTGTGGGCTTTATCAGCGGAATTATTTCACAGGATCATGATATCGAGACGATGTTCCTGGACAGCTTCCTGAAGCTGGCGGCGCTGGAGGGCGAGGACATCAGCGAGACCATCGAGAATTTGGAAAATCTCAGTGCGAAATATGACGTGAACTTTGTTTTAAGCATTTCCATGGATGCAGCGGAGATGCCTGAGCATGTTCAGAAGGACGTTATTATTTCCCTGTAGTACATAAAAGAATATTCTGCAGCCGGCAAAAGATGCCGGCTGTTTTTATATCATAGAAAAAGTGCGTCCTATGATATAAAAACGCTCCGCAAAGGATCGCATTGCGGCGAGATGGAATGATGTCGCTGACGCGACCCGCCGCAGGCGGAGAATCCTGCGCAGCAGGATTCCTTTTGATTTGCAGGAAAGTGCGTGACGGGAAAGTTTAGCACTTGCACTTTTGGCCGTCAGCTTTTATAATAGACAGGGACAACGGAAAAGCCTGTCCGGGAGGAATCAGAGTTTGGCAAAAAAGAAGAAAAAAAACAGGAAAATTGTGCGCTACCGCCGTCCGGTTAACATGAATGTGGGCATGATTATTTTTGCAATCATATTTGTGTATATGGCGTTCAGTGTTTACACATATATGAAGAAAGAACGCATCCAGTTCTATGAGGTTGTTGAGGGCAATATTGTCAATGATCATCAGCACACCGGCATTGTGCTCCGACAGGAACGGGTGGAGAATACAGACCGTTCCGGATATATTAATTATTACATCCGGGAGGGGAAGCGGGCGGCTGTGGGAACCAGAATCTATTCGATTGACGAGACCGGCAGCATGGCAAGCTTTTTGGAGGATAATCCAGAGGCAAATATCACTCTGACGGATGCCAATCTATCAGATATTAAGCGGCAGCTTTCCTCCTTTGCGATGAATTATGACGGAGAGAGCTTCAGTGAAGCCTATGATCTGCAGTATACGCTGGAGGCCGCGGTACTGGAGTATGTGAATTTCAATTCTCTTGGCAATCTGGACGCCATGATGCAGCAGACAGGAATTACCTTACAGCAGGTGACTTCCCCGGTATCCGGCGTGATTTCTTATGCGATAGACGGCTTTGAGAGCATGACGCCGGAGCAGATTACCGCGGAGGCATTTGACCGGTCCGGATATTCCAAGGCGATTACAAAGGCCGGCCGGCTGATTGAGCAGGATGCGCCGGTATATAAGCTGGTGACCTCAGACGACTGGAGCGTGGTGTTCCCGCTTACAGAAGATATGGTGTCAGAGTATACCGGAAAAAACAGACTGCACGTTACCTTTTCCTCCAATACGCTGGAGACAGACGCGCCCTTCTCTATTGTAACAGGAGCTGACGGCGGACAGTATGGGAAGCTGGATTTTACACAGTATATGGTTCAGTTTGTCAGTGACCGGTATGTAACCTTTGAGGTGGATATGGACAATGCCGACGGACTTAAGATTCCGGTTACAGCCGTGACAACCAAGGATTTTTATCTGGTGCCTGCAGCTTATATGACCCAGGGCGGCGACAGCAGCGGTCAGGGCTTTTTAAAGGAAATTTATACAGAAAACGGTACGGCGGCGGAGTTTGTGCCGGCGACCATTTATTACTCCACAGAAGACTATTATTACATAGATATGGGAGAGAATGCTCCTCTGAAGGCAGGAGATTATGTGGTGAAGCCAGATTCCCAGGACCGTTATCAGATCGGCTCCAGCGCTTCCCTGCAGGGCGTGTACAATATCAATAAAGGATATGCCGTATTTAAGCAGATTGAGATTATCGGCACCAATGACGAGTATTATACCATAGAAAAGGGAACCAGCTACGGCCTGTCCGTATACGACCACATTGTTTTAAACGCAGATACCGTATATGAGGGACAGCTTATATACCAGTAAGACGAGGTGAGAGAGATGGGCGATGAGATTAAAGAGCATATTCAGACAGTAAAGCAGAATGTGGAGGCTGCCTGCCGGAGGGCCGGAAGAAATCCGGATGAGGTTACGCTGATCGCGGTCAGCAAAACGAAGCCGCTTAAGATGCTTCTGGAGGCATATGAGGCAGGCGCCAGGGATTTTGGAGAGAATAAGGTTCAGGAGATTCTGGAAAAGGCGCCAAAGATGCCGCCGGACGCCAGGTTTCATATGATTGGCCATCTGCAGCGGAACAAGGTGCGCCAGGTGATCCCCCATGTGAGGATGATTCATTCCGTGGACTCTGTGCGGCTGGCAGAGATGATCCAGCAGGAAGCCCTGCGGATCGGAAAAACTGTGGATATTCTTCTTGAGGTGAACGTGGCAAAAGAGGAGAGTAAGTTTGGTATGTTTCCGGAGCAGGTGATGGAAAATCTGGATCAGATCCGTCTGTTTCCCAATATCCGGATCTGCGGCCTGATGACGATTGCTCCTTTTGTTGAGAATTCCGAAGAAAACAGGCCAATTTTTCAAAAATTATATCAATTATATGTTGACATCAAAAAGAAAAACATTGATAATGTTACTATGAATGTGCTTTCCATGGGAATGACCGGGGATTATCAGGTCGCGGTGGAGGAAGGCGCAACCATGATTAGAGTGGGCACCGGCATTTTTGGTGTCAGATAAGAATTGGAGAGGAAATAAGTTATGAGTTTTTTAAGCAAGTTAATGGACACCATGCGGTTAAGCCCCGATGAGGATGAGGAATACTTTGGACCTGATGATGAGTATGAGATGGACAGGCCTGCCAAGCGTAATATATTCCCGGTAAGGGATGAGGCGGACGATGATGACGGCGCAGACGAGAAGCCGCGCTTTTTCTCACGGTCTCCCAAGGTGGTTCCCATGCGGAAGAGCATGGAGGTTTCCCTGATTAAGCCAACCTCGATTGAGGATGCCCGGGAGATTTGTGACTATCTGCTGGCCGGCAAGGCTGTTGTACTGAATATGGAGGGGATCCACACAGAGGTTGCCCAGAGAATTATCGATTTCACATCTGGAGCCACTTACTCCATGAACGGAAATCTTCAGAAGATTTCCAACTATATTTTCATCGCTACGCCCGAATCCGTAGGGCTTTCCGGTGATTTTCAGGATCTGCTTAACAGCGGAGCGCTGGATGTTTCCGGCTTGAATATCCGCCTGTAACAAACTTATGTTTTATATCGGCTGCAGGATGATGGATTCTGCAGCTTCCTTTTTGTCCGGCTGCCTGTGCTGCCGGAGCCATACATGGAATTTACAGAATGGAGGAATGAACATGGCCAACAGAATGAGTGTCCATCAGGACGGGAAAATCATTTATGATATTGTACTTCAGCCCTCGTTTGAGCAGCTTGGCAGGGAGGTATCAGCCCTTGGCGTGTCAGGCAGAAAGCTTTGTATTGTCACAGACAGCAATGTGGCGCCTTTATACCTGGAGGAGGTCAGGCAGCAGCTGGTGCCCTGGTGCAGGGCGGTTCATACGTTTACATTCCCGGCCGGTGAGGAACATAAAAATCTGGATACGGTCAGGGAGCTGTACTGCTTTTTAATTGAGAACCAGTATGACCGAAGCGATATGCTTGTGGCAT
>JAUNGW010000204.1 GCA_030524245.1 Eubacteriales bacterium
GCTTTCGGCCCGGAAAATCACGGGATGGCAGAAGAGATTGTGCGCGAACGGGTAAGACGTGTCGCCGCGCAGCTAAAGCTCACGCCGCTGCTTGACAGAAGCATTTTCTCTCTGTCCGGGGGTGAAAAACAGAAAATCGCCTGCGGTTCGGCAGCGGCGACAGAGCCGGATATTTATGTGTTTGACGAACCATCCTCCAATCTTGACACTTACGCAATCGCGGATTTCCGGCAGCTTCTTTCCATTTTGAAGGCCCAGGGAAAGACTGTCATCATCTCGGAGCATCGGCTGTATTATTTAACGGGACTCTTTGACCGTGTCCTCTATCTGAAGGACGGCGAAATCGCGGGGGATTATACAGCGGATGAATTTTGCGGTTTGTCAGAAAAGCAGCGGGAGGAAATGGGACTTCGGCCTCTTGCGCTTGCCGGGCTTTCCGGGGTGGAAGGAGTGACGCATAGGGAACATAAGTCCTTTTGGACGCTGAAAGATATGTCCTTCGCTTATCAGCACGGGCCGGAAATCCTGCATATCACGGAAACTGCCTTCCCGTCCGGCGGCGCGACCGCCATCATTGGTCACAACGGCGCCGGTAAATCCACCTTTGCCCGGTGTCTCTGCGGTTTAGAGAAACGGTGCAGGGGAATGGTCCGCGAGCGGGACAAAATCTACTCAGGGAAAGAGCGGCTGAAGCTTTGCTATATGGTCATGCAGGATGTCAATCACCAGCTCTTTACCGAGAGCGTTCTGGATGAAATCCTGCTCAGTATGAAGACAGAGGATGAGCAAAAGGCCAGAGAGATCTTAAGAGAAATGGACTTGCTTTCCTTTGAGGACTGCCATCCGCTGGGGCTGTCCGGCGGCCAGAAGCAGCGTGTGGCGGTCGCCTCCGCGATTGCCTCGGAACGTCCTCTGATCCTGTTTGACGAGCCGACCAGCGGCCTCGATCTCTTTCACATGAGGCAGGTGGCCGATGTGGTGGGGAAGGTGGCGAATGCCGGAAGAACCGCCCTTGTGGTAACCCATGATCCGGAATTTATCCTGCGCTGCTGTAATTATGTCCTTCATTTAGAAAACGGACAGATACAGGAGAGCTATTCCATAGAGAACAGTGATGGAAGAAAGCGGCTGCTGGCATTTTTCCAGAATGATACAAAAATATAAAAATGGTACGATTAAACTTGAAATCTTTGCCTCACTTTCGCAAGATTCGCTGTTGGATGAATTGGAAATGAGCTTGCAGTCATGTTATACTGTAGATGGTGAGTTTGAAAAACAGTCTGGTCCGAAAGCGGGGATATGGTATGGATATAGAAAATTTGATTGGCGAGGCGACGGAATATGATAAAAAACAGGCTTTGGAAGTGAAAAAACCTAAGAGCTGGTGCAAAAGCGTCAGTGCATTTGCGAATACCTTAGGTGGCGCGCTGATTTTCGGAATCGCTGATGATGGGCAAGCGACGGGGCTTTCAGAAGCAGACAGAGACGCAGAAAAAATCAGTGAGATCATAAAGATACGACTGGAACCTGTTCCAGAGTTTCGTCTGAGGTTCCATAAAACAGAAGAAGGCAGGGTGCTGATTATTCTTGATGTGTTCAAGGGTGAGGAAACTCCATATTACTATTCTGGCGACGGCATGTTGGAAGCATATGTTCGCGTAGGAAATGAGAGCGTCAAAGCAACGGCAACAGAACTGAAACGTCTTGTGCTGCGTGGCAGAAATACATCGTATGATTCACAGATATCTCCATATCAAGTAGGAGATTATGCATTTTCAAAACTCCGTGAGCGTTATAAAAAGTGGACCGGGAACAGTTTTGATGACAAAGATTTGATTTCATTTGGCCTTGCAAATGAGCAAGGTTTCCTGACGAATGCAGGAGCTCTGATTGCAGATGAAAGCCCTATCTGGTGGTCGCGTCTCTTCTGTACGCGCTGGAATGGACTGAATAAAGGCGGCGGTTCTATGGATGCACTGGACGATGCAGAATATTCCGGAAGCATTCTCTCGCTGGTAGAGAACGGCGAAGCATTCATTAAGCGCAACGTTCGCATGATGTGGAGAAAAACTGCCAATTCAAGAGAAGAGCTTCCTGAATATGTAGAACGCAGCTATCACGAAGCATTGATCAATGCATTGGCTCACCGTGATTATCTGGTCAACGGAAGCGAGGTTCACATCGATATTTACGATGATCGAATGGAAATATATTCTCCAGGCGGAATGCCGGATGGATCCATCATTCAGGAGCGTGATCCCCTTACAGTGCCATCTACCAGAAGAAACCCTGTCATTGCTGATATGTTAAATCGACTTGGCTATATGGAGCGTAAGGGAAGCGGTTTTGGCAAAATCATTGGCGGATATGAGTTTCAGGTAAACTATACCAAAAGCAAAAAACCGATATTCCGTTCTGATCGATATCAGTTTACAGTCATCATGCCGAACCTGAATTACAATGGCACTCAGGATGGCACTCAGG
>JAUNGW010000205.1 GCA_030524245.1 Eubacteriales bacterium
ATTCGCGGATTCCCTCCAGCGGCTTCATCCCCGCATGAGACTGGTGCACCACCGTTTCCAGACCGGCCTGCCCCTTTGTGATCTGGTATCTCCGGCCCTCCAGCTCCCGCTCCTTCTTCCAGTTTTTCAAAAGGACTCTTTCCGGAGCCGCCAGACTCAACGAACGCAGCCGCCCTGCAAGATGAGCCGCCTTTTCCGGAGCCTCAGGAAGCGCCTGGTCGGAAACTGTTTCTATGAATTTCCAGACCTCATTCAGGGTATTCTGAGCCCAGTGGGCATTCGATGCCGTCTCATTAATGGAGATAATCATATCCTGTCCGGGACATACGATGGAAAACTGCCCCATGGCGCCGTCCGCACGGTATACTCCCTCCGGACTGCACATCCAGATCTGAAATCCATATCCGAGAAAATTGTCAGAGGCCTCCGGATTGCCCTTACGCTCCGTGGCAGAATCGATCTGCTTTGATATGGCCTGCCGGACATATTCCTCCGACAAAATCCGCTCGCCGTTCCAGACTCCGCCGTCCTTGTAAAGCTTCATCAGCCGGAGATTGTCCTCCGTTGTTGCATAAAAGCCTCCGCCGCCAAATACGGTTCCATCCGGCATCCGCTCCCAGAGGAAGTTTTCTCCGTCTATTCCGATTTTTTCAAATAATCTTGTTTTTAAGTACTCCTCCGCCGGAATTCCGGTGGCTGCCTCCATAATTTTGCAGAGCAGCGTGGAGCCCACGCTGTTATACTGAAACGCCGTTCCCGGTTCATGAACGACCGGCACGGCCAGATAATCCCGGACCCAGTTTTCTGTCACCTCCGGAAGCCGTTCCATCCCCGATCCCATGCACAGCACATCCCGGATCCGAAGCGCCCTCAGCCGTTCATCCGCCGTCTCAGGAGCCTGCTCCGGAAAGATGTCAAGAATCCTGTCATCCAGAGACAGCTTCCCCTCTGTTACCGCGATCCCCACCGCCGTTGCCGAGTAGGTCTTGCTCAAAGAGTGCAGGCTGTGCCTGACTCCCGGTCCGTAGGGCGCCCACCAGCCTTCTGCGCAGATCCTGTCGTGACGCATAATCATAATTCCGTGCATCTCCGTCACAGCCTCCAGATGATCCAGAAGCTCTTCCACCGCCTGACTGGATATCCCCACTGCTTCCGGAGCTGTTCTTTTAAATTCTTCTCTCATCTGATTTTCTCCTCAGCCCTTCACGGCTCCAACCACAACGCCTTTCATAAAATACTTCTGCACAAACGGATACGTAAGCACAATCGGCAGAATCCCAATCACCGCCATGGCCATGCGCACCGATGTGCCAGGCAGCTCCACCATCGCCGCGCCCGCAAGATCGCTGGCCCCGCCTGATTTCAGGAACTGAATATTGTCCATAATCCGCAGCAGCAGGTTCTGAATCCCATACAGCTGAGGCTTTGTAATAAAATACAGGGCGTTTACCCAGTCATTCCAGTATTTCAGAGCCGTAAACAGGCTGATGGTGGCAATCACCGGCGTGGAAAGCGGAAAAACAATTTTCCAGAAAACCGTCAGCTCCGAGGCTCCGTCTATTTCCGCCGCCTCCAGAAGCGCTTCCGGAATACTGTTCTGATAATAATTTTTCACCAGCATAATATTGAATGCCAGAACCAGGTAGTTTGGCACGATCAGCGCCCATACCGTATTCTTAATATGAAAAATCTGGCTCCACATCATATAGGACGGAACAACTCCGCCGCGAAACAGCATGGTAAAAAATACAAGAAACGTCATAATTTTAGCGAAACGGAAGTTTTTTCTGGACATAGGATACGCCAGCGTTGTGGTAAGCAGCACGCTCAGAAGCGTTCCCACCACAGTCACAAAAAATGATACCCCATATGCTCTCAAAATCAGTCTCTTCTGTTTAACCATATAGTAGTAGGCATCCAGACTCCATTTTTTCGGAAAATAAGAATACCCGTCAGCAATCAGACTGTTTTCCTCCGTAAAGGATGCAATGACAATCAGGATCACGGGAAGCAGAGATGCCACAGTCATGATAATCAGCACTGCCAGCGCAAAGGTCTGAAATCCACGTTCTCCATGCAATCTTTTATTCATATTCCAGCTTCCTCCTAAAACAATGCATTGTCCGGATCTGCTTTCCGCACAAGCGCATTCGCGCCCACAACCAGCACAAAGCCCACACAGGACTGGAACAGACCGGCTGCCGACGACATGCCTACATCATTCAATTCCATCAATCCCCGGTATACAAACGTGTCTATGGTCTGTGTTGTCGAATACAGCGCTCCTGAATTCATGGGCACCTGATAAAACAATCCAAAATCCGAAAAAAAGATCTTGCCGATGGCCATCAGAACCATAATGGTCACCGTCGGCTTTAAGAGCGGCAGGGTAATATAAAAAATCTGCTTCACCTTGCCTGCGCCGTCAATTTTTGCCGCCTCGTAAATACCCTTGTCTATTCCTGCGATGCTTGCCAT
>JAUNGW010000206.1 GCA_030524245.1 Eubacteriales bacterium
GGTTATGTTGAAAACCGCGTCGAAGGAGCAGGCGAGAGAACGGGCGGAGCTCCTGCTTAAACGAGTCGGATTGCTGGAAAAAAAGGATGTATATCCGATTACTCTTTCCGGCGGACAAAAGCAGCGGGTTGCTATTGCCAGGGCGCTGTGTATGCAGCCGCAGGTTATGCTGTTTGATGAGCCCACCTCCGCGTTGGATCCGGAGATGGTGGGAGAGGTTCTGGATGTAATGAAGGAGCTGGCCAGAGAGGGGATGACCATGATTGTGGTGACGCATGAAATGGGATTTGCCAGAGATGTGGCTGACCGTATTGTTTTTATGGATGACGGGCTGATCGTGGAGGAGGCTGCTCCGGAGGAAATGTTTGGCAATCCGAGGACGGATCGCTGCCGCAGCTTCTTGGCAAGCGTTCTGTGAGCAGAGCATCAGCCGTATGAAATATTTCAGGAGAGGAAGGACATATGAGAACAACAGAAGTTTCAACCGAGCAGCTTCAGGCGGATCTGGCGCGCTTGAGGGAGAGCTATCGCCAGTATAAGGACATGGGGCTTAATCTGAACATAAGCCGCGGTCTGCCCTGCAGCGAGCAGCTGGATCTGAACGCGGAGATGTTTCATGTGTTGGATGAGAACAATTATACGGCGGAGGACGGAACCGACTGCCGCAATTATGGAGTCATGTACGGATTGCCGGAGTGCATCCGATTGTTTTCGCAGCTTCTGGATATACCGGAGGAGCATATCATTCTGGGAGGCGAGTCCAGCCTGAATTTTATGTATGATCAGATCCTGCGGATCTATACCTTTGGAACATTGGGAGAAAAGCCGTGGGGCCAGCAGGCGCAGGAACAAAAGCTGAAATGGCTCTGCCCGGTTCCGGGTTATGACTGCCATTTTAATCTCACGGAGGCGCTGGGATTTGAGATGATTAATATTCCGCTGCTGGAGACGGGGCCGGATATGGATCTGATTGAGCGGCTGGTTTCAGAGGATCCGACGATCAAAGGAATCTGGTGCGTTCCGCAGTACTCGAATCCGACCGGCGTCGTTTACAGCGATGAGACGGTGGAGCGGCTGGCGAAATTAAAGACAGCGGCGAACGATTTTCGTATTGTGTGGGACAATGCTTATGCGGTACATCACCTGTACCGAAAGAGGGTGGTAAAGGACATTCTCAAGGCAGCTTCGGCATACGGGCTGGAGGATCGGATTCTCTATTTCTTTTCGACGGCCAAGATCACCTTTCCCGGTTCGGGTGTCTGCCTGATGGCATCGGGCGGGAAAACAATTGCGGAGACCAGACAGCAGCTGAAGCTGCAGATCTTCAGCCATGATAAGCTCAATCAGCTGCGCCATGTAAAATATCTGAAGACACCGGAGCGGATCCATGAGCATATGGAAAAAATAGCGCAGATTCTCCGACCCCGTTTTGATCTGGTAGACAGGCTTCTGACGGAAAACCGCCTCTATGAGGATCTGTACACCTGGTACAAGCCGGACGGCGGGTATTTTATTACGGCGGACAGCTATGCGGGCTGTGCGGCGGAAATTCTTGCAAGGGTAGAGGCGGCCGGTGTCAAGGTGGCGACCGCAGCGTCGACCTTCCCCTATCACAGGGATCCGCAGGACACGAATATCCGCCTGGCGCCCACCTATCCTCCGATGGAGGAGCTGGAGACGGCAATCAGGCTGTTTTGTATCTGTGCAAATCTGGTAGGGATTGAAAAGGTGCTGAAGGAGCGGGAGAATTAAGATGAGATTTCTCTGTAATGCGTTGTACAGGCATTTGATAAAGGAAGAGTATTATTCCGATATTTTGTTTTTGAATAATGAGGAGTGTGACCGGCAGGCAGAGGGGTATGATCTGACCGGGATTGAAGGTGCGGTGCTCCAGCCGTTTTATGTGAATAAAAAATTTCTGGATCGTATGCCCAATCTGCGTTTTGTGCAGATCACAGGCGCCGGCTATGACCGGGTGGATGTGGAGGAGGTAAAGCGGCGGGGGCTTATCATGAGCAATACCCGCGGCGTCATGTCGGTTTCCATTGCGGAGGATGTATTCTCCAAGCTTCTTTTCTTTACGAGGCAGATGCGGCGTGTGGAACAGGACAAAAAGGAGCATCTTTGGGATATGTTCGGGCAGGATCAGTGGATGTGCTCCTGCTATGAAGACCTCTACGGAAAAACGCTCGGGATTATGGGTTATGGCTCTATCGGTGGTGAGATCGCGAAAAGAGCGGCCGCGTTCGGGATGAAAATCTGTGTCTATGATATGGCGGCGCAGAAGGATCCTCTGATTGAACACTGCTTTGTGGGGGAAGCGTCGTTAAGCGCGTTTTATGGGGGCTGCGATTACCTTGTCATCTGTATCCCCTTAAACGAGAAGACACGGCATATGCTGGGGCATGAGGCCTTCGCCGCGATGAAATCCACCGCGATTCT
>JAUNGW010000207.1 GCA_030524245.1 Eubacteriales bacterium
TTGACAATATCTTCCGTTTTACCCAGGCGGGTTCCGAGGTTTCGGCTCTGCTGGGACGCATGCCGTCGGCCGTAGGCTATCAGCCCACGCTGCAGACGGAGATGGGCGCTCTTCAGGAGCGGATTACCTCCACGAAGAACGGCTCCATCACCTCTGTACAGGCCGTATATGTGCCTGCAGACGACCTGACGGATCCGGCGCCGGCAAACACCTTCGCCCATCTGGACGCAACCACCGTACTGAGCCGTTCCATTGTAGAGCTGGGTATCTATCCGGCTGTGGATCCGCTGGAGTCTACCTCCCGCATTCTGGATCCGCGCGTGGTAGGTGAGGAGCATTATCGGGTGGCCCGGGGCGTACAGGAGGTTCTTCAGAAGTATAAGGAGCTGCAGGATATTATCGCCATGCTTGGTATGGACGAGCTGTCTGAGGAGGATAAGCTGACTGTATCCAGAGCAAGAAAGATCCAGAGATTCCTTTCTCAGCCGTTCTTCGTGGCAGGCCAGTTTACCGGCCTGGAGGGACGCTACGTGCCCTTAAGCGAGACCATTCAGGGCTTTAAGGAGATTCTGGAAGGAAAGCATGACGACGTTCCTGAGCAGTATTTCCTGAATGCCGGAAATATCGATGACGTGCTTGCCCGTGTGAAATAGGGGGGACCGTCTATGGCAGATCTTATGAAATTACAGGTTGTCACCCCGACAGAGCGGTTCTATGATGGACAGGTGTCCATGGTGGAGCTGACCACCACGGAGGGGGACATCGGTATATATCCGAACCACATTCCCTTGACGGCGGTTGTGGCTCCCGGAGTGTTAAAGATCCATGAGGAGGGCGACGTAAAAGAGGCGGCCCTGATGTCAGGCTTCATCACCATTCTGCCGGATTCCATGACCATTATGGCGGAAACCGTAGAGTGGCCGGATGAGATCGACTATAAGCGGGCGGAAGAGGCCCGGGCCCGGGCGGAGCGCCGCCTGGCGAACCACGATTCCAGCCTGGATGTGCTGCGGGCGGAGATGGCCTTAAAGCGGGCGCTGGTCCGGCTGGAGATGCGGCATTAAAATCAAATGTAACCGTTCAGGACGGCGGAAAAATAAGGCCCAAAATGGGTGTCAAGCTCGCTTGTAAGACTATTTTGGGCCTTATTTTTACATCGGAGGAACCTCCGATGCTTCTTGTCCGGCTTTGCCGGGCAAGAAGATATGCCGTCTTGAACAGTTACAATCAAACATTGCAGTGAAGCTGGGCGGAGGTCATGGAAACATGGTCTTCGTCCTGTTTCATATCACAGGAGACATACATATGCAGAGAGAAAAATGGACGAAAAGGGACAGACTGTGCGCGGCTGCCGCAGCATTGCTTTTTGCGGCTGCCGCGGTTCTGCAGTTTGCCGCCCGCTTTGCGGACGGCTTTGCCGATTGGTACGCCCGCCGCGTTTATCCGGCGGTTGTGGGTGTGTTTGGGCGTTTTTTTGGCCTGTTTTCGTTTTCTGCTGTGGAAATGCTTCTGTATGCGGGAATTGTTTGTGGAATTCTGTACCTGGCGGGACAGCTCAGACGGCCGTTTGGAGCTGCGTCCCGGGTGCTTCTGACAGCGGCGGCTCTGCTGTTTTTATATATGACAGGCTGCGGAATTAATTATCATGCGGCAGCCTTTTCTTCGTATGCTGATCTGACGGCGGGAACCTATACAAAAGAGGAGCTGACGGCTCTCTGCGAGTATCTGACGGATCAGGTGAACGCATATGTGCCGTTGGAGCGGGAGACGTATGCTTATAAAAGCAACCGGGAAGCCTGGCGGCGGGACAGCGTTCAGGCCATGAAGGCGGCCGGGGCGCTTTATCCCGTTCTGGCCGGATATTATCCGGAACCAAAGGAAGTGGCCGTATCCTGGATTTTGTCTGTCCAGCAGCTCAGCGGCGTCTATTCCCCCTTTACGGTGGAGGCCAATTACAACGGCGACATGCCTGATTACAACATTCCCCATACCATGTGCCACGAGCTGTCCCACCTGAAAGGCTTTATGAGAGAGGATGAGGCCAACTTTATCGGGTATCTGGCCTGCATTCTGTCGGAAAACCCGGCGTTTCGCTATAGCGGCTATCTGACAGGCTGGGTGTACGCGGGCAATGCGCTGGCACAGGCGGATCCGGAGACCTACAGCGGGCTTTACGGGAGGCTTTGCCTGGAAGCCCGGGAGGATCTGCTGGAAAATAACGCGTTCTGGGATCAGTTTGAGGGAAGAGTGGCGGAGGTATCCACCCGGTGGAACGATGCCTACCTGAAAATGAACGCCCAGGAGGACGGTGTGCGAAGCTACGGACGGATGGTGGATCTGATGCTGGCCCGTCAGAGACAGGAGGCGGAGAAATCGGCAGGAGAGCTGGAAGAATAGACGAAATTCAT
>JAUNGW010000036.1 GCA_030524245.1 Eubacteriales bacterium
ACAGAAAAGATAAATCAAAAAAGAATGTTGCCAATGATTACTTGACAGTAACAATATCATTCGTTTCCGTCAAGAAAATGTAGACTTTTTCAGTTCAGAATGCTATAATATTTCCGTCTTTATATTGTTTATTTTACGTTTGAGAACACAAGATATAGAGAATGACGTCAAGAAAAATAATGCAAAAAGACCGAACGGAAAAGTCTGCCTTATCGTGCGGTGCGGCATGTACAGCTTCTGATGCTGTAAAGCGTCAGAAAATGCAGCATTTTAGCGGCATTCGCCTGACAGAACACCATAGTATGACGTTGGATGAGAGAAAATGAAAGAGGGGGAAAAACGATGAAAAATAAACGAAAATACAGACAAAATTTAGCTGTGCTGCTTATTGCGGCAACACTTCTGTCTTCGGGAGCAGCTCCGCTGCCAGTTCTTGCGGAAAATACAGAGATTTCTCAGGATTCCCTGTATGATCTCCATAAGGAGCATCTGGCAGAGGGAATTTATATGATCGGAGGGGAATGCTCCCATCGGCACACGGCTGACTGCTATGAGCTGGTGGAGGACTGCATTCACGAGCATACGGAGGACTGCTATCTGGCGGGGGAGCCGTTGACAGGCACATCCTCTAACGCATCTAAGGGAACGCCGTCTGATTCGGAGGAAGAGGATGATCCGTACGCAGACGCTGATCTGGTCAATGACCTGGACGACGCCCTGGTTGAGAACTGCAGCCATAAGTGCTCTGTGAAAAGCGGATGTATTATAAAAGAGCTGGTGTGTGGCCATGAGAATGGCGAGCACGATGAGACCTGCGGATACAACGCAACATCCTCCAATTTAAAGGAGAGCTTCAGCAATATGGAGTGTCCGCTCTGTGTGATTCAGCTTCGCATAGACAAGCTGCCTGACACGGAGACGCTGAGCGAGATGGATGACGCGGCGTATGATCAGCTTTATGCAGAGCTTGTTTCCATCTGGGAGGCAATTGAGAAGCTGACCGATAAGGAACAGACGCTGATTAACCGGGCACGGCTGGATATGTGGATTGAGGCAGTTGGCGGGATTGCGACGACAGGGTTAAGTCCGTTACGTATAGATACCGATCCAGAGTGGTTTGAAAAATATACTGTGGATGGCATAAGTCCCGGTAACGCTACTATTAATCTGTTTGACTACTGGCTGCATAGTCAGGATGCTGTGGACAGTATAAACTGGACTGATAAAGATGTAGAGAAGTCAGGCGGTGTGGCAAATAACGTATACACAAGTGGGACCAAGGAAGCAGCACATTGGCCACGAGGGGCTTTTTTTGGAAAAGACAGTATTAATAGAGATGAGGACGTTATTCATCCATTTGTTTTTGCTGGTATAGGTCCCGCTAATAAATGGACATTTGGCCCGTCTGGTTACGACAAGGCACATGATCCAGGGCGGTATAATACTTATATGTCTGGTTCAGCGCAGGAGAAGAGTGCTTATACAGGGATTGTACAGTCCACTCTAAAGAATGGATATCCTGTGTTAAATTTGTCTGAAGAGCAGGTGGAAAGCGCTTTTAAGATATATGCTACACCCTCAGGTTCGGATGAATATGAGAAAAGTAAGATCGAAGGGTTGGATCTTGACGAACTAATTCAACGCAATAACGAATCTCTGGATTACCTTTTTGATCCTGAGATAGATCATCCGGGGAAAGCTGCCTATAGTCACGTCCAGGGACTTTTACGGCAAGATGATGATGGTTATTATTACTATGATTCGGAAAAAAATTTTGCAGAATTTGATATAGACGACAAGCAGTTTTATCTGTTTGATAAACCAGCCACATTGGGAAAAAAGGATTCGTCGGGCAAGCCATCAGGAGGACAGTTTTTTCCATTTAATTCAGCAGCAGATGTTTTTGACGAAGATGATGGTGAGTTAGTTTCAAGAAAAGATAACAACAAGGATATCACTTTTACGGATAAAGTCATAAACCATTATTTTGGCCTGACACTGAACGTAAACTTTTACCAGCCAGATGGTGGCCTGGTTGATGTGGCTGGTAAAGACGAGAAGCAGCCAATGCAGTTTGAATTTTCTGGTGATGATGATGTTTGGGTATTTATTGATGGAATTTTAGTGGCGGATTTAGGTGGTATCCATGATACATATAGCTTCACAATTGATTTTGCAACTGGAGAAGTCACATATAAAGAACATCTGAATCCTCAATTTAACAGTACAATTCGTCAACAGTTTTTAAAAGCTGTAGAGGATAAAGAGAAGAAAGGAGAAACGCTGAAAGACAGCCAGGGAAACACCATTACCAAAGATAATATTGATCGGTATTTCCGCAAAACAAATGGTGCTGACAGTGAGGCAGGCACCTTCCGCAGCGGTACAGAGCACACTTTGCAATTTTTCTACCTGGAGCGCGGAAATCAGGAGTCTAACCTGAGCTTGTCCTACAACCTGATTCCGCCCATTGCAGATGATCTGGTAAAGGTCGATCAGGACAACAAAACCATAGAGGGCGTGAGATTTGCTCTTTTCTCCGCAGATGAAGACTATGTGATTAGAGAGCGGAGTGAGATAGCCTACTTTGAAACTGGTGAAGATGGCATGTGGACAATGACTGACGATCTGGATATTCCTTATGATTTTGGGAGTCTCCACGAACAGGGAATTGATCATTATGTTCTTCAGGAGATAAAGGCGCCGGACGGTTACCGAAAGGTTCCGGACATTCACTTAAAATACAGTGAGCAATACAATATTCTGGAGGTAGACAATACCTGGGATACAGGAGCTGTCGGAAACTTTAATGCAAAGGTTTATCAGATCGGGGATCTGAAGTATCAGAATCCACAAGGTGAAAATCAGCAGTTGATCATTACGCCAGAGGAAGCAAAGGCAGGCATTGTACTTGCCGTTCCGCTGATTAAGCGAGGAGAAGATCAGGAACAGGAAACAAACTGGTGGCCTATCTATGGCGCGAACC
The DNA here is from genome assembly GCA_030524245.1 of Eubacteriales bacterium. Classification (GTDB taxonomy): domain Bacteria; phylum Bacillota; class Clostridia; order Lachnospirales; family Lachnospiraceae; genus Brotaphodocola. The sequence continues at coordinate 2,987 of JAUNGW010000036.1, forward strand.
TTGAAGGGTTCTCTGTGGCTACATTGAATGTAAATGACTCCGGTAAGGAGTCGGCAGAAAATATACGAAGAAGAGTGCTTAGAGGAGCTTTGTACCAGATACATGCTCACCAGACAGAACCAGAACTTTTCCCAAGCTGGAGTCTGTCCTGGTCTGATGAGGAGCAGCGCTATCAGGGAACCCTTGAGGATATTCCTGGTACTCCGGAGCGCTATTATCACACGGCAAGTGATGCAGGAAAAAAAGAAGTTGACCTTGCCATGTCCTACTATTTTGTCCATGGTGATGTGTTTACCCAGCTTAGAGATCAAACAGCCGAGGGAAAATTAACGTACCTGAATGATTTGATTGAGGATAAATTGGTGGGCGTGGATCACAATGCCAGTGATTATTTGGAGAAATTAGATGCAGTCATTGATGAGGTGGCAGACAGCGAGCTGTTTCAGTATTTCGCCCAGATTAACCCTGATGAGTTTAAGCGCATTTATGGTTCCCATATATATGTTCCCAATGCTCTGAATTCCCTGTCTGTAGTCAAGCAGGATGAAGAAGGCAAACCTCTGGAAGGTGTTGAGTTTGGACTTTATGATAATAAGAAGCAGCTGATAAAAAGTGGATTTACGGATGAAAACGGAGAAATCCTGTTTGCAGCCGCAACGTCCAGCAACAGTACGGGTTCAGGATATGTGCAGGTAGCCCTCAACGAACCAGAGCTTGCGAATCCGGAAGATAAATATCCAACCGCTTATTACTTACATGAAATCAAAACATTGGAGGGCTATGAGGTTAATGATACCTGGATTCCCATATATGTAACTGGAAGCGGTGTGTATGCAAATGCCGGGGAAAAGGACGATAATATCCTTGTTTATTCTGGTCTTGGTACGCTTCTTGGCACCATGAGCAGATATGCCGAGGGAGCTGGCATCAATGTAACTTTGCGGGATTTGATATTGAAAGGCAGCGAAAACACGCTGGCTCAGAATGGAGAAAAAGAACTAGCCGTACATTATGGACTGCCGGGCTTCAGGCTGGACTATGGAACGCATCTGGAAGAAAATGGAGATCCGGTTCTGCCCATATTTATTACAGATGTTGGCATGGGATATGGAGAGGCAGTACAGAATTACGATGCACATTCCAAAGAGGTGGATGAATCGGGGAAAATCGATGAGTATTATAACGCGTATGCTGTTAAGACCCCTCTTGGAGATAAAGAGCTTTCTCATTTGTTTACCGGAAGCACGGCTGTAGTGATCCGCAACGTAAGAAACGGACGATTGACGGTTCACAAAACAGTAGGCGGAAATGCAGGTGATAAGGACAAAGCGTTCACATTTACAGTTTCTCTTGACGACAAAACTGTTAATGAGAAATACGGAGATATGTTCTTTGAGAACGGCGTAGCTAATTTTACATTGAAACATGGCGAATCCAAAACAGCGTACGGTCTTCCATTGGGTGTTCACTATACGGTTACGGAAATAGAAGCAAACATGGATGGATATATCACCGTTGCTGAATCTGTAAATGGTGATAAGGTTACAATCGCGACGTCCTCTAATGCATCGGGAGAGATATCGAAGGACAGGGCCTATGCCTTGTTCACAAATGTGAAAAACGACACCACGCCCCCTGACCCCGACCCGGACCCCGATCCCAAAACCGGCGCCCTCACCGTCTCCAAAACCGTCACCGGCAGCCGGGGCGACACCACGAAGGACTTTACCTTCACTGCAACGCTCAGCGATGCTTCCATCAACGGTACATACGGAGACATGACGTTCCAGGACGGCGTTGCCGTGTTCACTCTGAAGCATGGAGAGAGCAAGACCGCGTCAGGTCTTCCTCACGGAATCACCTATACGGTTGGGGAGAGCAATAACAGCGGCTACCGGGTAACCTCCAGCGGCGCGGAAGGAACCATTCCGGAAGGCGGAACAGCTGCGGTTCTGTTTAATAACCACAGATCCGGCGGCGGAGGCGGAAATGATCCGGGCGATCCGGGTAATCCAGGCACACCGGGAACCCCGGGAACACCTGAGACTGCGGAGCCGCCGTCTGATCCAAGCAGACCGCTTCTGCCCCTGGCTCCCGGAGAGACGCCAGTTACGGTTCAGGCTCCTCCGGATGCGGTTCCAAGAACAGGGGATGAGAACAAGACAGGCTTGTGGCTGCTTTTGGCAGGAATCTGCGGACTTGGATTTGTCTCAGTACTGTTTGCGGCAATGCGCAGAAAAAAGGATGATGAAGAGTAAGACGCCAAAAGGCGGAAAAGACGAATTGATGTTTTGACAAAGAAAGAGGAGGCATTTCCCGATGGAAGGAAATGCCTCCTTTGCTGTGCCGGAATTTCACCAGGAATCAGAGCGCGGAGGGTACGTGCAGTATCTCCGCTCCCAGCGCCGCCGCGTCCTCCTCCTGGTGGGTGGCGGCCAGCAGAAGCTTACCGGCGGTTTTTTCTTTTATGTATGCGATGACTGTGTGTTTGGTGTCCTCATCGAGGCCGGTGAAGGGCTCGTCCATGACGATGGCGCAGGAGGGGGCCAGAAGGGCGCGGACGATGGCCACCCGCCGCTTCATACCGCCACTTAGGGTGGATACGGGGCGGAGGATGGATTCCCAGGGCAGCAGGCGGCACAGCTCCTGGAAGGCCGCCTGGCGGCTTAGATCTGGCCCTGCGGCAAGAAGCACGTTGTCCAGGGCGGAAAAGCTCTCGCAGAGCCGGTTTTCCTGAAATACCGCCACCACAGGGCCTGGCAGCTCTGACAGATTGACAGAGCCCGCGTCCGGCTGCTCCAGACCGAGAAGAATGCGCAGCAGGGTGGTTTTTCCGGAGCCGGAGGGGCCCATCAGACAGTAGGCGCGGCCGGACGGAAGGGTCAGGCTCCAGCGCTCCCACACGGTGAGGGAGCCGTAGGATTTGGACAGGTTTTGTATGCACAGCTGAAACGGCTTCACAGGCGGCTCCTTTCATTAAGCTGGGATATCCGGTTTAAAAGCAGCAGAAATACCTGCTCGAACAGGGCGCTGACCAGGATGATCACCAGTGTCCAGGCAAAGACATCCGGGGTTGCCAGGTAGATCTTTGCCATATAAAGGCCCTCCCCGATGGTGTGGGAGGGGACGCCGATCACCTCGGCGGCGACGCCGGATTTCCAGCTCATGCCCAGAGCGGTTTTGCAGCCGCTGGCCAGATAAGGCATCAGAGCGGGAAGATAAAGGAAACGAACCCGCCGCGGCAGGCTTAAGGAGAATACCTCCGCCATCTCTGTCAGCTGCCTGTCGGTGCTTGCCAGACCGGCCAGCGTGTTCACATAGATCATGGGAAGCACCACCAAAAAGGAGATAAACACGGACAGATTTTCGGAGCCGGCCCAGATCAGAGCCAGGATCACGAAGGACGCCACGGGAATGGATCTGGACAGCAGCATCAGCGGCTCCAGAAGGTCTTTCAGAAGGCGTAGCCGGAAGGCCAGGCTTCCCAGCAGGATTCCGCAGAGGAAGGCGGCGAGAAAGCCCAGGGTGATCTTGCAGAAGGACTGTCCTATGGCGGCCCAGAAATCCACAGTGGGCAGAAGACGGCACAGGGAGCGGACTACGTCCATCGGCCCCGCAAAAAGAATATCGTTTCGGATAATCTGACTGGCTGCCTGCCACAGCAGAATCCAGAACAGTATAATCAGTATTCTTCGCAGTGATGTCCGATGTTTCATAGCCGCTCCCTGAATAATTACGATAATAGATGCAGTCCGGCGCCGTCAGGCGGCTGCCATGATGCAAAGCGCCGCTTCTTTATCATAGGAAAGTACGTCCTATGATACAAAAACGCTCCGCAAAGGATCGCACTGCGGCGGAATGGAATAATGCCGCTGACGCGACCCGCCGCAGGCGGAGAATCCTGCGCAGCAGGATTCTTTTTTATTCCGCCGTGTAGTAAAAGCCGTCCTCCGGAAGCTTTCCGCCTACGGACTGGGGATCCTGGTCAAACAGCACCTGGAGATAGCCGCTTAAGGCCTCCTTCATATCGGAGCCGGTGATGCAGACGATATTGCAGTAGGGCAGAGCCTTCTTCGCGACAGGCGCCTTTTCAATAATGCCGGCTGCGGCGATCAGCTCAGAGGCTGCGTCCGGATCCTCGTTTGCGAATGCGGCGGAGTCCTTGTGCTCGGCCAGGAAGGCGTCCACCGCCGGCTTGTTCTCCTGAAGGTATTCATTGCGGACAACGGTTACGCCGGTGACTAACTGGCTTCCGCCCTCGCCCTGGACAGCCTGCCACTCCTTTGTCAGATCCAGGACGATCTTCAGGTTCTCATTCTGGGCGCAGGCGGCGGTTACAAAGGGCTGGGGAAGCATGGCAACGGCGTCCGGCTGCTCCTTTAAAAGGGCGGCGACCTCGGCGGGCTCAGATTTGAACTCCAGCTTCACATCCTCATCGGTCAGGCCGTTTGCCTGAAGCAGGTAATGAACCACGTAATCCGGCGTGGTTCCCTTTCCGGTGGCGTAAACGGTTTTGCCTTTTAAATCCGCCATGGATTTGATGGAATCATCGGAAGCCACAATATCGAGAACGCCCAGGGTGTTGATGTCGATCACGCTGATCCCGCCCTCGGTCTTGTTGTAGAGGACGCTGGCCACATTGGCCGGAACCAGAGCGATGTCAAGCTCCTTGCTGACCATCTTGCCGAGAAGCTCATCGGCGGCGGCTACCATGGTAAACTCGTAGCTGCAGAGGGCCTCGCCCTTCTCAGACTTGTCCATCAGCTCCACAAGTCCCATGGAGGTGGGGCCCTTTAAGGAACCGACGCGGACGGTGACGCTGGGGTCAACGGGCTGTCTGGCTCCGGGAGCGGACGGGTTGGCCTCGGCGGTCTCCTTGTCCGTCGTGGCTTCCTCCTGGGTGAAGGGCTCGATGGTGGCGGTTTCTGCCGCGGAGGAAGCTGCTGTGCTTTCAGCGGCGGTGGACTGGGCCGGAGCAGAGCCGGAGCAGCCTGTTAAAATGGAGCCAGCCGCTGCAGCGGCAAGCAGCAGTGACAATATGTTTCTTCTTTTCATAATCTGATCCTCACTTTCCGCCGCGTCACCGCGGGTCTTATGTAAATCGGCATGGATTTTCCCCCCGTCTGGTAAGCGCGAACACCCTCATTATAGCACAGAAGTTTCTGTGTATGCCATAAAAAACAGGGATTTTCACAAAAAACTAATTGATAAAAATATGTCAATATGAGATAATGAAAGTAACTGTGACAATCAGGAGTGAACAGGATATTTACATATTTTCAAGCATGTGGAGGGAAGGGTCATGAGAGTTACGATTTGTATTGGAAGCGCATGTCATCTGAAGGGGTCCCGTGAGATTATCCAGAAGCTGCAGGAGCTGGTGAAGGCGAACGGAGTTTCAGACAAGGTGGATTTAAACGGCGCGTTCTGCAGCGGAAACTGCGTCAATGGAGTGTGTGTGACAGTGGAGGGAGAGCTTTTTTCCCTGTCGCCGGAAACTGCGGAGGAGTTCTTTAACAAAGAGATTCTCGGGAGGCTGTAAGTATGGCAATTATTGACTTTAAGGCCACGAAGTGTCGGCATTGCTACAAATGCGTGCGCAACTGCGAGGTCAAGGCCATCATGGTGAAGGACGGACGGGCGGAGATTATGCCGGACAACTGCGTGCTCTGCGGCCGCTGCCTGCAGATCTGTCCCCAGTCGGCGAAAACTCTGGTCAGCGATCTGGGACAGGTGAAGGCTATGGTTGCCCGGGGGGAGCAGGTGGTGGTGTCCATCGCCCCGGCATATATGGGACTTTTAAAGTACAAGACTATCGGACAGGTGCGGGCGGCGCTTATGGAGCTGGGCTTTGCCGATGTGCGGGAGACGTCGGAGGGCGCGGCGCTGGTAACTGCGGAATATACCAGACTGCTCCGGGAGGGGACCATGGAAAATATTATTACCACCTGCTGTCCCAGCGTCAACGATCTGATCGAGAAGTATTATCCGTCGCTGATTCCTTATCTGGCGCCGGTGGTATCTCCCATGATCGCCCATGGCATGATGATCAAAAAGCAGATGGGGCCGGATGTGAAGGTGGTATTTTTAGGGCCCTGCATCGCCAAGAAGAAGGAGGCCCAGGACGAGCGGCACAGCGGCTTTATCGACGCGGTTCTTAATTTTAACGATATCAACCGCTGGCTGAAGGAAGAGGACATTGTGATCGAGGACTGCGAGGATCTTCCCTTCACTTATATGAATCCGCGGGTGAACCGGCTGTATCCGGTGTCCAGCGGCGTGGTCAGCTCTGTTATGGCCACGGAGAAGAAGACGGACAGCTACCGGAAGTTCTACGTGCACGGCGAGACGCACTGTATGGAGCTGTGCGAGAGCATGATCCGCGGGGAGATCAGGGGCTGCTTTATTGAGATGAACATGTGCTACGGCGGCTGTATCAAGGGGCCGGCTGTGACGGATCACAGCGTTTCCCGGTTCAAGGTGAAGCTGGATATGGAGGAGGCCATTAAGCGGGAGCCGGTGCCCGAGGAGGAGACCGGCCCGGTGATCGACGCCATTTCCCTGCAGAAGGTATTTTCCGATCACTCGCCGAAGGATCCGGTTCCCACGGCGGAGCAGATCCGGGAGATTCTGGCCATGACAGGCAAGCTGCATCCGGAGGACGAGTTAAACTGCGGCGCCTGCGGATATCCCACCTGCCGGGAGAAGGCGATTGCCGTTTTCCAGAAGAAGGCGGAGCTTAACATGTGCATTCCGTTCATGTACGAGAAGTCTGAGTCCTTCGCCAACCTGGTGATGGAGACCTCGCCGAATGTGGTGCTGATCGTGGATGAGAACATGAAGATTATGGAGTACTCCGCCGTAGGCGAGAAGTATTTCGGAAAGACCAGGGCGGAGGCGCTGCAGATGTATCTGTACGAGCTGATCGACACCACGGATTTCCAGTGGGTGCTGGACACGCACCAGAACATCCATGGAAAGAAGGTCAGCTATCCGGACCTCCATCTGGACACCCTTCAGAACATTGTATACATAGAAAAGGAAAATGCGGTGCTTGCCACCTTTATCGACATTACCAAGGAGGAGGAGCAGGCCCGTCTGGATTACGAGAAGAAGCTGGATACCATCGATCTGGCCCAGAAGGTGATCCACAAGCAGATGATGGTGGCGCAGGAGATCGCCGGCCTTCTCGGAGAGACCACGGCGGAGACGAAAACTACGCTGACGAAGCTGTGCAAGAGTCTGCTTGAGGACGGCGACGGAGGTATATAGGATGGAGATTACCGTAGACGTTGCTTACAAAAGCCTGAATAAATTTTCCGAGGTGCTCTGCGGGGACAAGGTGGAGATGCTCCAGACGGAGGACTCCCACATTCTGATTCTGGCGGACGGCATGGGAAGCGGCGTAAAGGCCAATATCCTTGCCACGCTGACCTCCAAGATTTTGGGGACCATGTTTTTAAACGGCGCGACGCTGGAGGAGTGTGTGGAGACCATTGTGCAGACTCTGCCCATCTGCCAGGTGCGGCAGGTGGCCTACGCCACCTTCAGCATTCTGCAGGTGTTCCACAGCGGAGAAGCCTACCTGGTGGAATTTGACAATCCCAGCTGCATTTTTATCCGCAACGGCAGGCTGATGCCGATTCCGGAGAATATCCGGGAGGTGGAGGGCAAAAAGATCAATGAGTACCGGTTCCAGGTTCAGAAGGGCGACGCCCTGATTCTGATGAGCGATGGAACGATTCATGCCGGCGTGGGACAGCTGCTGAATTTCGGCTGGCTGTGGGAGGACATCGCGTCCTACGCGGTGAAGCAGTACGGGCTGACGGTGTCGGCCATGCGCCTGGCGGCGGCGATCTGCCAGGCCTGCGATGAGCTTTATCAGTACCGGCCCGGAGATGACACCACCGTGGCCTGTATGCGCATTATCAATGCCAAGCCGGTGCATCTGATGACCGGACCGCCCCAGGATCCGGCTCAGGACGAGGAGATGGTGGCTGCTTTTATGAGCGGGGATGACACGACCCGCCATATCGTCTGCGGCGGAACAAGCGCAACCATCGTATCCAGGGTGCTGAAACGGCCTCTGGATGTGTCCATGGATTATGCGGATCCGGAGATCCCGCCCATTGCCTATATGGAGGGCATGGATCTTGTAACAGAGGGCGTGCTGACTCTGAACCGGGTGGTTCAGCTTCTGCGGAGCTATGTGAAAAAGGAAGCGGTTTCCGAGGAATTTTTCCTGGAGCTGGACAAGCCCAACGGCGCTTCCATGGTAGCAAAGCTGCTGATCGAGGACTGTACGGAGCTTCATCTGTACGTGGGCAAGGCCATCAACAGCGCTTACCAGAACCCGGGACTGCCCTTTGACCTTGGCATCCGCCAGAACCTGGTGGAGCAGTTAAAGCACGTAACAGAGGAAATGGGAAAGAAAGTCACTGTCACTTACTATTAGATGAGGCAGGGGGCTTTTATATAAGATATGGTAACGGTTCGGGCAGCCGTCCTGAGCTGTTATGGAATAGGAGTATATGAGGAGGAGAAATCATGGTAACAAATGACGCAACAATCTTACGCATCAAGCACGAAGTGCTGTATGAGGTGGCAAAGCTGGCCTGGGACGGAGAGCTGGAGGAGAAGCGGGAGGAGCTTCCCTACAAGATGATCCCGGGACCGCAGGCTCAGTGGCGCTGCTGCATTTATAAAGAGCGGGAGATCATCCGCCAGAGGGTCCGCCTGGCGGAGGGTATGTGCCCCACCAGCGGCAAGGACACGAGAAATGTGGTTCAGGTTATCGGAGCGGCCTGCGAGGAATGCCCCATCGCTTCCTACACCGTCACCGACAACTGCCGTAAGTGTATGGGAAAGGCCTGCCAGAACTCCTGTAAGTTCGGCGCGATTACCATGGGCGAGAGCCGCGCCCACATCGACCCCAACAAGTGCAAGGAGTGCGGCATGTGTGCCAACGCCTGCCCCTACAACGCCATTGCCCATCTGGAGCGGCCCTGTAAAAAGGCATGTCCGGTGGACGCCATTACCTATGATGAGTACGGCATCTGTGTGATCGATGAGGACAAGTGCATTCAGTGCGGCTCCTGCATTCACAGCTGCCCCTTCGGCGCTATCGGCACCAAGACCTTCATGGTTGACGTGATCCGGATGATCCGCGCCGGAAAACGCGTGGTTGCCATGGTTGCCCCGGCAACAGAGGGTCAGTTCGGCCAGGACATCACCATGGCCAGCTGGAGAACAGCCCTGAAGAAAACAGGCTTTGCCGATATGATCGAGGTCGGCCTGGGCGGAGACTTAACTGCTGCCGCAGAGGCTCAGGAGTGGGCAGAGGCCTACAAGGAGGGCAAGAAGATGACCACCTCCTGCTGCCCGGCATTTGTAAATATGATCAAGCAGCATTTTCCGCAGCTTCTGGATAATATGTCCACCACCGTTTCTCCCATGTGCGGCGTGTCCCGTATGCTGAAGCGCGAGAACCCGGAGACTGTCACCGTATTTATCGGGCCGTGCATCGCGAAGAAGAGCGAGACTCTGGATTTAAATATCAAGGATAACGCCGATTACGCCATGACCTTTGGCGAGATCCGCGCCATGATGCGGGCCAAAGGCGTGGAGCTGGAGCCGGAGGAGAACAGCTACCAGGACAGCTCTGTATTTGGAAAACGCTTCGGCAATTCCGGCGGCGTGACCGGCGCTGTTGTGGAGTGCTTTAAGGAGCTGAACGCAGGAATCGAGCCCAACGTGATGAAGTGCAACGGCGCCGCCGAATGCAAGAAGGCCCTTCTGCTCCTGAAGGTAGGCCGGCTTCCGGCGGACTTTATCGAGGGCATGGCCTGCGTGGGCGGCTGTGTGGGCGGCCCCAGCAAGCATAAGAGCGAGCAGGAGGCCAAGAAGGCCAGAGATCTGCTGATCGGCCAGGCCGATGGACGGCAGGTGTTCGCGAATTTGAAGGAGAAGGGGCTGGATGATCTGCCGATGCACCGGAGCCATTAAAGGAGAGCGTAAGGATGAGCATTTTGTCAATAGGAATTGAGCAGGGACGAAGGGAGGCGCTTCGGCAGTTAGTTGCCAAGAAGCTTGCCAAAGGAAAAACGCCGCTCCAGATCGCCGATGAGATTGAAGAGGAACTGCCTGCAGTAGAGCAGTTGATTGCGGAGATACAGCAGAGGGAGAAGGATTAAGCCGGATAAGGAACAGAGTTAGGAAGCCATTGCAAGGGCAGAAAAACATCTGCTTTTGCAATGGCTTCTTTATTTGAGAAAAAAAGCCCATCAAATTCCCCCGATCATGGTGGAAAGAGTGTATACAGAGTGCTATAATAACCACCGCAATAGTTAGTTGCACCTAATAAAAAAAGAAAGGCGGGAAGATGGGATGAGTTATATGAGAAAATGGACTGCGGCAGCTCTTGTATGCACGATGGTTCTTCAGACCATGGCGCCGACTGTAATGGCGGCGCCGGAAAGCCTGGATGAGACTCTGTACACAGACGAAATTCTGGACGAGGACGCGATCTGGGAGGAGGACTGGGAGCCTGCCTCGGCCTCCGATATGGCATCGGATTCCGATGCGGATTTCGGGATGGATTCTGAGCTGGCCAGCGGCTCCAATATGCTGCTGCCGGCAGCGATGTATGCGTCAGGCCGGGAAATTTCCGTATCCACCCATGAGGAGCTGGTGGACGCGGTGAAGAATGCCTCAGACGGCACGGTGATAAACCTGGAAAATGACATTGACGCGGTATCAAGCGCGTCCTTACGTGTAACCAGCGATATTACAGTCAACGGAAACGGACATACGCTGGACGGCAATGGGGAGTATGGATTTTTCGTAATCCGGAGCGGAGGCTTTCTGACTCTGGAAAATATTACTGTCGCCAATGCGGCGCAGCGAAGCAAACGTGCCAGTGTGATTTATACATATGGTTCCAAGGCCGGTGACGGCGCGGCCCTGACCAACTGCACGATTATCAACAACAAGTCCAGCAGCGCAGCAATTTATATCAGCAGCGGACGGGAATTTTCCATGGTAAACTGTACCGTTGTGGACAACCCGGGGAAGGCGCTGCGGCTGTCAGACACAAACGCGCAGCTGGCCAACAATATTATCGTGGGAAGCTCTACGGATGTGGACGGCTCTGCGGTGCAGGATAAGGGCTATAACCTGATTGGAAGAGCGTCCAATGCATCGCTGTTTGATTCGGGAACCTCGGTGGTGGATCCGGAGCTGGCTTCCTATGAGAGCTGGATGACGGACGCCTCGGATTACGATCCGGAGGAGATGGGGCTGCCTCTTTTAAAAACAGCTGACAGTCCGGCGCTGGATAAAATCCCCGAAGGGAATACCTGGATGCCGGAGACAGACCAGAGAGGAATGGACAGGCCCAAAAACGAGCTGGGAGATATCGGCGCTTATGAGCTGAACGAGTATTCCCATGTGACGGAGCTGGAGCTGGGGACGCCGGTTCAGGAGAATGGAACGGTGACGGTTTCCTACGCCATCGGAGGTGAAGAGGGCGATAACTTCAATTATGGAGTAATCTGGTCTGTGACAGGAGCGGACGGAACGGAGCTTCCGGATAATATTCTGGTGAAGGGAACAGGCGAGAGTGAGGATCAGGGTTCCCAGGGAGAGCATACGCTGGATATCATTTCTGCGGAGGCCATACCGGTGCGTATCCGTGCCGTATCCCTGACGGATCAGGAGATTATGGCTGAGGCGGAGCTGACTGTAGAGGGCAATCCGGCGCGGCTTGCCAGCGAGAGGATCGCGGAGCTTCCCGAGCGGATCACCAGTGCACTTGAGGCGCAGGTTGCCGGAATCCGTGAGCTGGTGGATGCGCTGATGGAGCAGTACGGCTTATCGGATGCGGATATTTCCAATTACGCGAAGCTGACGGCTGCTGAGGCGAGAATTCAGCAGTTAAAAGACCAGCAGGGCAACATTCAGGACATGGATCAGCTGCTGGAAGCAATCTCGGAGGCTGAGACGGGAGATACCCTGTATCTGGGAGCGGACATTACCCCGGAGAGCGGAAGCACCTCCGGCTGGCTGATCAATATCAGCAAGAATATAACCATCGACGGTCAGGGCCATGTGCTGGATGGAGCTGGAAAGTACAGCTTTTTCCACGTAACCTCCGGCAGCACCCTGAAGCTTCAGAATATGACCGTTCAGAATGCATTTTCCTCTTCCTCCAGCGTGGACGGATGTGTGGCCTATGTGGAGAACGGAAGCCTGGAGCTGGAAAACTGCAGTATTGTGAAAAACCGGCATACGCATAAGAATGGATATATCATCTGTGTAGAACGGGGCTATGGATTCTCCATGGTCAACTGCACAATGATGGAAAACAGCTATGCCAACAGTGACCGTGCGGCGGTATATCTGGGCAGGAGCAGTACCGGACGGATTGCCAACAGCATTCTGGCAGGCAACAGCAGCGGAAGTACGAAGGAGAACTATGATATCTACCTGTCCTCCAGCGGAACATCGATCCGGGACGAGGGATATAACCGTATCAGCGCGGTGGACAACCTGGGAAAAAGCTCTGGATTTTCCAGCGATACAACCGAGATCGATACCCGTTATAATTCCTGGGATTCCTGGATGGAGATCGGCGGGGACGGAGTCGGAAGACTGCTGTTTACGGCGGACAATCCGTTTATCGACCAGATTCCGGCAGGAAATCCATGGCTTCCGGAAACAGATCAGCTGGGAACGTCCCGTCCGCAGAACGCGAAGGGAGATATCGGCGCTTATGAGTTTGAGTTTGCTCCGATGACCGTGTTCGAGGTGCAGGGAGAGCATCAGCTGGATGCGGCAAGCGGTCAGCCGGTGACGCTTTCCTGGCGGATCGGCGGAGAAGAGGATGGCGTTTACGACTACACGGTGCGCTGGGACGGCGCCTATGCCTCCGGATATCCGCTAGATTCCGAGATAACGGTTCAGGGGCTTGATACAGAGGCCGAGGGCAGCGTAAACGGTATGATCTGGGAAGGCGGACGAACTGTGACAATGTGGTCGCCAAAGGACTGCACGGTGATACTCACCGCGACGGCGGAGGCAGATCCGTCTCTGACAGATTCCATAAGAATTGCGCTGAAGGGAAATCCGGCTGCCTATGTGGAGAGCCTGATTACAGCAATTCCGGATTCGGATAAGCTTCAGCTGACAGACCGGAGCCTTGTGGAGCAGATCCGCAGGCAGGTTGACAGCCTGCTGGCAAAATACAGATTGACAGCCGGTGATATTTCCAACTATGAGATACTGACAGCGGCGGAGGAGGCCATCAGCCGGCTGGAGACCGGACTGCCTGCCGTGGATACGGCGGGAGCGCTGATTGACGCCATTTACGGGGTAGAGGATCAGGGAACCATCTACGTGACAGGAGATATTTCTCTGGACGCCATGAGCAGCGCCTCCCTGAAATATTCGGAGGACAAGTCCTTTACCATTGAAGGAAATGGCCACACCATCGACTTTAACCACAAGTCGGGCTTTATGTATATTGGAGCGGATCAGATCGTTATCCGCGATTTGACCTTTAAAAACGCGAAAATGTCCGATCACGACGGAAGCGTTTTGTCTCTGCGGGACGGAACCACCGCCCGGGTGGAAAACTGCAGCTTTATCGGAAACCGTTCAGCCATGAAGGGCGGCGCGGTGGACGTGAACAGCAACAGCAAGGCAGAATTTTATAACTGCACCTTTGAAGGAAATGAATCGGGACTGTACGGAGGCGCCATCTATAAGTCCGGCTCCGGAGATCTGTCTCTGGTCAACTGCGTATTTTACGGGAACCGCTCCTGGCAGTACGGCGGAGCCTTTTATTCAAACAGCGGAAGCTCGTCCAGACTGGATATTTTAAACAGCACGATTGTGGGCAATCAGGCGGATGAGAGCGGAAGCGGCATTTACATTGGAAGCGGCGGAACCAGCAATCTGGCCAACAGCATTGTAGTGGGAAATACCAATTCCTTTGGAGAAACCAACGATGTTTACATGGCCAGCGCGGCGGCGGATATAGACGGCGGATGGAATCTGATCGGAGAAACCAACGGCGATAACCGGTTTGCAGGCACGACGACCAGAGTTGACAAGAGCCTGGGAGATTATGAGAGCTGGCTGGAAAGTTCGGAAAATGAAGCGCCGTATCTTCTGAAGCTGAAGTCCAACGCGTCCAATCCGGCCATCGACAAGATTGAGGCGGGAAATATGTACCTGCCGTCTGAGGACCGGGAGGGAAATGCAAGGCCCTTCAATGGAAAGGGAGATATCGGGGCGTATGAAAATACGTCCGGCGTGGTGACTGTGGACGCCATCAGCGGAGCGACCATTAACGAGAAGACCTTTGACAGCGTGACGGTAAACAGCGGAGAGAGCTTTACTGTGAAAAGCGCCGTCCGGGCAGACCGCATCAACGTGGATCTGTCTTCTGACTGGAGTGTTTCCATGGAGGACGGCAGCCCCGTTCCGGACAGTGTGGTGATTCTGGGCATGGAGGAGCCGGCTGAGACAGAGCTTGCGGACGATGAGATGAGCCAGATGGAGGTTTGGAAGCTTTCAGTGGTGACTCTGAAGGATCAGGTGCTGAAATTTAAAATGGCGGCGTCGGCAAATCCGGAGATGTATGCGGAGCTGACAGCAGCGGTAAAGGGCGGCAATTTTGACCTGAACAACCGGGAGCTGGCGGATGAGCTGGCAGCGGGAATCAGCGGTATTTCATACAGAATGAAGCAGAGGGACGTTCAGTCGGAGGCAGACATGGAGCAGTATATCCGCCGTGCCGTTTATGAGAAATACGATGATGAGTTCCCCCTGACAGTGACGAAGCTTTCCTACACGCCGGCTGCCGCCGGAAGCCTGACCCAGATGGCGGGCACGGAGGGCAGATTTGAATTTACCGTAACGCTGGCAGGAGGCGAAGGAGAGCTGGCATATGCGGTGACCACTGCGCCCCTTGCGCTGGTGATTGAGCCTGAGTCTTACATGACGGATGAAAACAGTGAAAATGTTTTGAAGCTGGAGCTGATTCTCAGACAGATTCAGGAGGATCTTGCGGCAGTGAAGGGAACGGCGCGGATGACGCAGAAAAGAGCTGAGTCAGCAGTGAAGGCGATACTGGATAAGCGGATACCGGAGCAGGTTTCCTGCACCGTTCAAAATGAGGCATACCAGGCGTCCAGCCAGGAACAGGAGGGCTTTTATCAGCTGGAGCTGCTGTTGTCAGCAGGCTCTGGAAGCAGCTATGCACAGCTGGAGAGCGGCGTGCTTCAGATCCTTCTGCCGAAGCTTCCGGCATCTTCCGGAAGAGGCTCAGGGGGAAGCGGTTCCGGAGGCAGCAGCTCAGGTGGCAGCGGCTCAGCCGGAAGCAGCGCTGGAATCGTTTCCGGGGAAAGAACCGGAAGCTCCGGAGACACATCTTCCGGGCATTGGGTTTCAGAGGAGACTCCGGGAACCTCAGAGGGCGGAGTTTCCGCGGCGCACTGGAGACTTCAGCACGAGGACGGCAGCTTTGCAGCCGGCTATGTTGATACAGATGAGACGGGAGCAGTCCATGAGCATATGAAATGGGAGGAAGTAAATCACACCTGGTATGCTTTTGGAGCGGACGGCTATGCAGCCAGCGGATGGGTGCAGGATCCGGATCTTGGCGGAACCTTTTATATAGATATTAATACAGGAATGAAGACCGGATGGACCCAGATCGATGGCGTATGGTATTATTTTAATCCGGTTTCTGACGGAAAGAGAGGAGCGCTTGTGACAGACACATGGATCGACGGCTGGTACGTGGATCAGAACGGAGTCTGGAACGGAGAAGCAAGAAAGAACCTGTAGATCCGTAGTCAGCGGGTTTGCAGAAGCATATGGATCAAGATACAGCCAGGGGCGGGAATCTTTGCATTCCCGCCCCTTTGGCTGTGTAAAAAGCTAAATCTCGTTGATCCTTCTCTTGATATAAGTTGTATGAAGCAAATGATGGGCCTTCTCGCTGCCGGGCCTGCCAAGATACGTGTCGTAGAGCTCGATGATCGCCGGGTTCTCGTGAGATTTGCGGATCGGGTTGCCCTTGTCGGAATCGTAGAGCACCTTCGCCCGCAGGCCGCGGATATCCACGGTGTTGCGCACGTAGCCGGGCTGCTGGGGCTGTCCGCCGCCGTTGATACAGCCGCCGGGGCATCCCATGATCTCGATAAAGTGGTAATCAGCCTCGCCGGATTTTACTTTATCCAGAAGCTTTTTGGCGTTGCCCAGGCCGGAGGCCACCGCAACCTTTACATCCATGCCGGCCACGGAGTAGGTGGCTTCCTTGATGCCCTCCATGCCGCGGACATCGTTGAAATCGAGGCTGGCCAGCTCCTCACCGGTCAGAGTCTCTACCGCGGTACGCAGAGCCGCCTCCATAACGCCGCCGGTGGTTCCGAAGATCACGGCAGCGCCGGTGCCAAGACCTAAGGGAGCGTCAAAGCCCTCGTCCGGCAGATTCTGGAACCGCAGCCCCACCTTTCGGATCATCCGGGCAAGCTCTCTTGTAGTCAGCGTGTAATCCACATCCGGAACGCCGTTGGCCGCCTGGTCAGGCCTCTGCACCTCGAATTTCTTTGCCGTGCAGGGCATGATGGAAACGGAAACGATGTCCTTCGGATCCAGATTCATCTTCTGGGCGTAGTAGGATTTTGCAATGGCGCCGAACATCTGCTGCGGGGACTTGCAGGAGGAAAGATTCTCCGTCATATCCGGGAAGTAGTGCTCGCAGTATTTAATCCAGCCCGGGGAGCAGGAGGTGATCATCGGCAGTTTTCCGCCGTTCTGCACCCGCCCGATAAACTCGTGGGCCTCCTCCATGATGGTCAGGTCCGCGCTGAAGTTGGTGTCGAATACCTTGTCGAAGCCGATTCTGCGCAGGGCCGCGGCCATCTTGCCTTCGGTATTGGTGCCGATGGGATAACCGAACTCCTCGCCCAGAGCCGCCCGCACGGCGGGAGCCGTCTGAACGATCACATGCTTTGCGGGATCTGCGATGGCCGCCAGCACCTCGTCGATCTGGGATTTCTCCTGAAGGGCGCCGGTGGGGCAGACTGCGATACACTGGCCGCAGGATACACAGCTGGTCTCGCCCAGTCCCATGTTGAAGGCGGAGCCGATGAAGGTGGCGAAGCCCCGCTCATTTGCCCCGATTACGCCGATATTCTGCACCTTCTCACAGACAGCCGCGCAGCGGCGGCACAGGATACACTTGCTGTTGTCGCGGATCATGTGAACCGCGCTGTCGTCAATCTCGGACGGGGTAAGATCTCCGTCGTAGTAGCCCTCGTCCTCCACGCCAAGCTCCCTTGCCATCTGCTGCAGCTCGCAGTTTCCGCTGCGGACGCAGGATAAGCAGGAACGGTTGTGGTTGGAGAGAAGAAGCTGCAGCGTCTTCTTGCGGGAGGAGAGAACCTTGGGAGTATTGGTCCAGACCTCCATGCCCTCGTTAATCGGGTAAACGCAGGATACCACCAGGCTCTTCGCGCCCTTTACCTCAACCACGCACATCCGGCAGGCGCCGATCTCGTTGATCTCCTTTAAAAAGCAGAGGGTCGGGATCTCGATATGGGCCAGCCTGGCTGCTTCCAGAATGGTGGAGCCCTTTGGAGCGCTTACTTCTATGCCGTTGATTTTAATTGTAATATTCTCCATATCCATTCTCCTCCATTACTGTTTGTAGATCGCGCCGAACTTGCACTTCTCCATGCAGGCGCCGCACTTGATACACTTGTCCTGATCAATAATGTGCGGGTTCCGTACAGAGCCGATGATGGCGTTGTTGGGGCAGGTTCGTGCGCACAGGGTACATCCGCGGCACTTGTCTGCGTCAATGTGGTAGGAGAGAAGAGCCTTACATACGCCCGCCGGGCAGCGCTTCTCCTTGATATGGGCTTCATACTCATCGCGGAAGAAATGCAGGGTGGACAGCACCGGGTTCGGCGCGGTCTGGCCAAGTCCGCAGGCAGAGTTTTCTTTTACGTAATGGCACAGCTCTTCCAGCTTATCCAGATCCTCCATGGAGGCCTGACCCTTGGTGATCTTTGTCAGGATCTCCAGCATACGCTTCGT